>JBOGDE010000167.1:0-12436 GCA_050701695.1 Micromonosporaceae bacterium
CCTCGGCCGCAGCCGCGGCCGCCGCCTCGGCCGCGGCACCGGGGCGGGGCACGAACCCGCTGAGCACCAGCTCGACCAGGCGCTCGGCCAGCCGCTCCCGGTGTACCCGGGGAAACATCCGCATCCCGACCACCCCGACCATCGGACCGCTAAGCACCGCGAGCGCGAGCTCGATGTCGAGGTCGGGCGCCAGCTCACCGGAAGCGATCCCACGCCGCAGCACCTCGCGGGTGACGTCCCGGCGGGCATCCATCAGCTCGGCGTACCGGGCGGACAGCTCGGGGTTGCGCCTGATCTCCGGAAGTACCGAGATCAGCACCTGCTGCTCCGGGCTGGCGGTCTTGTCGGCGATGCTGCGCAGCACCGTCACCAGATCCTCGCGCACCGACCGGCCGAGCACCTTCGGCGAGGGGCCCTTCAAGCAGGCCACCGCCTCCAGCACCAACGCTTCCTTGTTCGGCCAGCGCCGGTAGATGGTCGCCTTGCCGACCCCGGCGCGGGCCGCCACCGCCTCCATGGACAGCGCCTCGATCGTGGTGCCGTGGTACAGCAGGTCGAGTACGGCGTCGATGATCGCTTCGCTGGCCTGGGTGCTGCGCGGCCGACCCACCGGCCGGGTCTCACACCGCTCTTCGGTACTCACCTGCTGCTCCGTCGTACTCACCTGGCTATTCTCCGTGGCTCACCGGGCCCGGACCAACTCCGGCTCGCCGGACGCGGCCGGTGTCGGCGCGGGCTCAGGCGCGCTCACGTCGCGGCCCGGCAGCCAGCGCAGCGCCACCAGGGCGCCCACCAGGGTCACCAGGACCGACCCGGCGGCGGCCCAGTGGATCGCCGCCACGAAGGCCTCGTCTGCCGCGGTGAGAAGCTGCTCCGCGCCGGGGCCGAGCTTCGCCGCGACACCGTACGTGCCCGCCAGGGACTCCGTGGCCGCCTCCCGCGCCGCCTGTGGCAGGGTCGCCACCTCGGACGCGATCCGCTCCCGGTACGCCTGCGAGAGCACCGAACCGAGCACCGCCACGCCGAGCGCACCGCCTACCTGCCGGATGGTGTTGTTGATCGCGGAGCCGACCCCGGCCCGCTCCCGCGGCAGCGTCGACATCACCGACTCGGTGGCCGACGGGATCACCAACGCCATCCCGGTGCCCTGCGCGAGGAAGCCGAGCAGCAGCACCCACACCGGGGTGTCCACCTCGACGATGACGAACACCGTGGTGGCGACGGCGACCAGCAGCAGCGCGGACGCGGATACCGCGCGGGGGCCGTACCGCTTCACCAGGCTGGAGCTGATCGGAGCGAAGACCAGCTGGGCGGCCGCGAACGGCAGGAACATCATCCCCGCCTGCAGCGCGGTGTAGTCGCGTACCAGCTGCAGGTAGAAGGACGAGAAGAAGAACGTACCCATGGCGCCGAAGAAGGTCAGCCCGACGATCGCGACCGCGGCGGAGAACCGCGGGTTGGCGAACAGCCGTACGTCCAGGGCGGGGTGGGCGGTCCTGCGTTCGTACGCGATGAAGCCGGCCAGCAGCACGACACCGGCCGCGATCGGGCCCCACACGGCCGGCTGCGCCCAGTCACCGGTCTCGCCGCCTTCGATGATCCCGTACACCAGCGAGACCAGACCGACGATCGAGAGCCCCACCCCGATGGCGTCGATCCGGCCCGGGTTCGGGTTACGCGACTCGGGCACCAGCAACGACGCCGCGACCAGGCCCGCCAGCAGGATCGGTACGTTGATCAGGAAGACCGAGCCCCACCAGAAGCGCTCCAGCAGCGCGCCGCCCACGATCGGGCCGATCGCCACGGCCAGACCGACGGAGCCGGCCCAGACGCCGATCGCGCGCGCCCGTTCCTTCGGGTCGAACACGTTGGTGATGATCGACAGCGTGGCGGGCAGGATCGCCGCGCCACCGATGCCCATCAGCGCCCGTGCGCCGATCAGCTGCTCCGGTGTCTGGGCGTACGCGGAGGCCAGCGACGCCAGCCCGAACAGCACCATGCCCAGCAGCAGCATCCGCCTACGGCCGAACCGGTCGCCGAGCACACCGAAGGTGAACAGCAGGCCCGCGAAGACCAGTGTGTAGGAGTTGATCGACCACGCCAGCTCGCTCTGGGTGGCGCCGAGACCGTGCACCGGATCCGCGATCGCCTTCATCGCGACGTTCAGTACGGTGTTGTCGAGCACCACCACCAGCAGGCTGATCACCAGCACCGCGAGGATGGACCAGCGCCGGGGGTGCCCGGCTGTCTCGGTTGGCTGCACTGCCGCTCCTTATCGAGACGTCTACGTTTCGTATTCGGCGCCGACGCTACCCGAGGCCATTCCAATACGGAACCGTCTCGTATCATTAGTGACCGCGCTCACCCCTGACCCTGCCCGAGACACCGGCAGCACCGCTTGTACGAATCCGCCCGACGGGTACGCGAAACGGCCGGCCACCCGGATCGGGTGACCGGCCGTCTGCGCGGTCGGTAAAACGAGCAGCCGAGCTAGCGGCCGAAGGACCCCAGGTCGAAGTCGTCCAGCGGCACCGCCTGGCCACTGGCCGGGCCGAACCCGTAGTCGGTCTCGGCGTACCCCGTCATCGAGTAGACCCGGGCCTTCGCCTCCTCGGTCGGCTCCACCCGGATGTTGCGGTACTTGGAGATACCGGTACCGGCCGGGATCAGCTTGCCGATGATCACGTTCTCCTTGAGACCGATCAGCGAGTCGCTCTTGGCCTGGATCGCCGCGTCGGTGAGCACCCGGGTGGTCTCCTGGAAGGAGGCCGCCGACAGCCACGACTCGGTCGCGAGCGAGGCCTTGGTGATACCCATCAGCATCGGACGACCCGCGGCCGGCTCGCCGCCCTCGGCCACCGACCGGCGGTTCTCCGCCTCGAACTGCGCCCGGTCCACCAGCGAACCCGGCAGGAAGTCCGTCGAGCCGGAGTCGATCACCGTGACCCGCTTCAGCATCTGGCGGATGATGATCTCGATGTGCTTGTCGTGGATCAGCACACCCTGCGACCGGTAGACGTCCTGCACCTCGCCGACCAGGTGCAGCTGCACCGCACGGGGACCCAGGATCCGCAGCAGCTCGTGCGGGTCGATGGTGCCCTCGGTCAGCTTCTCGCCGACGCCGATGCTGTCACCGTCGCCCGCACGCAGCCGTACCCGGCGCGGGATCTTGTCGTGGACGATCTCGTCGCTGCCGTCATCCGGAATCAGGATGATCTTCCGCGACTTCTCGCCCTCCTCGATCCGCACCCGGCCGGGAGTGTCCGCGATCGGCGCCTTGCCCTTCGGCACCCGCGCCTCGAAGATCTCCTGCACCCGGGGCAGACCCTGCGTGATGTCCTCACCGGCGACACCACCGGTGTGGAACGTACGCATCGTCAACTGGGTACCGGGCTCACCGATGGACTGGGCGGCGATGATGCCGACCGCCTCGCCGACATCGACCAGCTTGCCGGTGGGCAGTGAACGGCCGTAGCACGCGGCACAGACACCGACCTTGGACTCGCAGGTCAGCACGCTGCGCATGCGTACCTCGTCGACCCCGGCGGCGATCAGCTTGTCGGTCAGGATGGCGGTCAGGTCGCTGCCCGCCTCGGCGATCAGCTTGCCGTCCGCGTCGTTGATGTCGTCGGCGATGCTGCGGGCATACACGCTGGTCTCGGCGTACTCGTGGCGGTCCAACTGGCCGTCGACCTTGGACGCGATCGGCATCCGGATGGCACGGTCCGTGCCGCAGTCGTCCTCCCGGATGATGACGTCCTGCGACACGTCCACCAGACGCCGGGTCAGGTAACCCGAGTCGGCGGTACGCAGCGCCGTGTCGGCCAGACCCTTACGGGCACCGTGCGTGGAGATGAAGTACTCCAGCACGGTCAGACCTTCGCGGTAGCTCGACTTGATCGGCCGCGGGATGATCTCACCCTTGGGGTTGGCCACCAGGCCACGGATCGCGGCGATCTGGCGGAGCTGCAGCAGGTTACCGCGGGCACCCGAGTTGATCATCTTCCACAGCGGGTTGGTCTGCGGTAGCGCCGCCTCCATCTCCTTGGCGACCTCGTTGGTCGCCTTGGTCCAGATCTCGATCAGCTCGCCACGCCGCTCCTCCGCGGTCATCAGACCACGCTGGTACTGCTTGTCGATCCGGTCGGCGTCCTTCTCGTACCGCTCCAGGATCTCCTGCTTGCGCGGCGGGTGCACCACGTCCTCGACCGCGATGGTCAGACCCGACCAGGTCGCCCAGTGGAAACCGGCCTCCTTGAGCGCGTCCAGGGTCGCCGCCAACTGCCCGCCGCCGAACCGCTCGGCGAGGTCGTTGACGATCGCCGAGAGCTGGCCTTTGCGTACCTCGTAGTTGATGAAGTGGTAGCCCTCGGGCAGCGCCTCGTTGAACAGCACCCGGCCCAGCGTGGTCTCCAGCAGCACCGAGCCGCCCGGCTCCCAGCCCTCCGGCATCGCCCCCAGCTGGCCGGCGGCGACGTCAATGCCGGTCACGTTCGGCATCCGGATCTTCACCGGGGCCTGGACGTGCAGCTCACCGTTGTCGTGCGCCATCAGCGCCTCGGCGTCCGAGCCGAAGATCCGGCCCTCGCCCTTCATGCCTTCGCGCAGGTGGGTGAGGTGGTACAGACCGATGATCATGTCCTGGGTGGGCATGGTCACCGGCTTGCCGTCGGCCGGCTTGAGGATGTTGTTGCTGGACAGCATCAGGATCCGGGCCTCGGCCTGGGCCTCGGCCGACAGCGGTACGTGCACCGCCATCTGGTCACCGTCGAAGTCGGCGTTGAACGCCGTACACACCAGCGGGTGGATCTGGATCGCCTTGCCCTCGACCAGCTGCGGCTCGAAGGCCTGGATGCCCAGCCGGTGCAGCGTCGGAGCACGGTTGAGCAGCACCGGGTGTTCCCCGATGACCTCTTCCAGTACGTCCCACACCACCGGGCGCTGCCGCTCCACCATCCGCTTGGCGGACTTGATGTTCTGCGCGTGGTTGAGGTCGACCAGCCGCTTCATCACGAACGGCTTGAACAGCTCAAGCGCCATCTGCTTGGGCAGACCGCACTGGTGCAGCTTCAGCTTCGGACCCACCACGATCACCGAACGACCGGAGTAGTCGACCCGCTTGCCCAGCAGGTTCTGCCGGAACCGGCCCTGCTTGCCCTTCAGCATGTCCGACAGCGACTTCAGCGGACGGTTGCCCGGCCCGGTTACCGGACGGCCACGGCGGCCGTTGTCGAACAGCGCGTCGACGGCCTCCTGCAGCATCCGCTTCTCGTTGTTGACGATGATCTCGGGCGCGCCCAGGTCGATCAGCCGCTTGAGCCGGTTGTTCCGGTTGATCACCCGGCGGTACAGGTCGTTCAGGTCGGAGGTGGCGAACCGGCCACCATCCAGCTGCACCATCGGACGCAGGTCCGGCGGGATCACCGGGATGCAGTCGAGCACCATCCCGATCGGGCTGTTGCGGGTGTTGAGGAAGTGCGCGACCACCTTCAGCCGCTTCAGGGCGCGGATCTTGCGCTGCCCCTTGCCACTGCGGATCGTCTCGCGCAGCGACGCGGCCTCGTCATCGAGGTTGAGATTCTCCAACAGCGCCTTGATCGCCTCGGCACCCATGGCACCGGTGAAGTACTCACCGAACCGGTCCCGCAGCTCGCGGTACAGCAGCTCGTCGACGACCAACTGGCGCGCATCCAGCTTCCGGAAGGTGTCGAGCACCTCGTCGAGCCGGTCGATCTCCCGCTGCGCCAGGTCGCGCAGCTTCTTCATCTCCCGCTCGCCGGACTCCTTGACCTTGCGCCGTACGTCGCTCTTGGCCCCCTCGGCCTCCAGCTCGGCGAGGTCGGTCTCCAGCTTCTTGGCACGCGCGTCGACGTCGGAGTCGCGCTTGTTCTCCAACTGCCGCTTCTCGGCGCCGAGCTCGCTCTCGATCGTCTCCAGGTCGCGGTGCCGGGCATCGGCATCCACGCTGGTGATCACGTACGCCGCGAAGTAAATGATCTTCTCGAGATCCTTCGGGGCGATGTCCAGCAGGTAGCCCAGCCGGCTCGGTACGCCCTTGAAGTACCAGATGTGGGTGACCGGAGCCGCCAGCTCGATGTGGCCCATCCGCTCCCGCCGCACCTTGGCGCGAGTCACCTCGACGCCGCAGCGCTCACAGATGATGCCCTTGAACCGGACCCGCTTGTACTTGCCGCAGTAGCACTCCCAGTCCCGGGTGGGGCCGAAGATCTTCTCGCAGAAGAGCCCATCCTTCTCCGGCTTGAGCGTGCGGTAGTTGATCGTCTCGGGCTTCTTGACTTCGCCGTGCGACCACTGGCGGATGTCGTCGGCCGTCGCCAAACCAATCCGCAGCTCGTCAAAGAAGTTCACATCGAGCACGTCTATTCCTTCACTTAGCTCGTTGGTGCGCAGAATTCACGATCAACGTGGTCAGACTTCCTCGACGCTGCTCGGCTCCCGCCGCGACAGGTCGATACCAAGCTCCTCAGCGGCCCGGAAGACCTCGTCGTCGGTCTCCTTCATCTCGAGCGTGACCCCATCGCTGGACAGCACCTCCACATTCAGGCAGAGCGACTGCAGCTCCTTGAGCAGCACCTTGAAGGACTCCGGGATACCGGGCTCGGGGATGTTCTCCCCCTTCACCACGGCCTCGTAGACCTTCACCCGGCCGAGTACGTCGTCGGACTTGATGGTGAGCAGCTCCTGCAGCGCGTACGCGGCTCCGTACGCCTGCATCGCCCAGCACTCCATCTCGCCGAACCGCTGGCCACCGAACTGCGCCTTACCGCCCAGCGGCTGCTGGGTGATCATCGAGTACGGGCCGGTGGACCGCGCGTGGATCTTGTCATCCACCAGGTGGTTGAGCTTCAGGATGTAGATGTAGCCGACCGAGATCGCCTCCGGGAACGGCTCGCCGCTGCGCCCGTCGAACAGCTTCGCCTTGCCGCTGCCGCCAACCAGCTGGCGACCGTCACGGTCGGGCAGGGTCGAGGCGAGCAGCCCGGCGATCTCGTCCTCCTTGGCACCGTCGAACACCGGGGTGGCGAGGTTGGAGTCCGGCTCGCCGGTCTGGTTGCCGATGGCCTTCAGCGACTTCTTCCACTCCGCGTCGGTGCCATCGACCTGCCAGCCGGTCTTCGCGACCCAGCCCAGGTGGGTTTCCAGGACCTGGCCGACGTTCATCCGGCTCGGCACGCCGAGCGGGTTGAGCACGATGTCGACCGGGGTGCCGTCCTCCAGGAACGGCATGTCCTCCACCGGCAGGATCTTGGAGATCACGCCCTTGTTGCCGTGCCGGCCGGCGAGCTTGTCGCCGTCCTGGATCTTCCGCTTCTGGGCGACGTAGACCCGCACCAGCTCGTTGACGCCCGGGGACAGCTCGTCGCCGTCCTCCCGGCTGAAGGTACGTACGCCGATCACCGTGCCGGTCTCGCCGTGCGGCACCTTGAGGCTGGTGTCGCGTACCTCCCGGGCCTTCTCGCCGAAGATCGCGCGCAGCAGCCGCTCCTCCGGCGTCAGCTCGGTCTCGCCCTTCGGCGTGACCTTGCCGACCAGGATGTCCCCGGGTACGACCTCGGCGCCGATCCGGATGATGCCCCGCTCGTCGAGATCGGCGAGCATCTCCTCGGAGACGTTCGGGATGTCCCGGGTGATCTCCTCCGGACCCAGCTTGGTGTCGCGGGCGTCGACCTCGTGCTCCTCGATGTGGATCGAGGTGAGAACGTCCTCCTGCACCAGGCGCTGGGACAGGATGATCGCGTCCTCGTAGTTGTGGCCCTCCCACGACATGAACGCGACCAGCAGGTTCTTGCCGAGCGCCATCTCACCGTCGTCGGTGCACGGCCCGTCGGCGATCACCTGACCGGCCTCGACCCGGTCGCCCTCCTTGACCACCGGCTTCTGGTTGACACAGCTGCCGGCGTTGGAGCGGCGGAACTTGTGCAGCAGGTACGTACGCCGGGCACCGTCGTCCTGGTGCACGGTGACGTAGTCGGCACACATGTCCTCGACCACGCCCGCCTCTTCGGCCACGACAACGTCGCCGGCGTCGGTCGCCGCCCGGTACTCCATACCGGTGCCGACCAGCGGGGACTCGCTCTTGAGCAGCGGCACCGCCTGGCGCTGCATGTTGGCGCCCATCAGGGCCCGGTTGGCGTCGTCGTGCTCCAGGAACGGGATCATCGCGGTCGCGACGGAGACCATCTGGCGCGGCGAGACGTCCATGTAGTCGACCCGCTCCGGCGCGACGAAGTCGACCTCGCCGCCCTTCCGGCGTACCAGAACCCGAGCCTCGGCGAACCGGCCGTCGGACTGCAGCGCGGTGTTGGCCTGCGCGATGACGTGCCGGTCCTCCTCGTCGGCGGTCAGGTAGTGCACCTCGTCGGTGACCCTGCCGTCGGCGACCTTGCGGTACGGAGTCTCGATGAACCCGAACGGGTTGACCCGGGCGAAGGTCGACAGCGCGCCGATCAGGCCGATGTTCGGACCTTCCGGAGTCTCGATCGGGCACATCCGGCCGTAGTGCGACGGGTGTACGTCACGCACCTCGAAGCCGGCCCGCTCCCGGGACAGACCACCCGGGCCGAGCGCCGAGAGCCGGCGCCGGTGGGTCAGACCCGCGAGCGGGTTGGTCTGGTCCATGAACTGCGAGAGCTGCGAGGTGCCGAAGAACTCCTTGATCGCCGCCACCACGGGGCGGATGTTGATCAGGGTCTGCGGCGTGATCGCCTCGACGTCCTGGGTGGTCATCCGCTCCCGGACGACCCGCTCCATGCGGGACAGGCCGACCCGAACCTGGTTCTGGATCAGCTCGCCGACGGTACGCAGCCGCCGGTTGCCGAAGTGGTCGATGTCGTCGGGGTCGTAGCCCGGCTCTCCGTTGTGCAGCCGGCAGAGGTACTCGATGGTGGAGGCGACGTCCTCGTTGGTGAGGACGCCGGTGGTGATCGGCTGGTCGACCTCGAACTTCTTGTTGACCTTGTACCGGCCGACCTTCGCCAGGTCGTACCGCTTCGGGTTGAAGAAGAGGTTGTCCAGCAGGTTCTGGGCGTTCTCCTTGGTCGGAGGCTCGCCCGGCCGCAGCTTGCGGTAGATGTCGAGCAGCGCCTCGTCCTGGCTGGCCAGGTGGTCCTTCTCCAGCGTGGTCATCATCAGCTCGGACCAGCCGAACCGCTCCCGGATCTGCTCGGCGGTCCAACCGATCGCCTTGAGCAGGACCGTGACGGCCTGACGCCGCTTGCGGTCGATCCGTACGCCGACCGTGTCGCGCTTGTCGACGTCGAACTCCAGCCAGGCGCCCCGGCTCGGGATCACCTTGACGCTGGAGACGTCGCGGTCGCTGGTCTTGTCCGGCTGCTTGTCGAAGTAGACACCTGGCGAACGCACCAGCTGGCTGACGACGACACGCTCGGTGCCGTTGATGACGAAGGTGCCCTTGACAGTCATCATCGGGAAGTCACCCATGAACACCGTCTGGCTCTTGATCTCGCCGGTGGTGTGGTTGGTGAACTCCGCGGTGACGAACAGCGGGGCACAGTAGGTGAGGTCCTTCTCCTTGCACTCCTCGATCGAGGCCTTCACCTCGTCGAAGCGCGGGTTGGAGAAGAAGAGCGACATCTCCCCGGAGAAGTCCTCGATGGGACTGATCTCGTGCAGGATCTCGTCGAGTCCACTGCGGGAACTCGGGTCGTCGCCGACCCGGGTACGCCACGCGTCATTACCCACCAGCCAGTCGAACGACTCGTTCTGAATGGCGAGAAGGTTGGGAACCTCGAGGTGTTCGGTGATCCTGCCGAAGGAAATCCGGCGGGGAGCGTTTGCGCCTGTCATATTGCTGGTCTTCGCAGGGCGGGAAGCTGCCAAGATGCGTCCTTCCGAGGACCTGGTGCTGCAACGGCCGTTAAGCGCGCACCCCGATTGTCCTGGCTCGGAACGGTCACAGCTCTGGAAACCGTAGTCCGGACAGGGTTCAATGCGGAAGGCAGCGCAAACTAGCAGTGTAGCCGAACGGCCCACCACTGTCGAGGCCACAGCCCGCAGGTCTACCAAATGCCCTGCAATGCGGACCGTGCCCGATTCGCGAGCGGCCGTCGCACGAAGCGACCTGGGACCAGACTGCCTTCAGTCCGCCGTTCTCGTCAAGGGTCGGCACGCCCAGATGGCGGGTCTCACCCGCCCGAAATCAACCAGAAAGCGGCTTCTGGCGGCATCGAGGACCGCCAGACCACCACCAAGCGTCAGTACGCGACCGCGTTCGAGACCAGCCAGTCACCGGATCCGGAGTCGTCCTCGACGTACACCATCGTCAGGACCACCCGGTTCTCGTCGACCTTCTCGCCGGTGATGTTGGCGTTACGGCGGTACTGGTTGACGAACAGCAGCACGTCGACGCGGTCCCGGCTCGCCTCCACCACACCCGCGGTGGAGACCCGGGCCCGCATGATCGCCTTCTCCTTGACCGCGGTCTTCGCCAGACCGGCGGTGGTCTTGGCGTACTCGGACTTGAACTTCCCGGTGACGTGCTGCCGGCCGTTCGCGACGCTCTCATCGAACGAGCGGTAGTCGTAGGAGAAGATCGCCTCCGCCGCCGACCTGGCGGCCGAGGTGGCGTCCCGGGCGGCGGAGTCGGTCGCCTCGCCACTCTGGTGGAAGTACACCGCGACGCCGGCCAGCGCACCGAACACCACCAGCCACACCACCAGGCTGATCGCCGTACGCCGCAGCCGCCCGATCTGGGCCTGGGCCAGCTTGGCGCGGCGGTTCGACCCGGTACGGGGAGCCGCCACCACCTTGCGACCCGCGCCGCGACCCCGGCCCGATTCCGCGTCCGCGCGCGGGCGCTTGCGATCCGAGCCCCGGGAATCACGCTTGGCGCCTCCGCCGGCCTTGCCGGAATCCGCCGGCCTCACCGCCCGTGGCTTGGTCACGTCGACCGATCCGGTCGCGCCATCGGAACCGGCCTCGTCGCCCTCGTCGCCGCCGTCCGCGTCTGTGGTTTCGCCGTCCGCGTCCGTGGTATCGCCGTCGGCGTCCGTGGTATCGCCGTCGGCGTCCGTGGTATCGCCGTCGGCGTCTGTGGTTTCGCCGTCGGCGGCATCCTCGGCAGCGGTGGCCTCGTCCGCCTCGGCGGCTTCATCCGCGGCGACGATGTCCTCGCCGGCGGCGTCAGTACCAGTCGCGGCATCGGACTTCGCGAGGCTCGCGGTCTCCGCGGCATCGGCCGCGTCCGTCGCGGCGGGGTCGGCATCCTCAGCAGCGGGCTTCGGCGCGGAGCCCCGCGCGCCGGGCTCGGGACGGTCGGCCTTGGGCGTACGGCGCGGCGACGGCTTGCGCGCCGGCGCCCGGCCACCCGGGGCGGTCTCCTCCGGGGCAGCCGCCGCGGACTCGCCGGGGTCGGACTCCGAGCGCTGTCCACGCAGGGTACGGGGAACGAAGCGTGCCATAGCTACTGAAAACTCCCGACGTCAGCCGACGAACTCGAGGCGCGAGACCAGCCAGCGTTCCTGGTCCTTGTCGTACACCATGTCGACCTGGACGCGGTAATGCGCCTTGCGGCCGTCCGGCGTACGTACGTTCTTGATCCGGGCGTCGACGGCGACCAGCACCACCGCGGAGTCGGGGTCGCCGCTGACCACCCCGGAGCGCAACACCCGCCCGGTCGAGGACACCTTGTTCTCGGTGACCGCGGTACGGACCTCCGACATGCCCTGCTCGTACTGCTTCTTGAACTCCCCGGTGGCGCCTTCCAGCACCTGCTTGAGATCGTTGTCGACACTCGAGGCGCTGATCGTCAGGAAGTCCACGACGGTCTGCCGGGCCGCCGCCTGTGCCTGGATGTGGCCCTCCCGGACCCGGTAGCCGTCGTACCACTGGTAGCCGTACCACCCGGCGGCGGCGACAGCGGCCACGAGCGCCAGGACGAGCACGGCGTTGATGCCGATCCACATCGTCTTCTGCTGCTCGAACCGGTCGCGGGGACCGACCCGGCCGCCGCGGGCCGTGCGGCTCCCCGTACCGGTCCGTGCCGCGCGTGACGTACCCGCGGAACGTGCGGACCGGCCCACGCCTTTGGAGCGGGTCGAACGAGTCGCCATCAGACTCCGTACCTCACCATCTCGTGACGTTCAGTTACCTTGTCGCATCATGTCAGCACGCACCCGGGCGCGCGCACGGACCCACGCATCTGGTGGAACCCTGGGGCACGCAGCCGGTGCGGATCACTCACCACCGCGGCACTGCGGCGGCCCACCCCGTACCAACCTCAGAGGCTGTCGTGATACCTCGCGCCGGCTGCGGCGGGCGCAGACGACGCCCGGAGGCGTTGTCGGTTCACCCGGATACAACACCGGTATCCGGGCAAACCTCCGCCTTGCCGGATCGCCGCCTGGACTCCGCCTCGCTCGACCCGAGGTATCACGACAGCCTCTCACGCGGTGAG
>JBOGDE010000168.1:0-12431 GCA_050701695.1 Micromonosporaceae bacterium
CCCGGACCCGGGCGAGCACGTCAAGGATCAGGAGCCGCTTGCCGCGGGTTTCGTTGAGCCAGCGGTCAACCAATTCGGTGTCCCAGGTGGTGACGATCTCCAGATTGCGGCGGGCCTCCGGCGAGGGATATTGCCCACCGAGGACACGGCCGAGACGGTCCTGTAGCCGGCGTGGTGTGTCCTCCAGTGCGGCGTACAGGACTGCGCCGGGCTCGACGTCGATGTCTCCGAGGGCCTTGCCGCCGGAGGCGACCGCCACGGCGAGCCCGAGACTAAGCCAGGACTTGCCGACCTTGGGTTGCCCGGCGAGCAGGGTCACGCCTTCGGGGATCAGGTCCGGTACGGCCCAGCGCGGCTCGGGGAATTCCGCGGCGAGCAGGTCACCGAGGTTCCACCAGGTGCGGCGCCTGTCAGTGCTGTCACACCTGTCACGCCTGTCACTTTGCGAGCGTTTCCGCAGGTCAGGTGGGGTGTCGGGGTGTGACAGTTGCGGTGACACGGGTGTCACCGCTGTCACCGGGGCGTCCAGATCGGAAAAGGTCGCAGGCTGCGACCTTTCAGCGGGGCGCCCCGCGGACGCCGCGACCGCCTCCCGCAGGATCACCAACGGGACGCCGGTCCGCTCGGCGGCCTCGGCCGCCGCGTACCCATCGGCGATGTACTGGAGCGCGAGTTGGACGCCGGCGGCGTACGCCCCGGTCATGCCGTCCACCTCGCCGCACTGGAGGAGATCGCGGCGCAGCGGGAGCACAGGTTCCACCACCGGGCGCACCCGACCGGCACAACGGGCCGGGACCGGCGGCATCCGCGGGTCGAGCACGGCCGGCGTGTCACGGGACGCGTCACGTCACGCGTTACGTCAGGGCGGCGGGGTAGGCTGACGTAGACGTCCTCGCCGGCCGTCTGTGTGGCCGTCCCGGAAGCGTCGCTGCCGGGGCGGCTTTCTCGTGCCATCAGGCCGCCTCCGGGCCGGCGCCGGTCTGGGTGGCGTACGCAGAAGCCAGCCAGGCGCGTACCTCGCCGGCCACGTAGAGCACCTTGCGGCCGACCTTGAACGACTTGGGCCCCTTACCGATGTGCCGCCAGTACCGGACGGTCTCCGGCGACGTGCGACACAGCTCGGCCACCTCAGCAGTGGTCATGAACTCGCCCATTTTCAACGGCTCCTTTCAGCGGTAACCGTTGACAGCATGTGTCGCCATAGGTAACACTGCCTAGGTAAGTTGCTTGGCGGTTAGTTGCCACGAAAGGACGGGTTGCCGTGCCGCTGCTCATCGACATCGACCCTGACGACGACCTAGCCGAACGCCTTCGCCGCGGCGAAGCCGTGGAGGCGGCCCGAGTGCAGCTCGGCGGCGAGGAGTACGAGATGCCGGAGCGGTTCGCACTCAAGTACCAGCCGACCGGCGACGAGCCGGCCTGGCGCATGGACTTCCAAGTGCGCGACGGCGTACCGCAGTGCCGACGGCTCGTTGTCGAGGCGACAGACTCCGGCCGCGACATCCGCTCGGTTGACCTGCGGCTGAGTGTTGAAGGGTCCCTAGAACTCGCGGGGCGCCACGTCGCTGTGCGCCGGACAGTCGACGAGAGCGGACGCACCCGACTCGTGCGGGATCTTGGCGACCTGCTGTCGGGTGCCACCCTCCGCGCCGTCCGGCGTACCCGGCAAGCGGCCCGCCGGACGGTCACCGACGAAGTGCTACGCGACGTGGCCGAGGTCTACCGGCGCAACGTCGCGGACAACCCGACTGAGGCTGTCCGCGCTCACCTCGGTGTCGCTGACCGGACGGCACGGCTCTACGTGCGCCGAGCGCGTGACGCTGGCTTCCTCGGCGAGGCGCTACCGGGTAAGGCCGGGGAGCGCTGAAATGGCCAGCATCAGGAAGCGACCCGACGGCAAGTACCGCGCCCGCTACCGCGACGAGTCCGGCCGCGAGCACGCTCGGCACTTCGCGCGGAAGGTCGACGCGCAGAACTGGCTTAACGAGCAGACCAGCGCGCTAGTGACCGGCATGCACGTCTCGCCGAAAACCGCGCAGACCACGGTGGGGGAGTGGTGCGCGGCATGGCTGGCCGGGTACGGCACCCGCCGCGCGTCGACGGTGCGCCAGGCCAGGGTGCACGTAGCGCAGATCGTGAAGGAGTTCGGCCCGATGCGCCTCGGCGCGGTGCGTCCGTCGCACGTGAAGGCGTGGACCGCGAGGCTTGCCGAGGAGCACAAAGCCAGCTACGTGCACGCGCTGCACGGCAGGCTCTCGCAGATCTACTCCGATGCCGTGCATGACGGTCTGGTGCCGCGCTCGCCGTGCTCGCGGCGCACCTCGCCGCCGGCCGGGGAACAGCGGCCGTACGTGGCCACCACCGAGCAGGTGTGGGGCCTCTACGACGCGATGCCGCCACAGTGGCGGGCGGCGATCCTGCTTGGTGCGTTCGCCGGCCTGCGGATCGCCGAGGCGTGCGGCCTGCGGGTCGCGGATGTGGACTTCATGCGCGGGATCATCACGCCGGCCGTGCAGTACCCGGCGGAGGAGTTGAAGTCGAAGGCGTCTCGGCAGCCTGTACCGATCGCGCAGTCGCTCGCGGCGGAGCTCTCGGCGCACGTCGCGCAGTGGCGCGCAGAGTGGCTGCTGAGCAACGATGACCGGCGCCAGCTCGGTCCGTGGGCGCTGGAACGCGCGGTACGGGCCACCAGGGGCGACGTGGAGGGCCTGCCTGCCGGGTTCCGGTACCACGACCTGCGGCACTACTTCGCGTCGCTGCTGATCGCGTCCGGCGCCAACGTCAAGGTCGTACAGGCGCGGCTGCGGCACGGGTCGGCCACCACGACCCTCAACACGTACGGCCACCTGTGGCCGGACGCAGACGAAGCGACCAGGACCGCCGTGGAAGCAGTCCTGGTCGCTCGTGCGGACTTTCTGCGGACTAGGGAGGTGATCAACTAGCGTCGCCGCAGGTCAGAGCACATGTTGATCTCAGATGTCGTAGTAGAGGGAGAACTCGTGCGGGGTGGGGCGGAGCCGGATCGGGTCGACCTCGTTCTCGGTCTTCCACTCGATCCAGGTCTCCACCAGGTCGGGGGTGAACACGCCACCCTCGAGCAGGTACTCGTGGTCGCTCTCCAGCGAGCTGAGCACCTCGGGCAGCGAGCCCGGGACCTGCTTGAGGCCGGCGAACTCCTCCGGCGGCAGCTCGTAGAGGTCCTTGTCCACCGGCTCCGGCGGCTCGATCTTGTTCTTGATGCCGTCCAGGCCGGCCATCAGCATCGCCGAGAACGCCAGGTACGGGTTCGACGACGGGTCCGGCACCCGGAACTCGACCCGCTTGGCCTTCGGGTCGTTGCCGGTGACCGGGATCCGGGTGCAGGCGGAACGGTTGCGCTGCGAGTACACCAGGTTGACCGGCGCCTCGAAGCCCGGCACCAGCCGGCGGTACGAGTTGACCGTCGGGTTGGTGAACGCCAGCAGCGACGGGGCGTGGCTGAGCAGACCACCGATGTACCAGCGGGCGGTGTCGGACAGGCCCGCGTACCCGGCCTCGTCGTAGAAAAGCGGGTCGTTGTCGCGCCACAGGCTCTGGTGGCAGTGCATGCCGGAGCCGTTGTCGCCGTAGAGCGGCTTCGGCATGAAGGTCGCGGTCTTGCCGGCGGCCCACGCGGTGTTCTTCACCACGTACTTGAACAGCTGCAGGTTGTCCGCGCAGTGCAACAGCGTGGAGAACTTGAAGTTGATCTCGGCCTGGCCGGCGGTGCCCACCTCGTGGTGCGATCGCTCGACGGTGAGGCCGACGTCGATCAGGCCACGTACGATCGTGTCCCGCAGGTCGGCGAAGTGGTCCAGCGGCGGTACGGGGAAGTAGCCGCCCTTGTACTTCGGCTTGTACCCCCGGTTGCCGCCTTCCTCCTCGCGGCCGGAGTTCCACGCACCTTCGATCGAGTCGACGTGGTAGTACGCCTCGTGCTGGTTGTCGTCGAACCGGATCGAGTCGAAGACGTAGAACTCCGCCTCGGGGCCGAAGTACGCGGTGGTGGCGATCCCGCTGGAGGCGAGGTAGGTCTCGGCCTTCTTCGCGATGTTGCGCGGGTCGCGGCTGTACGGCTCCCGGGTGAACGGGTCGTGGATGAAGAAGTTCAGCGCGACGGTCTTCTCTTTGCGGAAGGGGTCGACGAATGCGGTACTGGCGTCCGGAAGCAGCAGCATGTCGGATTCGTGGATCTGCTGGAAGCCACGGATCGAGGAGCCGTCGAAGGCCAGCCCGTCGTTGAACACCTTCTCGCTGAAGGACTCCACCGGCACGTTGAAGTGCTGCATCACGCCCGGCAGGTCGCAGAACCGTACGTCGATGAACTTCACGTCCTCGTCGCTGAGGTAGCGCAGAAGCTCTTCGGAGTTGGCGAACACTCGTACTCCTCCAGGTCCGATGGCGGGAAGTTGCCCAGGTAGGGGTCGTTGCAGGGAACGTATGCACAGCTCGTTGCCCGCCGGTGTCTCGATTGTTTCGGCGATGTTAACCGCCTGCGTGACCCCGCCCTCACCGTACTTCGTGGAGCTGTTCGGGGGGTCCGATACGCTGCGCTCTGTGCCAGCTGACGATGACTTCTCCCCACCCGACTCCGATGGTGCCGACACCGCCGCATACGGTGCCCGGTTCCTGGCGCTGCTGATCGACTGGGTGCTGTGCGTGATGCTGGCGGGGCTGGTGGCCCGCCCACCCGCCACCGGCCTGTGGGTCTACCCGTTCCTGATCGCCGAGTACGGCTTCTTCGTCGGCCTCTACGGCCAGACCCCCGGCATGTGGCTGGCGAAGGTCCGGTGCGCCTCGACCACCGGCGACGCCCCGATCGGCGTGCTCCGTGCCGTGCTCCGCACCGTCCTGATGTGTCTGGTCGTACCCGTACTGATCATGGACCAGTACGGCCGCGGCCTGCACGACAAGGCCGCCAACTCCGTGATGCTGGCCGCGCCCCGGCGCTAGCGTCTCCGGGCCGGCGCTAGCGTCCCCTCAAAGCCCGGTTCATGCCTTTGGGGCGCATGTTCTTCGGGATCGGGCCCTTTGGCATCTGCGGCCGGGTGGAGAGCGCGGTGAGCCGCTTGTCCAGCGCGTTGACCTGCTTGCCGGTGATGTTGCGCGGCAGCTTGACCAGCGTGGAACGCAGCTTGCGTACCGACAGCAGCCCCTCGCCCGTACCGATGATGAAGTCGTAGATCGGGGTCTCGCCGACCACCCGCGAGAGCCGCTTCTTCTCCTGGCCGAGCAGACCGCGTACCCGTCCTGGGCTGCCCTCGGCGATCAGCACCACGCCGGGCTTGCCGATCACCCGGTGCACGAAGTCCTGCTGGGTGGTGGCCTGCGCCGCCGGGGTGACCCGCCAGTCGCCGCGCATGGTCTGCAGGATCGCCGCAGCGGCGCCGGGCTGGCCCTCGGCCTCGTTCATCATCGCGCTGTTGGCGCGCAGGTTGAGCACGGCCAGCACCGCGAGCAGCGAGCCCAGTACGCCGAGCACCACCCAGATCACGACGCTGATCGTGCCGCCGCGCCAGGACTCCGGTGCGAAGACCACGAACAGCACCGCCAGCAGGATCGGCGCGAGCCCGGCGATCACCGCCAGGGGTAGGAACTTCTTGTCGCGCTTGGCGGTATAGCTGAACGCCATACCGATCTGCTTGATCCGGTCTTTGAACGGGGGCTTGGTGGATGCCGCCTTGGCCATGCCGCGAGTCTATCCGCCGGGACGGGGCTCGCTGCGGCCGGTCAGGCCCGGCCGGCAGATCTGGCACTGCCACGGGATGGCCCGGTCCACCGCGGCTTTGTAGGGTGCGGCTGGCGGTGCTCGCGAGCGGTGGGAGGAATACCCGTGCAGTACGGGGGACAGCAGCGACGACCGATGTCCGGTCAACCGCATCCGGCACGGGGCCGGCCGGTGCCGAGCCAGCCCTGGCCCGGCCCACCGCCCGGATCCCCGCCGCCGCCGCCGTACGGCCCCCCGCCGGCGTACGGGCCGCCGCATGGTCCGGCGCAGGGGCCGGCGTACGGTCAGCCAGCCGGTGGCGGGTTCGGGCCGCCGGGGCCGGGTGGGTTCGACCCGCTGGCGGGTGGGGACCGGATGCCGTCGTGGCCGGACGAGGCGGGGGTCGGCGGTCCGCCGCAGCTGGCGCTGTCCACTGAGACGGGCGCCGCGGGCGCGTGGCCGGACGGGCAGGGGCTACCCCCGATCGGCCCCGCGGAGCAGCGGCCCACGTGGAGCTGGCGGATCGGGTTCCCGGCGGTAGCGGCGCTGCTGCTGGCGGTGGCGTACCTGCTGCTCGGCTGGTCACGCGAAGGGCAGAGCTTCTTTGTGGTCTCGTCGTTCTTCGCCGAACGCGGCGCGCGCGACTTCGGTGACTTCTACCTGCTGTGCATCGCCGGTCCGACCGCGCTGACCGCGGTGCTGGCCGGGTTCGCGGCGGCGACCGATCTCAAGCCGGTGAAGCTGGCCCAGCTCGCGGTCGGGCTGCTGGCGCTCGGTGCGGCCGTGCTGCTGGGGCTGGGGGAGCGGGGCTTCCTGGCGATGCTGCTGGTGTGGGGCCTGGCGCAGCTGCTGTGGGTGGTGGCGATCGGGTTCACCCGGCGGATCGCGCTGCGGGTCACCGCGGCGGCGTACCTGGGCGGGTGCGCCCTGCTCCACATCGGCACCTTGGTGACCTGGGACGCGCCCTGGCTGTCCGGTACGGCGTACCTGCCGGTGCTCGGCTACCTGGTGGGAGCCGTCGGTGCGGCTATCGGACCCCGCTACCAGCAGGTGTACGGCCAGCTGTGAGCGGCGGGCGGCTGGCGCGCGCGATCGCGGCGTACACCGCGTCCACCTCCCGGCGTTCCTGAGATCGGCGGTGCGCCTCGGCGAGCGCGATCCGCGCGTTGTTGACGGCGGTCTGGTGCGAGGTCTGTCCGGCTGCGGCGATCACGCTCGCGGCGAACCGGCCGAACGCTCTGGCTGCTGAAATGATGTCACCCACGGCTATATCTTGGTCGCTCCCCGTTTCGGGCGTGTGACCGGGTGGTTTCTGTGCCGCGTCCATCACAGCCGAAGGTCCCGCGACCGGTCAGGGCGTACGCTGGCGGGCTTCGACCGCCTGCCGGTACAGCCGCCCGGCCCGGTACGACGAGCGCACCAACGGCCCGGACATCACGCCCACGAACCCGAGCCCGCGCGCCTCGGCTTCCAGCTCGACGAACTCCTCCGGCTTCACCCAGCGGTCCACCGGGTGGTGGCGCGGGGTCGGCCGCAGGTACTGCGTGATGGTGACCAGCTCGCAGCCGGCGTCGACCAGGTCCCGCATCGCCTGGCTGATCTCGTGCCGCTCTTCACCCATCCCGAGGATCAGGTTCGACTTGGTGACCAGGCCGGCGGCGCGGGCCTGGGTGATCACGTCGAGGGAGCGCTCGTACCGGAACGCGGGGCGGATCCGCTTGAAGATCCGGGGCACCGTCTCGATGTTGTGCGCCAGCACCTCCGGCGCCGCGCCGAAAACCTCCGCGAGCAGCTCCGGTACGGCATTGAAGTCCGGGATCAGCAGCTCGACCCCGCAGCCGGGCAGCGCGGAGTGGATCTGCCGTACGGTCTCCGCGTACAGCCAGGCACCGCCGTCGGGCAGGTCGTCGCGTGCCACCCCGGTGACGGTGGCGTACTTGAGCCCCATGGTGGCGACGGACTCGGCGACCCGGCGCGGCTCGTCACGGTCCAGGTCGGCGGGCTTGCCGGTGTCGATCTGGCAGAAGTCGCAGCGCCGGGTGCACTGGTCGCCGCCGATCAGGAAGGTCGCCTCCCGGTCTTCCCAGCACTCGTAGATGTTGGGGCAGCCGGCCTCTTCGCATACGGTGTGCAGGCCTTCCCGGCGTACCAGTCCTTTGAGCTGGCTGTACTCCGGGCCCATCTTCGCCTTGACCTTGATCCACGGCGGCTTGCGCTCGATCGGGGTCTGCGCGTTGCGGGCTTCGACGCGGAGCAGGCGGCGCCCCTCGGGCTGTACGACGGTCACGGCGCAACCTTAACGCGGCGCCCGGCGAGGCCGGGAACGAGGCGCCGGCCGCTCAGCCCGGTCAGCGCGAGTCGCCGCGGCAGCCCGGTCAGCGCGGGCCGCCGGTTCGGTCCGGTCGGCGGGGGCCGCCGGCTCAGCACGGCGAGAGCGCCAGGCCGACCGCGCCGGGGCCGACGTGGGCGGCGATCACCGCACTGCCCCGGGTGATCACGAGCCGCCGCAGGTGCGGCATCCGGCGCCGCAGTTGTACCGCCACCGACTGCGCCCGCTCCGGCTCGTCGAAATACTCGACCGCGGCGTCGGTGGGCCGCTGCCCGGCCTGGCGTACCCCCTCGGCGACCATCTTGGTGAGGGCGCGATCGGTGCCGGGGATCCTCGCCAGCGGGACGATCTCGCCACCGGAGAGCCCGAGCAGCGGCTTGATCGACAGTGCGGTGCCGAGCATCGCGGCGGCCTTGCCGATCCGGCCGCCCCGGCGCAGGTGCTCAAGAGTGTCCACATAGATCATCTGGGTGGCGTGGTCGCGGCGTTGTTCGATCAGGCGTACCACCTGATCGGCGCTGGCACCGGCGGCGGCCGCCTCGCACGCCGCCACCGCCAGGAAACCCAGGCTCATGCCACCGGTCAGGGAGTCCACCACGTGCACCGGCACCGAGGTACGCGCGGCGGCGGCCCGCGCCGACTCGGCGGTCTTCGACAGCCGGCCGGAGATGTGCAGCGACACGATCTCGGTGTACCCGGCGTGCACCGCGTCGCAGTAGGCCCAGAAGAACTCCGAGGACTCCGGCTCGGAGGTGCTGACCGGGGTGTCGTGCCGCAGCGCGCTCGCCACGTATGCGGGGTCGGCGCGTGCCTCGTCGGTCTCGTCGTCACCTATCAGCAGCCGCAACGGCACCACGCCGATGCCGTAGTACCGCGCAACCTCCGGGGGTAAGGCGGCGGTGGAATCGGTGACGATGGAAATGTGAGAGCGATTCGGGCGCATTGCGTCACCGTAACGGGTGAGTTAACGCCACATCCAGGTGCATCTCAGTAGGTAATGCGTACGCAGGGTGAGGGCGCGGGTGGTGAGCGCGAGGAGTGAGCTTGCGAGCCCCGCAGCCGCGAACGAAAGGCTGCTACCAGTCAGCCGAGAATCGCCGGCAGCTGCCGCTCCACCACTGGCAACACCTCGTCCACGGTGACCGTGCGGCCCAGCTCGACCGACAGCGAGGTCACGCTCGCGTCCCGGATGCCACACGGCACGATGCGATCGAAGTACGTCAGGTCGCAGTCGCAGTTGAGCGAGAACCCGTGCTGGGTCACGCCCTGGCTGACCCGGATCCCGATCGCGGCGACCTTCCGGTCCGGGCCGCGGTCGTCGGCGGGCACCCAGACCCCGCTGCGCCCCTTGATCCGGTCGGCGGTCAGCCCGAGGTCGGCACACACCGCGATCAGCATCGCCTCCACCCGGCGTACGTACGCCACCACGTCGAGCCGTTCGCGCAGCCGGGTGATCGGGTAGCCGACCAGCTGTCCGGGGCCGTGCCAGGTGATCTTGCCGCCGCGGTCGACGTCGACCACCGGGGTGCCGTCGACCGGGCGGTCCAGCGGCCCGGTGAGCTTGCCGGCGGTGTAGACGCTGGGGTGCTGCAGCAGCAGCACGGTCGGGGGCGCCGTACCGGCCGCCACCTCGGCGTGCAGCCGCCGCTGCTGGTCCCAGGCCGCCTGATACTCGACGGTCCCGGCCCGGACCACCAGCAGCTGCTGCTCGGTCGGTGTGGAGCCGGTGTCGGTGGGTGCGGAGACGGTGGAGGTCACGGTCCGAGCCTAACCCGACTGCTCCGACGGGTACGGCGATGAGTCCCGGGGCCGAGCCTGTCTACCACCGGCGCGGACGCTGTCAGACCCGGGCCGGGTCCGGGAGGCGGCGTGGCTCGATGCGGGTCTCCACGACGCCGCGGTCGGGATCGGGGACGATCTGGTAGCCGGCCGCGGCATCCCGGTCGCTGACCACCTCGACCAGCTCGGTGCCGTGGTAGACCAGACCGGCGCCGTCGTCCGTGGCGTACCCGGCGGGCAGGGTGCCGTCGCCGATCAGCTGGTGCAGTAGCGGGCGCCGCTGGTTCTCCGAGTCGTAGTGGACGCCGTTGGCGTACGGCAGGAAGCCGAGGCCGTCTGTCACCGCCCGCAGCTCGGGCCCGTACGAGTCGGTGGTGCCGCCGGCGTGCCAGCACAGCGATCCGGCGGAGACCCCGGCGAGCACCACTCCCGCCTCCCAGCACTCGCGCAGGATGGTGTCAAACCCGTGTAGCCGCCACAGCGCCAGCAGCCCGGCGACGCTGCCGCCGCCGACCCAGATGACGTCCTGGCTGAGCAGGTGACCGCGCAGGTCGGCGAAGTTGGGCATCGGGAACAGGTTGACGCAGGTGAGCCGTGCCTCGGTGGTGTAGAACGCCTCATGCATCCAGGCGTTGACCATGACCTGGTCGCCCATGGCGGTGCCCAGCGAGGCGACCCTGGGCCGCTCCGCTCCGGACAGCTCGAGCGCATAGTGCATGAGCGCTCCGGCGTTCCAGCGACGGCGGATGCCTGGGATCCAACCGCCGGACGCGGCGAGGATGGTCGGTGTCCTGCTCACAACTCCCGGACGCTACCGGAGATCTTCACCCGAGCCGACGGTCGGGCCAGGCAGCAGCAATTAGTAGCCAGAACGTCGCTCACCGTTGACTTTACAAACGAAAACCAGTACCAATTAGACAGTGTCCCGCCAGGGGCAGTGTCCGACCAGAGGCAGTGTCCGACCAGTGAAGGGAACCGCCGCATGTCACTCGACGTATCGCCTGCTCTGCTGGCCCGCGCGGAGTCCGGGGAGGTGACCGACGAGGAGTTCGCCGAATGCGTACGGACGTCCCTGCCGTACGCCTGGGAGACGATCAGCCGGGTGGTCTCCGACCTCGACTCCACCACCGCCGAGTTCGCCGACAACGAGACCGCGCCGCCCACCGAGGCCGACCGCGGCCAGCTGCTGCGGGCACTCGCCAGCGATGCCATCCGGGGCGGCCTGGAGCGGCACTTCGGGGTCAAACTCGCCTTCCAGAACTGCCACCGGGTCGCCGCGTTCCGGGTCGCCTCGGTCGACAGCGAGACGTACCGGCGGTTCATCTCGGTACGCAACCAGCTGCTCAACCAGTCCCCGGAGCTGCGCAACTGCTGACCGCGCCGCGGCCGGCGCCCAGCGGGTCGCCCTTAGGCCCTGTCCTGCCGATCTTTGGCCGGCTACGACGGGCCCAGACGACGACCGGCGGCGTTGCAGAACCACCCGGATCCAACACCGGGATCCGGGCGAACCTGCGCCTTGCCGGACGCCGCCTGGACTCCGTCTCGCTCGACCAAGATCGACAGGACAGGGCCTAGCCCAGCGCCCAGTCTGAGGTCCCAGCGCCCAGTCTGAGGCTCAGTGGGCGAGTGCCCAGTCTGAGGCTCAGTGGGCGAGTGCCCAGTCCAGCGCCGGCCGCAGCTCGGGGTGCGCGAAGCCGTAACCGGCCCGGGTGAGTACGCCCGGCAACACCCGCAGGCTGCCCACCGCCGAGTCGGCGAACTCGCCGATACCGATCCGCAGCGCGAACCGGGGCACCGGCAGCAGGGTGGGCCGGTGCAGCGCGCTGCCGAGGGCGCGGGTGAAGTCGGTGTTGGTCTCCGGGTGCGGCGCGGTCAGGTTCACCGGCCCGGAGATCTCCTGGTCGAGCAGGAACACCACGGCGCCCAGCCAGTCCTGTAGCGAGATCCACGACATGAACTGCCGGCCGCTGCCGAGCCGGCCGCCGAGCCCCCACCGGAACAGCGGCAGCATCGGCACCAGTAGACCTCCCGAAGCCGCCAGCACCAGCCCGGTACGCAGCGTCACCACCCGTACCCCGGCTTCGCGGGCCGGGTCGGTAGCCGCTTCCCAGGCGTGGGTGACGGTGGTCAGGTAGCCGCCGTCCTGTTTCGGGGCCGACTCGTCGACGGCGTGCTCGCCGGACTCGCCGTACCAGTCGATTCCGGAGGCGCTGAGCAGCACCCGGGACCGGGAACCGGCCGCGGCCAGCGCCGCGGCCAAGGTCGCGGTGGAGTCGACCCGGCTGTCGAGGATCTCCCGCTTGTAACGCGCTGTCCACCGCCGGGCGCCGACCGCCGCTCCGGAGAGGTTGACCACCGCGTCGACGCCGTCGAGCACCGCTGGGTCCAGCTCACGGCGCGCGGGCTGCCACTGCACCTCGTCGTCGGTACGCGCCGGGCGGCGTACCAGCCGCACCACGTCGCGCCCCTCCTCGCGCAGCCGGGTCACCAGATGCCCGCCGAGAAATCCGGACGCACCTGACACAACCACCTTCATGGTGCCATCCTCCCGTGCCGGTACCGACCGCACAAACCGGTGAGGCGCGCCCCGACGGGACG
>JBOGDE010000169.1:0-12369 GCA_050701695.1 Micromonosporaceae bacterium
GTCCGGGAGTTGCCGGACCGCCCTTCCATACCGCCGGTCAGCCAGGGGTGGGTACGCCGTCGCTGTTGAGGAACTCCAGCGTCACGTCGATCCGGGTGGCGGGTGCGCCGGACCAGTTGTGCACCACGATCCGGTAGTGGCCCACGGGTGGCCGGGAGACCCGGAACTGCTCGGACTCCAGGCTGCCGCTGGTGCCGCCCGCGAGGTCGCCGCTCCAGGTGCCGTCGGCGTTGCGGCGCTGCAGGTAGAGGTCGACGTCGGCGGGGAACGCCGGCAGCGCGCCGACGATCAGGTTCGCGTTGTCCTTGCCCTCCAGTACGTCGAACTCGATGTTCTGCGTGGTGACGCCGTCGACCCGCTCCGGCCCGCCGAGTGGCGGGGTGACCGAGGTGCGGATCGTGGGCTGTGCCGTACCGGCCTTCTTCGGCCGGGTCTGCAGCGGCACCGTGTCGGGCGACAGTGACGGGGCGCCCACCACCGGCAGCCGCAGTGCGGTGCCGGTCGGGCCGGTGTGGACCGTGATCTGCGGGTCCACCGCGAACGCCGGCACCTTGTCGGGGTCGCTCGCCGTCACCCGCAGCACCAGCTTGTGCCCGGCCCGCAGGTCGTGGGCCATGGCGAAGGCCGGTGGTCGCAGCGTCATCGGCGTACCCGGAATCACCGGTGTCACCGTGTCGATGCCGTTGCGGAGCTCCGGGTTCAGCGCGAACTGCCCGATCCTGCGCCGTGCGCCGTCGGACGACTCGTCGTACAGCGTGGCGATCAGGTGTACGCGGGGCGCCGTCACCGAGGCGACCAGGTCCAGCTCCGGCATCCCGGCGATCACCGTGTCGGCGGCCATCGCCGCGGTCGCGAAGTCGACCCCGCCCGTCCCCTGCGGGTCCTGGAAGCCGCCCGGGTCGCCGGCGAAGCTCGCCGAGCCGGGCACCGCGGGACGGGTGCCGCCGAGCGCGCCGTTCGCGGCGTCCGGGTACAGCGCGAGGGTCGACGTGCCGGGCACCGGCCAGGCGGTGCTGGTCATCACCTGGGTACGGTCGCCGGTCCGGGCGCCTCCGAACGTGCCGTCGGAGAGGAACAGCTCCGCCGCCGGCCCGGTGTCGACCTTGCGCAGCGCGAGGTGCTTGTCGAACCAGGCGTGCAGCGCGTACGCCCACTGGATGCCGCGCCGGTTGGGGCAGCAGCCGGAGCCGTGGTCCCACTGGCCCAGCCACAGCTTGTCTCCGGCCCGTCCGCCGCGGGCGGTGAACCAGTCCATGCCGGGCACCCGGGCGGCGTTGTCGTTGACGCCGTGCACCATGAACACCGGGATGTCGGCGGCGGTGGCGGCTGCGGTCCAGTCGCGGTCGCGGTGCCACGGTGTGGAGTAGCGGCCGGAGAGCTGGTCCTCGCCGGCGACCAGCGACGAGTTGGGCAGGCCGCAACCGGTGTCCTCGACGTGGTTGCCGAAGTCCTCACCGGTCGGCAGGTGGCGTTCCAGCGCGATCTGCTCGTACGCCTCCATCGGGCCGGCCCACTGCAGGAAGTACGGCACGCCGCCCTGGAACTGGTGGTCGTACATCCGGGCGAGGCCGGCGCTGGGCACGATCGTCTTGAGCGCTTCAGGGCGCATCGCCGCCGCGGCCGACGGTGTCGAGCCGACGTAGGAATGTCCGGTCATCCCGACGCGGCCGTTCGACCAGTCCTGTACGGCGATCCAGTCGATCACCGCCTTCAGGTCGGCCCGGTCGCGCGGGCCGATGTGGTCCAGGCAGCCGCCCGACTTGCCGGTGCCGCGCAGGTCCATCATCACCACGGCGTACCCGCGCGGGGCGAAGTAGCGGGTGAGGCCCAGCGGCAGGAAGTTCTCGTCGCGGGGCTCCGGGAAGATCCGCGTACCGTCCCGGTCGGCGAGCGTGCCGTGGTACGGCGAGGCCTCAAGGACCACGGGGTAGCGACCAGCGGCGGTCGGCTTGGTGATCTCGATGTAGACGGTCTTGCCGTCGTCCATCGGCAGGTCGACGGTGGTACGCGACACCTGGGTGGCGTAGTCGTACGCCGGCTGGGAAAGGTTCTTGATCTTGGTGTAGTCGAAGCTGCGGGCGGGTGCGGCCGTGACTGGCTGGGACAGGGCCGGCGTGACGCCGAGCGCGAGGACGGCGCTGCAGGCGAGGGCCAGCCGGCGCCAGCTGCGGCGGCGTGGGGTGGAAGACATGTGGCGCTCCTCGTAACGGATTACCGGATCGCCCCCGACAGGCTCAGCATCTGCAGCCCGGACGGTTAGGTCTATCGCCCGTTCGGACGAGGCTGTTACGCCCGGTTACCAGTGGACGCCGGGGAGCAGCCGCATGAACGCCTTGGCGCCGTTGGACAGCGAGGTGGTGGGCGGCGGCTCGCCCTCACCGGCCGCCGCGGCGGAGTCCGGGAAGACCTCGTACGCCACGTGCAGCACCGCGTCCACCACCCGCGGCGCCACGGTGTAGGAGACCGCGCCCAGCGTGCCGAGCGGCGTGGCGACCTCCTTCGGGCGGTCGATCAGCGCGTCGACCACCATCCGCCCCGCCTGCTCCGGCGACAGCGCCGGGAACGCGTTGTAGATCTTGGTGGGCCGGATCATCGGGGTACGCACCAGCGGCATGTGGATCGTGGTGAACGTGATCCCGTCGCCGTAGGTCTCGCTGGCCGCGATCCGGGTGAACGCGTCCAGCGCGGCCTTCGACGCCACGTACGCGGAGAATCTCGGTGGGTTGGTCTGCACCCCGATCGAGGAGATGTTCACGATGTGGCCGAACCGGCGCGAGGCCATGTGGGGGAGCAGCGCCATGGTCAGCCGCAGCGCCCCGAAGTAGTTGATCGACATGGTGCGCTCGAAGTCGTGGAACCGGTCGTACTCCAGCCGGATCGAGCGGCGGATCGAGCGGCCGGCGTTGTTGACCAGCATGTCGATCCCGGGGTGCTCGGCGATCATCTGCTTGACCACCGCGTCGACCGACTCGGGGTTGGTGACGTCGCAGGAGTAGACGTGCGCCTGCCCGCCCTGCTTCTCGATCTCCGCCCGTACCTTTTCGAGTTCCTCGGTACGGCGTGCCAGCAGCAGTGGTACGCCGCCCTTGCGCGCCACCTGGATCGCGGCCGCCCGGCCGATGCCCGAGGAGGCGCCGGTGATCACCACCCGGCGACCGGCGAGCGGGCCGCCCGGCTTGCCGCGGCGCGCCCGGTTGGGGTCCAGCTCCTCACGCCAGTACCGGTAGAGCGCGCCGGCGTAGTGCTTGAACCGGGGTGCCTTGATTCCGCTCGGGGCGAGCAGCTCGCGGGTCGCGGTGGAGTCGAACACCGTCGGGAACGTCAGGTGCGGTAGCACCTCCGCCGGGATCCCGACCTGGCGTAGCACCAGATCCCGGGCGGCCGCCGCCCCCGGCAACTCACCGAGCAGCCCGGCCAGCGGTGCGGCGAACTGGCCCACCGCACCCACCGCGGTACGCGGTACCGACACCGTCACCTTCGGCACCCCGGCAGCGCCGGCCAGCGCGTTGTAGACCTCGATCACCGACTGCGGCTTCGGGTTGACCAGGTGGAACGCCTGCCCGTCCAGCCCTTCGACGTGCATCAGGTACGCCATCGCGTCGACCACGAAGTCGACCGGCACGATGTTGGTGTCGCCCAGGTCCGGCGCCCACATCGGGACCTTCGACAGCAGCCCGCCGGCCAGTCCGCGCAGCGCGGAGCCGATCTCCTCCAGCAGCCCGAAGATGTAGTACGGCCCGTCGATCTTGTCCATCTCGCCGGTCTGCGAGTCGCCCACCACCACCGCCGGCCGGTACACCCGCCACGGCACCCGGGTCTTGTCCCGTACCAGCGCCTCGGCCTCGAACTTGGTGGCGTGGTACGGCGATCCCAGCCGCTGCCCGACGTCGAACTGGTCCTCGGCGAAGCGCCCGTGGTGGTCTCCGGCGACCGCGACCGACGACACGTGGTGCAGGCAGCCGGCGAGGACGGTGTTGGCCAGCTCCACCACCCGGCGGGTGCCGTCCACGTTCGCGGCGCGGTTCGCCTCCTCGCTGGCGGTCATGTCGTAGACCGCCGCCAGGTGTACGACGTGGTCCACCCGCCCCGCCAGGTCGGCCACCGTACGGTCGGACAGGTCGAGCTGCGGCGCGGTCAGGTCGCCGACGAGCGGGGTCAGCTTCTCGCCGCCCGGCCACTGCGCGGCGAGGCCGGCGAGCCGGTCGGCGGAGCGCTCGCGTACCAGCGCCCAGACCCGTTCACAGTCCTCGCGGGCCAGCAGCCGCCGCAGCAGGTGCTTGCCGAGGAATCCGGTGCCTCCGGTGACCAGGTAGGTCGTCATGGTGTGCCTCCTAGTGCGCGCCGGATGAAGTCCCACTCGTACTCCACCACATGATCAGAATTCGGATCGGGAGTCGGGAGTGTTTCGTGAGGTTGGTCGCTGCCGGCCAGCGCCTCTGCCAGCCGCACCGCCTGTGCCTCGGCCGGCGTATCCGGTGGGTACGTCAGCAGCAGCGGGCGCCGCAGCTCCGCGGCCTCGGCGGTGAGGTCGTGCCGGGCGTACGCCTCCGGATTCTCCTCGGGGGTACCGAGGTAGCGCTCGGCGTACCCGGCCGGCACCGTCCGCCAGTCGGTGACCGGCGCGATCGCGACGGCACCGTGATAGCTCTCCGGGTGGCGCAGCACCGCCGCCGCCGCGACCGTGCCGGCCACGCCGCCGCCGCGGATCACCACCCGGGAGGTGTCCAGGTCGGGGTGCTTGGCGGTCAGCGCCGCGAGCCCTTCGACCTGGTCGGCGAGCATCAGGTCGAGCGGCCTGCGGTAGACCGCCTTCTCGAAGCTGGGGGCCACCCCCGGGGTGCCGCGGCCGTCGACGACCACCACGGCGAGGCCGCGCTCGGCGTACCGCTGGTGCTCCAGCCACGCCGACCGGGCGGCCACCACGCCCTGCCCGTCGGTGACCTGGACCAGCACCGCGATCCGCCGCCCGGCGACGTGCCCGGTGGGGTAGAGCACCGCGGCCGGCATCCTGCGGTCGGTGACCCGTTCGAACACCGGCCGGGGTGGTGCGGTGGCGGTCGCCGGCTCGGGCGCCGGAGCTTCGTGGTCGTGGCCGGCTTCGTGGTCCCAGCCGGCTTCGTGGTCCCGGCCGGCGCGGTGCACGCGCAGCCGTACCCCCGGATGGTCCAGGGATTCGGAGAGTACGGCGACGGTGCCCCCGGCGGCGTACCCGCGGTGCACCCCGGCGCCGCTGGTGAGCCGGGTGACCTCCGGGTGGCCGGAGCGGGGCGCCAGCCGTACCCGGTAGACGTGCCGCTCGCTCGGCTCACCCTCGCTGGCCTGCACCACCAGCTCCATCAGCTGGTCGGCGTCGGCCGGGGTACGGCCCGCCAGTTCGTGCACGTACAGCTGGGGCGGGGTGAGCAGGCTGCCGTCGGCGAACAGGCACCGGGTGTCCAGCGTGTCCAGGGTCAGCTCGCCGCCCAGCACCACCCGCCCGTCCGGCAGGTACGCCGGGGTGCCCGGCGTCACCGTCACCCAGCGCGGATCGTCCAGCTCGGCGTGCACCTGGGTCTCCCCGGTACGGGGGTCCACCGCCAGCACCAGCGCGTGGTGCTGACTGCGCGGCAGCACCGTGACCAGCGGCCCGCCACGTGGCTCCCAGGTGACCGCCACCAGGTGCGGGTACGCCTGCCGATCCCACCGTACGTCCACCCAGAACCCGTCAAGATCAAGCAGGTGCAGGCTGGTGACCGGTACCGAGCCGCCGCCGGCTGGGCCGTGGGGTGCGCCGACGTGGCCGTGGGGTGCGTCGACCCGGGCCGCCAGCAGCCGCTCGCCGTCCGGGGACCACCAGTAGCCGCGGTGCCGCCCGAACAGGAGCGAGCTGGCCGGGTCGGCGCGTCCCCAGACCACGCCGCGGGCGCTCTGCCCGGCGCCGCTCGCGGGCTGGCTGGCGGCGCTGGCAGTGCTGTCGGGCTCGCCGGCGAGCAGGTGGTCGGTGCCGTGCTCGTCGATCACCCGCAGCGTGCCGCCGGTCAGGTACGCCAGCCGCCGCCCGGTCGGGTCCGGTCGTGGATCGTCGGCGGGGCCGGCGGTGGCCGGTGCGGTGACCTGGCCGGTGTCGACCTCGATCCGCAGCAGGCGGCCGTCGCGTACCCCCGCCACCACCCGGCCGGAGCCGTCAGCGGCGTACCGGTCGAGCGCGGGACCGACCGGGCGCTCCCGGCCGGTCACCGCGTCCAGTACATGCAGTGACGCCGGTACGCCGCGCAGGTACAGCACGCGGCCGCCGTCGTCGGAGATCGTGAGCTGGTACGGCGCTCCGGCGACCGCTGCGAGGTGCGGCTCGCGGTCCACCCCCCGATCGTGACGGTTTCGGCCGCCCTGGTCGAGGGTTGGCCAGCACTTTCGTGGCGAGGAGGAGCCACCGTGGTGGCCCTCAGTAAAGTGGTCGCGTGTCTGAGGCCAGCATCATCTTCGTACACGCCCACCCCGACGACGAGGCGATCGGCACCGGCGCCACCATGGCCCACTACGCCGCACGGGGAGCCCGGGTCACCCTGGTCACCTGCACGCTGGGTGAGGAGGGCGAGATCCACGTACCGGAGCTGGCCGGGCTCGCCCCCGACCAGGCCGACCAGCTGGGCGGCTACCGGATCACCGAGTGGCACGCGGCGTGCGACGCGCTCGGGGTCACCGACCGGCGCTTCCTGGGCGGCGCCGGCACGTACCGGGACAGCGGGATGATGGGCACCTCCGCCAACGAGCACCCGCGGGCGTTCTGGGGCGCCGACCTCGACGCCGCCGCCGGCCACCTGGTCACGGTGCTGCGCGAGACCCGCCCGCAGGTGCTGGTGACGTACGACCCGAACGGCTTCTACGGCCACCCCGACCACATCCAGGCGCACCGGGTCGCGATGCGTGCCGTGGAGCTCGCCAGCGATCCCGGGCACGGGACGGGCGAGCCGTGGCGGGTGTCCAAGGTGTACTGGACCGCCGTACCGCACAGCGTGCTGGCGGCCGGGCTGGAGCACTTCGGCAGCTCGGAGGACAACCCGTTCGACGGTGTCACCGACGTGTCCGAGCTGCCGTTCGGCACCCCGGACGAGCAGGTCGCGGCGCGCATCGACGGCACCGGGTACGCCGAGGCGAAGAGCGCCGCGCTACGCGCCCACGCCACCCAGATCCCGCCGGACTCCTGGCTGTTCTCACTGGCCAGCAACGTCGGCGCGGAGAGCATGGGCTTCGAGTACTACACCCTCGCGGTCGGCGAACGCGGCCCCGGCAGCGGGGTGTACGGCGCGGAGGACGACCTGTTCGCCGGGCTCGACGTCACCGTACCGGCGCCGTGACCCCGGTTGGCGGGTCCGCGCCGGGCCCGGTGTTGCTGGATCGCCTGATCGGGATCGCCGGCATGGTGCTGGTGACGGTGACCTCGGTGCTGAGCGCGGTGGTGGAGGCGTTCTTCGTACCGCTGCGGCTCGGCGGGGTACGGGTGCCGGTGGTGCTGCTGGCGGCGGTGGTCTGCAACCTGGCACTGCCCTGGCTGGGGTGGTGGCTGAGCCGTTCCCGGCTGGCGATCGCGCTGCCGCCGTTGGCGTGGTTCGTGGTCACGGTGGTGCTGGCCGGCGGCACCGCGGAGGGCGACGTCGTGCTCGCGGGTAACGATGGGGTTGCGCTCGGACTGCTGCTGCTGGGCTCGGTCGCGGCCGCCGCAGGTGCGTACTTCGCCCTACTTCGGGTGGTCCCGCGTTCGCTGGGAGGTATCGCGCGGCGTACCCACTGATGTCTGTGACCTGACAACGGCCTGGCCGTTCACGGCGTGCCAGATGTCGGTCGGGGGTTCTACCATTCGGTGCGGACGCCGCCTCGCCGGCGTCGCTGTCTGGCAAAGCGCATGTCTGACCAAGAACATGTCTGACCAAAGGTATGACCACCCCTCGGATCGAAAGCGTGGAATCGTGACGACACCTGACCCCGGCACCGGCGGTCACGCGAACGACGACACCGCTCAGTTCCCGGCGGTGCGCCCCGGCGCGGGCCCACCTGCCGGCGGTCCCGACGACGACTCCACCATGCCGGGGGTCGCCGGGTACGGGATCAGGCCGGTCACGGAGCAGCCGCCCGGTTCGGGTGGAGCGACCGACGACACCACCCGGCTGCCGGGAGCACCACCTCCCTGGACACCGCCCGCGTCTTCCCCGCCCGCATCGTCGCCCCCAGCGTTCTCCCTTCCGGCGTCTTCGCCCCCAGCGTTCTCGCCCCCAGCGTTCTCGCCCCCAGCGTTCTCGCCCCCAGCGTTCTCGCCCCCCGCGTCCTCGCCACCGGCGGCCGACGACGCGACCGCGGCGCATCCGGTCTTCGGCGGTGAGTCCGGAGTGCCGCCGGCGGCTCCCGGCGTGGCCGGGTTCGGTGCCGCGGGTTTCCCACCGGGTGGGTCGCCGCCGCCCGGCGATACCGCTGTCGTGCCAGGGTTCGGATTCCCCGCCGGCGGTCCGCCAGGCGGAGGTGCGCCCTACGGTGGCGTGCCCGACGTACCCCCGAAGACGTCGCGGCGGTGGCTGGTGCCGGCGGTCGCCGTCGGCGCGGTGGTCGGGCTGCTGCTGGCGCTCACCGGTGGGGTGATGGCGTTCGCGGGTGAGGTGCCGCGCGGCACCACCGTGCTCGGCGTCGACATCGGCGGCCGGAGCAAGGCGGAAGCGGCCAAGGCGCTGAAGGCGGGGCTCGGCGGCCGGGTCACCGAAGGCGTGCCGGTCAAGGTCGGCAAGGGCGAGTCCATGATCCGCCCCGAGCAGGTCGGGCTCTCCGTCGACTACGCCGCCACCGCCGAGCGCGCGGTCGACAAGTGGCCCAACCCGTTCACCGTGCTGTTCGGTGAGCGCACCGTCGAGCCGGTGGTGAAGGTCGATCCCGCCAAGCTGGACGACGCGCTGCAGAAGCTCGCGGTCTCCACCACCGAGAAGCTCAGCCGACCCGCGATCCGGTACGAGGGGCTGACCCCGAAGCCGGTCTACCCGGGCGCCGGCCGGGGCCTGGACCGCGACAAGTCCGCCGATGCGGTGAAGGCCGGCTGGCTGCGCGGCAAGCCGATCGCGATCCCGATCGTGGACATCAACTCCGTCACCACCAAGGAGGACGTCGACAAGCTGCTCACCGAGCTGGCCGAGCCCGCCGTCTCCGGCGTGGTCACGGTGTCGACCAAGGACGGCGACGTCACGATCAGCCCGGAGGCGATCGCCAAGAGCCTGCTCATGGAGTCGGACGAGAAGGGCAAGATCACCCCTCGGGTCGACGCGGCGAAGCTGCGGGACGCGGCGAAGGATCAGTTCGCCCGGGTCGAGACCCCCGCGAAGGACGCCAAGCTCGCCGTACAGGGCGGGAAGGTGGTCGTCACCGGCGAGGCCGTGGGCAAGGCGATCGACATGAAGAAGCTGACGGCGGCGATGCTGCCGGTGCTGCGGGAGTCGGAGCCGCGCGAGGTCTCGGCCGAGCTGGTCGACGCCAAGCCGAAGGTCACCAAGGAGACGGTGGCCAAGCTCGGGGTCAAGGAGCAGATCTCCTCCTTCACCACGCACTTCAAGGGCGGCCAGGACCGCAACAAGAACATCCTGGTGATCGCCGACGAGGTGGACGGCGCGCTGATCCTGCCCGGCGAGACGTTCAGCCTCAACGGCTACACCGGCGAGCGCGGCTACGCCCAGGGGTACGTCGACGCGCCGGTGATCATCGGCGGCAAGATCAAGAACCACGTCGGCGGCGGCATCTCGCAGTTCGCCACCACGATCTTCAACGCCAGCTACTACGCCGGGCTGGTCGACGCGTTCCACCGGCCGCACGGCTACTACATCAGCCGGTACCCGTCGGTGATCGAGGCCACGGTGTTCTACCCGTCGCTGGACCTGAAGTTCAAGAACGACTCCAAGTACGGGGTGCTGATCGACACGGCCTACAGCGACACCTCGATCACGGTGTCGATGTGGAGCACCAAGCGGTACGACAAGATCGAAACCGAGTACGGCCCGAAGTACGACCACACCCAACCCAAGACGGTCCACCTCAAGGAGAAGGACTGCATCCCGACGGAGGGCATCCCCGGGTTCGCCCAGGAGGCGCACCGGGTCTTCCACGCCGGCGGGAAGGTGCTGAAGAAGGAACGGTTCTTCTGGCGGTACAAGGCCGAGCCGAAGTTCGTGTGCGACGAGCCTGATCCGTCGCCGAGCACGGGATAGGAGAAGCAGCTCGATGAGGCAACGCTGGCTCGAGGTCGCCGTACTGGCGGTGGTGCTGTTCGCCATCAACGGGGTGGCTCGGCTGATCGTGTGGCAGGCGGAGATCGGCAACGACGAGGACCAGATCTTCGCCGGTCTGATGGCGGCGATCGCGGCGGCGCTGGTGTGCGTCGCGGCCGGCATCCGGTGGTCGCACCTGTATCCGATGTCGCGGCTGGTGGTCGACGTCGGGGTCGCGGTGCTCGCCGCGGCGCTGCTCGCGGTGCTGGTCGGCCCCTACCTGGGCGGCTCCAAGCCACTGGTCGAGGGCGCCGGTTTCGCGGTCCGCCAGTTCGTCTTCTACGGCGGCGTGATGGCCTTCGGGGCCGCGGTCGGCGTACTGGTGACCGTCACCCTGGGCAAGGACTGGAAGAGTCGCGGCTGGAAGCACCACGAGGAGCAGATCCGGTCCCGCCCCAAGCGCGTGCCCTGATCCCGGAGCGGTGCGTCCCCTGATCCTGGGCGGTGCATGCCCTGATCCCGGGGCGGTGCGCTCGGCGACCGGTCTGGGTGCGGTGCGGTTGGTGCCCGATCAGGGTGCGGTGCGGTTGACGTACCGGTGGTGCACGGTGAAGCCGAGCCCGGCGTAGAGCGAGGCAGCCGCCCCGTTCTCCTCCTCCAGCTGCAGGTACGCGCGCCGGGCACCGTGACCGGCGGCCCACCGCACCAGCGCCCCCACCACCTGCCGGGCCAGTCCGCGGCGGCGCGAGTCCGGCACCACCTCCAGCAGCGAGAGCCCCAGCCAGTCCTCGTCGACCACGCCCCGGCCGATCGCGATCAGCTGCCCGGCGTCGTACACGGTGGCGAAGCCGGGGCGGCGGGCGCCGGTGAGTACCCGGACCGCCACCGGCGGGAGTGAGCCCTTGCGTCCGGCCACGATCCGCAGCCATTCCTGGTCCGGGGCGCCCTCGATCGTGACCGGTGGCAGGTCGGCGCGCTCCGGCACGGTCGGCAGCGCCGCGGTCCGTACCTCGACGGTGTGGGTCTCGCGCCAGCCCCGCCGCCGCAGCTCCCGATCCAGCTCGGCGAACGCCGGCAGCGGTACGGCGAACCGCGGCGCGAGACCACGCTCGGCGTACCAGCGGTGTACCTGTTCCAGCGCGTCCGGGACCGGCAGCCCGGGATCGGCGAGCGGGAGTACGGCGTTCCCCCGGTTCGTCCAGCCCTCCGAGGCGCGCAGCAGCCAGCCCCCGAGCCAGTCGGTCTCGGCGGCGGGCCAGCCCTGGGCCGCGACCCGTTCCAGCGCCACGATCTGTTCGCTGGTCGGCGCTGTGGGTTCGGCGGTCGGCTCGGTCTGTTCGCCGGTCGGCTCTGTGGGGCGTGCTTCGGGGCCTCTGGCGGAGCCGGGTGGCGCGTCCGGCGTGTCCGGCCCGGGTGGCATGGCCGGCCTGGCCGGTCTCGCGGGGCGCCGGGCGGGGCGGGGTGGGATGGGCTTGGCGGCGGCGATCTGTTCCCTCGGGACCACGACGTCGGTGCCGCTCGCGTCGCGTACCGTCGCGTGGGAGTCGGTGTATTCGACCAGTTCGCCGAGCAGATCGGAGAACAGTGGGCGGCCGTCGCGGGTGCCGACTACACGCCGTATCACCACGCGGCGCCCTACGTCACCTTCTGTGATCAATCGCGCCCTCCCACCCGATGCGGTCTCCGGTGGGGATACTAGGCTTGGCATGTGCCCGGAACGGCCTCCGGGAGGGCACCGCAGGTCCGTCGTTGCGGAGAGGAACCACCCGTGACCTACATCATCGCCGAGCCGTGTGTCGACCTACTCGACAAGGCGTGCATCGAGGAGTGCCCGGTCGACTGCATCTACGAGGGGAACCGGATGCTCTACATCCACCCCGACGAGTGCGTGGACTGTGGCGCCTGCGAGCCGGTCTGCCCGGTCGAGGCGATCTTCTACGAGGACGACGTACCGGAGCAGTGGAAGGACTACTACTCGGCCAACGTCGACTTCTTCGAAGACCTCGGCTCACCCGGCGGGGCGTCGAAGAGCGGAAAGATCGACAAGGACCACCCGCTGGTGGCCGCGCTGCCGCCGCAGCAGCACGACGACTGAGCGGTACCGGTGTGAGTGGCGGCACCCCGGTCGCCGGTCCGCGCCGGTCGCCGGTCGCCGACT
>JBOGDE010000170.1:0-12367 GCA_050701695.1 Micromonosporaceae bacterium
GGCCGACGTGGCGCGGCGGCTGCGCGAGGCCGGTGCCCCGGTGGCGGTGGCCGCGCCGGGCGTGGCCTTCGAGGCGGCCGACGACGGGACGTACACCCTGCGGCCGGGTGAGGCCGAGGACTACAGCCGGCTCTTCCGGGAGCTGGCCGGGCACAGCCCGGGACGGCTGCGGCTGGTGCACGGCTGGATGGTCGGCGAGTCGCCGGCCGGTGACGAGGTGGCGCGTGCCCGGCACTGGCTCGACCACGGGTTCTTCAGCTGCCTGACCGCGCTGCAGACCGCCAGCGCGGCCACCCGCGGTACGCCGCTGGAGCTGGCGATCCTCACCAGCGACATGCAGGACGTGGCCGGCGACGGCCGGGTGGAGCCCGCCAAGTCGGCGGTGCTGGGGCTGGTCAACACCGCGCCCCAGGAGTTCGAGGACCTCGCCTGCTACAGCGTCGACATCGGGCCGGGCAGCTCCGGCGGGCAGCTGTTCGCCGAGCTCACCGCCGGTCCGCGCCGGGGCCAGGTCGCCTACCGCGGCCGCAAGCGCTGGACCTGGTCGTTCATCGGCGCGCACCTGGAGACCGGGGAGGGGGTACGCGAGCTGCTGCGTGAGGGCGGCACGTACCTGATCACCGGCGGCCTGGGCGGTCTGGGGCTGGCGCTGGCGCGGCAGCTGGCGGAGGAGATCGCGCCCCGCCTGGTGCTGACCGGGCGTACCGGGCTGCCGGACCGCTCCGAGTGGTCCGCACTGGTCGAGCGCGGCTCCGTCGAGGACCCCGTGGTACGCCGGATCCAGGCGCTGCTCGCCGTCGAGGACGCGGGCGCGCGGGTCATGGTGTGCGCCGGCGACGTCACCGACGAGGCCAGGATGCGCGAGCTGCGTACCGAGGTGGAGGCGGAGTTCGGCGAGATCGACGGCATCTTCCACCTGGCCGGAGTGGCCGGCGGCGGGATGCTGGAGACCCGTCCCCGGGAGGCCGCCGAGGCGGTGCTGCTGCCCAAGGTGGTCGGCAGCTACGTACTGGACCGGGTGTTCGTGCCCCGGCTGTTGGTGCTCTACTCCTCGATCGTCGCGGTCGCCGGCTACTTCGGCATCGGCGACTACAACGGCGCCAACGCGGTGCTGGACGCGTTCGCGCAGAGCAGGTGGGACTCCGGGCGGCACGTGGTCTCGATCAACTGGCCACTGTGGTCGGAGGTCGGGATGGGCGCGGACAGCAACGCCCCCGCGATCCTCGGCGACCTCGCCCGGGGGCAGGCCACCACCGCGGTGGCGCACCCGCTGCTGGCCGGCCGGCACGAGGGGAGCGAGGATGCCGCCAGCTTCGAGATCGAACTCTCCCACGAGGTGTGGGTGCTCGCCGAACACAAGATCAAGCAGGTGCCGACCATGCCGGGCACCGGCGTCGTGGAGCTGGTACGCGCCGCGTACCAGGAGGTGAGCGGGGAGCCGCAGGCCGAGCTGCGCAACCTGACCTTCCCCCGGCCACTGGTCTCCGCCCCGGGAGTGGCCGCACGGCTGGAGATGACCCGCCGCGACGACGGCGGGTACGACGTGAGCCTGGTCGGTGGCGCCGCCGGGGAGCCGCCGCAGGAGTACGCCCGCGGCCAGGTGCACCCGGTGAACGGCGACCGGCCCGACAAGCACGACCTGCAGGCGCTGCGTGCGGCGTGCACCGAGGCGCGCAGCGTGGACATCCCGCTGGAGTGGCTGGCGCCGCCGGACTCGCTGATCACGTTCGGCGCCCGGTGGGACAACATCGAGGCGCTGGCCTCCGCCGAAGACCAGCGCAGCATGTCCACCATCGCCCTGGCCGAGGAGCTGCGTTCCGATGTGGAGCAGTTCTTCCTGCACCCGGCGATGCTGGACTCTGCGGTCTCGCTGATCCAGGGCTACCGGGTCGAGGGCGCGTACCTGCCGATCGGGTACGACCGGGTGGTGGCGCGGGCTCCGCTGCCGGCCCGGTTCCACGGCATCCTGCGACCGCTCGACGACGGCAGGGGCGAGGTGGTCAGGGCCGACCTCAGCCTGGTCGACGACGACGGTGTCGAGCTGGTGCTGGTCGAGGGCTACGCCATGACGCGGGTGGATCCGAAGACCGGCTTCGCGGCGGCCTCCGGACCCGGCGCGGGATCGGGCGCGACGCAGGCGCCGGCGCGGGCCGGCTCGCGGACGAGCATGGGCATGCTCTGGTCCACCGACGACGACGAGGGCGGCATCAACAACGACGAGGGCGCCGAGATCCTGCGGCAGGTCCTCGGCAGCGGAATCCGGCCGCAGGTGATCTGCGCGCCGGAAGGGCTCGGCGAGCGGCTGCGCAGCTCGGCCCGGGTCACCCGGGCGGCGCTGATGGAGAAGCTGAGCGCGGCCTCGCGCGGCGGCTCCGGCACCGGTACCCGCAACGTGGCCACCCCGTACGTGGAGCCGGAGCCCGGCATCGAGCGGACCATCGCCGACCTGTGGCAGGACAGCCTGGGCGTCGACAAGGTCGGCGCCGACGACGAGTTCATCGACCTGGGCGGCGACTCGCTGATGGCGGTGCAGGTGGGGGACCGGCTCAACCGGCGGTTCCGGGTGGAGGTGTCGATCGCGGCGCTGATCGAGGCACGCACCGTACGCAACCTGGCGAAGGTCGTGGAAGAGGCGCTGATGAAGCGGGTCTCCTCGCTCAGCGAGGAGGAGGCGCTGCGGGAGTTGAGCGAGCTCGAACAGACCGACTGAGGGAGGGGCCCAGCTGATGGGAATCGGGGCGGTGGTCGACCAGATCGGCCTGTCCAGCGAGCAGATCCTCGAACGGGCCCAGCTGGCGGTGAAGTCGGGAGCCGACGCGCTGTGGCTGGTGCAGCAGCCCAACCAGCGCGACACCACGGTGCTGCTGGCCTGGCTGGCCGCGCACACCGAAGGGGTGCGGCTCGGCACCGGGATCCTGCCGACGTACAGCCGGCCGCCGGTGGTGACGGCGCAGACCGCGCTCACCCTGCACGAGGTCTCGGGCGGGCGGTTCGTGCTGGGGCTCGGCGCGGGCCACCGGATGATCGGGGAGTGGATGCTCGGCGCGAGCTACCCGCCGCCGGCGGCCGCGATGCGGGAGTACCTCACCATCGTCACCGACCTGATCCGTACCGGGGAGGTCAACGTCTCGGGGCGCTGGTACAGCGGTCACCTGACGTACGGCGAGCCGCCCCGCCCGGACCTTCCGGTGTACGTCGGTTCGCTCGGCCCGAAGATCCTGGAGATCGCGGGGGAGCTGGCCGACGGCGTGATCCTCTGGCTGGGCACCCCTGAGGACGTACGGGACCGCGTGATGCCGGCGCTGCGGGCCGGCTTCGCCAGGCGCCCCCCGGGGCGGGGCGAGTTCGCCGTGACGGTGATGCTGATGGCCACCGCAGCCGAGGACACCACCGCCGAGCGGGAGGCGTTCCGCCGGGTGCTGGCCGGCTACATGCGGATGGAGAACCACCGCCACCAGCTCACCGCCAGCGGGTTCGGCGAGGACATCAAGGCCGGCCGCCCCAGCGACACCGCGGTGCACTCGATCGCCGCGATCGGCGACGCCGGCCACGTCACGGAGCGGATCGCGGCGTTCCGGGAGGCCGGCGCCACCGGGTTCGCGGTCAGCCCGCTGGTTGCCACCCCCGAGTTCGACCCGGCCCGCTACACGCGGACCCTGGAGGTGATCCTGGATGCCTGACGGCGTGCCGGAACCCGACGGCGCACCCGCGCTCTCCCAGGCGAAGCGCTCGCTGCTGGCCCGGCTCTCCCGCGGCCTCGCGGGCCGCGACCTGGAGGAGATCCCGCGCGCCCCCGACGGGCACCCGGTCCCGCTGTCGTACGCCCAGGAGCGGGTCTGGTTCTCCGAGCAGCTACTGGCCGGGGAGCCGCTGTTCAACCTGGTCGGCGGGGCGATCTTCGACGGCGCGCTGGACGAGGCGGTGATCCGGCAGCGGCTGGCGGGCGCGATCGCGGAGCACGACCCGCTGCGCAGCTACGTCCGGATGGTCGACGAGGAGCCCACCCTGGCGGTCGCCGACTCCGTCGACGTGGAGCTGCCGGTGATCGACCGCTCCGCGGCCGGGCCGGATGCGGTGCGGCTCGCCGAGCAGGACGCGCTGCGGCTCGGCGCGCTGCCGTACCGGCTGGACACCGCGCCGCTGTGGCGGGTCGGACTGGTACGGCTGCCCGCCGAGAAGACCGCGCTGGTGTTCGGCGGTCACCACCTCGCGATGGACGCGATCTCGCTGATCCTGCTGGCTCAGGCGCTGTGCGGGCACCCGCCGCCCACCCCGCCGGTCCGGTACGTGGACTTCGCGGCCTGGCAGCGCAGCCCCGGCTGGGCCGAGGCGACGGCCGGCGACATGGCGTACTGGCGGCGGCAGTTGGCGGACCTGGCGGGGCCGCTGCGGCTGCCGGCCGACCGCCCCCGGCCGGCCGAGCGCAGCATGCGGGGCGCGGCGCTTACCACCGACCTCGACCCGGAGCTGATCGCGGCGATGCGGGAGCTGGGCCGCGGGCTCGGGGCGACCCTCTACACCGGCTTCCTGGCGGCGTACACGGTGCTGCTGCGCCGCTGCACCGGGGCCGACGACATCCCGGTGCTGTGCCCGGTCAACGGCCGCACCCGTACCGAGCTGCGGTCGATGCTGGGGATGTTCGCGAACATGGTGGTGGCACGCACCCGGCTGCCGGGGCGGCCCACGTTCCGCGACGTGGTGGGGGCAGTGCGGGACACCTTCGGCGCCGCGTTGACCCACCACAGCGTGCCGTTCGAGAAGCTGGTCACCGAGCTGGGGGCGAGCGCGCGGGGACCGTACCCGCCGCTGGCGCAGGTGGGGTTCAACATGCCGGCCCAGGAGGCGTCGGTGGGGCTGCCGCCGCTGGACCTGCCGATCAGCCTGAACCGCTCCGAGCTGGACCTGACCGTACACATCATGCCGGGCGCCGGCGGGTTGAAGCTGCAGTTCGAGTACGCCGTCGACCTGTTCGACGAGCCGACGGTCCAGCAGCTGATGGATACCTTCCTGGTGCTGCTGCGGGGGCTGTCGGCCGACCCCGACCGCCCGGTGGACGAGGTGCCGCTGCTCTCGCCCGCCGAGCACGCGGTGCTCGCCCGGGGCCGCGGCCCGGTCCCCCATGACGGCCTGGTGCCCCGTGACGGCCTGGTGCCCGGTGACGGCTCGGCGCCCGGAGACGGGTCGGCCGAGGCCACCGCCGGGGCCGAAGCCGCCGAAGCGGCGATGCTGCCGGAGCTGGTGGCGCGGCAGGTGCGGCAGACCCCGGACCGGGTGGCGTTGGTGCACGGCGAGGCGGCGATGACGTACGCGGAGCTGGCCGAGCGGGCCGGCAGCCTGGCGCTGCTGCTGCGGCAGCGCGGGGTGGGGCCCGACACCCGGGTCGGGGTGTGCCTGCCGCGCGGGTTCGACCTGGTGGTGGCGCTGTACGCGGTGTGGCAGACCGGTGCGGCGTACGTGCCGCTGGACCCGGAGCAGCCGGCGCGGCGTACCCGGCTGATCCTGGAGGAGGCGGCGCCACCGACCATCCTGACCACCGGCGACCTGCTCACCGGGGTGCTCTCCGATGTGCTCGACGCGCTGCCCCGCGACCAGTACCGGGTGCTGTGCGTGGACGCTCGCCGGGAGCCCGCCGATGACGTACCCACCACCCTGGTCGAGGCCGGCCACGCGGCGTACGTGATCTACACCTCCGGGTCGACCGGCCAGCCGAAGGGCGTCGTGGTCAGCCACGGCGCGATCGCCAACCGGGTGCGGTGGGGGATCCGCCACCACGGCCTGGGAGCCGGAGACCGGGTGCTGCAGAAGACCCGGCTGACCTTCGACGCCGCCGGCTGGGAGATCTTCGCGCCACTGGTCAGCGGCGGCACCGTGGTGCTGGCGCCGCCCGGGGTGGAGGAGGACCCGGACGCGATGCTGCGCGCGGTCGCCGACCACGACGTGACGGTGCTGCAGGTGGTGCCGTCGGTGCTGCGGCTGCTGGTCGACGCCCCGCACTGGCCGGAGTGCCGGTCGCTGCGGCTGCTGTGCTGCGCCGGCGAGCCACTCGACGCCGAACTCTGCGCCCAGGTGCTAGTGTCCTGCGCGCCGGCCGAGGTGCGGATCGTCAACACGTACGGGCCGACCGAGTGCGCGATCGACGTCTCCGCGTACGACCACGACCCCGCGCAGCGCACCGGCCCGGTGCCGATCGGCCGCCCGATCGACGGTGTGCGGCTGTACGTGCTCGACCCGCGCGGCGAGCCGGTGCCGGTCGGGGTGCCGGGTGAGCTGTGCGTCGCCGGGGACGGGGTGGGGCTGGGATACCTCGGCAGGCCGGGGCTGACCGCGGCGGCGTTCGTGCCGGACCCGTACGGGCCGCCGGGCGGGCGGCGGTACCGCACCGGTGACCTGGCGCGCTGGCGTACCGACGGGGTGCTGGAGTTCCTGGGCAGGCTCGACCAGCAGGTCAAGGTGAACGGGGTCCGGGTCGAACCCGGCGAGGTGGAGCACGCGCTGCGCGCCCACCCGGCGGTACGGGCCGCCGCGGTCACCACCCGGCCGGACGGCTTCGGCGGCACCGCGCTGGTGGCGTACGTGGTGGGGGAGGCGGGCGCCGACGAGCTGCGCCGGTTCCTCGCCGAGCGGCTGCCCACCCCGATGACCCCGGGCCGGTACGTCCGGCTGGATGCGCTGCCGTTGACCCCCACCGGAAAGCTGGACCGGGCCGCGCTGCCCGCACGGGAGGCTGCGGTCGACGGCGACGGTGCCGGCGATAGCACCCACGTACCACCACGGGACCATGCCGAGCAGCTGGTCGCCGCGGTGTGGGCCGAGGTGCTGGGGCTGGACCGGGTCGGCGCGCACGACGACTTCTTCGCGCTTGGTGGGCACTCCCTTCTGCTCACCAGGGTGGCGACCCGGCTGCGGCAGCGCTCGGGTGTCGAGCTGCCGCTGCGCCGCCTGTTCACGGCCCCTTCGCTGGCGGCGCAGGCACGCCTGCTGGAGGCGGGCCGGGTCGCCACTCGCCCACCGGTACGGCCGGCGGACCGTACCCTGCCGCTACCGCTGTCGTCGGGGCAGCGCCGGCTGTGGTTCCTGGACCGGCTGGATCCGGGCTCTTCGCAGTACGTGATCCCGTACGTCACCCGGCTGCGGGGCGCCCTGGATCTCGACGCGCTGGGTGCCGCGCTGAACGGGGTGCTGGCCCGGCACGAGGTGCTGCGCACCCGGTACGGGGTGACCGACGGAGAGCCGGTGCAGCTGGTGGATCCACCGGGCGAGGCGCCGGTGGCGTACACAGATGTCTCCGGTGATGCCCAGCCGCACGCCGCGGCGCTGGCGCTGGCGACCGAGGAGATCGCCCGGCCGTTCGACCTGGAGACCGGGCCGGTGCTGCGGGCCCGGGTCGTGCGTACCGCCCCGGACGACCACATCGTGGCGATCGTGGTGCACCACATCGCGTTCGACGGGGCGTCGATGGCGGTGGTGGGTCAGGAGCTGGCCGCCGGGTACGCCGCCGCGGTCGCCGGCCGATCCCCGCGCCCCGCCGCCCCCGACCTGCAGTACGCGGACTTCGCCGCCTGGCAGCTGGAAACCCTGGACAGCCCGGAGCTGGCCGAACAGCTCGACTACTGGACCGAGCAGCTGGCCGGGCTGACCCCGGTGGAGCTGCCCACCGACCATCCGCGAACCCCGCTGGGGGGTCAGTGGGGCGCGACCCGCACCTTCGGCGTGCCGCGCGAGCTGGCCGACGCGGTACTGCGGCTGGGCCGTTCGGCGCGCGCCACCCCGTTCATGACGCTGCTGGCGGCGTTCGACGTGCTGCTGGCCCGCTACACCGGGGTCACGGACCTGGCGGTCGGTACGCCGGTGGCCGGGCGTACCCGCCCGGAGTTCGACCACCTGGTCGGCTTCGTGGCGAACACCCTGGTGCTGCGCACCGACCTGGCGGGGGACCCGAGCTTCCGTACCGTGCTGGAGCGGGTCCGGGCCACCTGCCTGGACGGCTTCGCACGGCAGGACCTGCCGTTCGAGCGGCTGGTCGACGTGCTACAGCCGGAGCGGGACCTCAGCCGCAACCCGCTGTTCCAGATCATGTTCGAGATGGGGGTGCCCGGCACCGAGCTGGGGCTGCCGGGCCTGTCGGCCGAGCCGCCGTGCGAGCAGCTGCCGTGGCAGACCTCCAAGTTCGACCTCACGCTCGGCCTGGTCGAGCAGCCCGACGGCTCGCTGCAGGGCTACGTCGAGTACGCCGCCGACCTGTTCGAGCCGGACACCGTCGACCGCCTGGTCAGCCACTACGTACGCCTGCTGCAGCGGGTCACCGAGCAGCCCGACCTGCGGTTGAGCCAGGTCGACATGCTGGCCCCGGACGAGCGGCAAGCCCTGCTCACCGGCTGGAACCCGCTCGATCCCTCTGAGCTGGGCGCCGAGTGGCTGCCGGAGCTGATCGCCCGTACCGCCGAAAATAACCCCGAAAAGACAGCCGTGGTGTACGGCGAGACCGCCCTCAGCTACGCCGAGCTGCAGTCGCGGGCCGACCAGTTGGCGTACCAGCTGGGGCAGCGCGGGGTGGCACCGGAGCAGCCGGTGGCGGTGTTCCTGGAACGCTCGGTGGAGGCCGTGGTCGCGCTGCTCGGGGTGATGCGGGCCGGCGGGGTGTACGTCCCGCTCGACCTGGCGAACCCGGACGAGCGGCTGGCGTTCCTGTTGCGCGACACCGGCGCCCGTACCGTGCTGACGCTACGCCGGCTCGCCGACCGGTTGGCCGGCTTCGACGTCGACGTGCTGCCCCTCGACGAGCTGCCCGCCTCGCCGCCGGTGGCGCTTCCGGAGCTCAGCGGTGCGCACCTGGCGTACGCGATCTACACCTCCGGCTCCACCGGGGTGCCGAAGGGTGTGATGGTCGACCACGCCGCGTACCTCAGCCACTGCCGGGTAGTGATCGACCGGTACGGCATCCGCCCCGACAGCCGGGTGGTGCTGCTGTCCGCGTTGGTCTTCGACGCCTCGATGGACCAGATCGCGGCCACCCTGCTCGCCGGCGCCACCATCGTGGTCAGCGACCCCGACCTGTGGGCGCCGGACGAGCTGGCCGACCGGCTCGGCTCGGACGGTGTGACGATCATGGAGATCACGCCGGCGTACTACCGGGAGATGATGGCGGGGGTACGCTCCGGCGATCCCCGGCTGCGCGGGCTGCGGCTGATGAACGTCGGCAGCGAGGTGGTCACCTACGACGATGCCCGGCGGTGGCTGGCGACCGGCCTGCCCGGCGAGTTCCTCTGCAACTACGGCCCCACCGAGGCGACCGTCACCTGCCTCGGGCTCACCATCGACCGGGACGAGGCGGCGTCCGGGCGGCCCGAGCAGGCGCTGCCGATCGGCCACCCGTTCACCGACTGCCGGGCGTACGTGCTCGACCCGTGGCTGAACCTGGCGCCGGTGGGGGTGCCCGGCGAGCTGTACCTGGGCGGGGTCCGGCTCGCCCGCGGCTACCTGGGGCGCCCGGACCTGACCGCCGAACGGTTCGTGCCGGACCCGTACGGCCCACCCGGCGGGCGGCTCTACCGCACCGGCGACCAGGTACGGCGCCGCCCCGACGGCGCGATCGAGTTCCTGGGCCGGCTGGACAACCAGGTCAAGATCCGGGGGTTCCGGATCGAGCTGGGCGAGATCGAGGCGACGTTGGTCGGGCACCCGGAGGTACGCGCGTCGGCGGTGGTGGCGCAGCGCGGCGCGAACGGGCCGGCGCTGGCGGCGTACCTGGTGTTCGCGCCCGGGGCCGAGGCCGGCACCCACGAGCTGCGCGACCACCTGCGCGGCCGGCTGCCGGACTACATGATCCCCACCCACTGGGCGGAGCTGGAGGAGCTGCCGCTGACCGCCAGCAAGAAGGTGGACCGGCGGGCGCTGCCGGCGCTCGGCGGCGACGCCCGGCTACGCCGCGGCTACCTCGCGCCGCGTACCCCCACCGAGGAGCGGATCGCGCAGCTCTGGCAGGAGCTGTTGGAGATCACCGGGATCGGGGCGTACGACGACTTCTTCGAGTTGGGTGGCCACTCGCTGCTCGCCACCCGGGTGCACGCCCGGCTCCGCGAGCTGTTCGAGGTCGACTTCCCGCTCCGCCAGCTGTTCGAAGCGACCACGGTGGCCGACCTGGCGCAGGCGATCGAGGCCGCTGTCGAGGCTGACATCGCCGCGCTCTCCGACGCCGAGGTCGCCGAGCTGCTCGCCGAGGAGGGCGCCGAAACCGGCGAGGACGCCCGCGCCGGGGAGGGCTCGCGATGACCGATCCCGCGCCGGCTCCGCGCCCACCCCTTCCCATGATCAACGGTCCATCCATGTCGTCCCGACAGCATGAACGGACCGTTGATCATGGCGGCCAGCCAGGCGGCGCAGCAGCCGATGCCGCCGAGCGGCGGCGGATGCTGCTGCGGCGGCGGCTGGCCGGCACCGGGCGGGCCGCGCCGGAGCTGCCGCGGCTGGACCGTGCCGGCCGGCTGCCGCTCTCGTACGGGCAGCAGCGGCTGTGGTTCCTGGACCAGCTCAGCCCCGGCAGCACCGAGTACGTGGTCCCGATGGTGCTGCGGCTGCGCGGCCCGCTCGACGTCGACGCGCTCTCCGGAGCGGTCGCCGCCGTGATCGCCCGGCACGAGGTGCTGCGCACCCGGTACGTGATCGCCGGCGGCGAGCCCGTGCAGCGCATCGACGACCCGCCGCCGGTACGGCTGCCGGTGCGCGACGTCGCCGAGCCCGACCTCACCGCGGCGATCGGCGCCAGTGTGGACCAGCCGTTCGACCTGGCCAGGGGGCCGGTGTGGCGGGCCGAGCTGCTGCGGCTGGACCCGGGGCACCACGTGCTGGTGCTGTGCGTACACCACATCGCCTGCGACGGCTGGTCGATGGGCGTACTCGGCAAGGAACTCACCGCCGGGTACGAGGCCCGCACCGTCGGCCGGGACCCGCTGCCACCGGCCCCGGTGCAGTACGCCGACTTCGCCGGCTGGCAGCGCGATGCGCTCTCCGGTGCCCGGCTGGAGCGCGAGCTGGACCACTGGCGCAAACGGCTGGACGGGCTGGAGCCGCTACCGCTGCCGCTCGACCGGCCCCGCGCCGCCACCCGGGACCCGCGCGGCGCCCGGCTGGCCTTCCCGCTCCCCCCGGAGCTGACCGCCGCGGTCCGCCAGGCCCGGGCCGGTACGCCGTTCGCCACCCTGCTCGCCGGGTTCGCGGTGCTGCTGGGGCACTACAGCGGCCAGTCCGACATCGGCATCGGCACTCCGATGACCGGTCGTCCCCGTAGCGAGCTGGAGTCGGCGGTCGGGTTCTTCGTCAACACCGTGGTGTTGCGCGCCGACCTGTCCGGCGACCCCAGCTTCGGCGAGCTGGTGAGCCGGCTGCGGGACGTCACGCTGGTCGCCGCCGAGCACCAGGAGCTGCCGTTCGAACGGCTGGTGCAGGCGGTCGAGACCGAACGGGACCTCTCCCGTACCCCGCTGATCGAGTCCATGTTCCTGCTGGAGGGCACCGGCGAGGGCGGGTCGGTCTGCATGGCCGGGGTGACGGTGGAGGAGATCCCGGTGCCGTCCCCGTCGGTCAAGGTGGACCTCACCCTGGGGGTACGGGAGCTGCCCGACGGCTCCCTGATCGGCGGCTTCGAGTACGCCACGTCGCTCTTCGACGAGGCGACGGTGGACCGGCTGGCGGCCGCGTACCTGCGGCTGCTCACCGCTGCCACCGCGGATCCGGGGGTACGGCTCAGCCAGCTCCCCGCGCTCGCCGAGGACGAGGCCGCGCTGCTGCGCCGGGTCAACGACACCGCCGCACCGTGCCCCGAGGCGACGCTGCACGCGCTGGTCGCCGCGCAGGCACGCCGTACCCCCGAGGCGGTCGCCGTGACCGCCGCGGACGGCGAGCTGAGCTACGCCGAGCTGGCCTCACGCGCCGAGCAGCTGGCGTACGCGCTGCGCCGGCGCGGGGTACGGCGCGGTTCGGTGGTGGGAGTCTGCCTGCGCAGGGAGCCCGACCTGGTGGTGAGCCTGCTGGCGGTGCTGCGGGCCGGCGCGGCGTACCTGCCGGTCGACCCGGACCACCCGCCGGCGCGGATCCAGCACCTGGTGTGCGACGCCGGCGCGGTGCTGGTGATCACCCACCCCGAGTACGCCGACCGGCTCGGCGGGGTGGTGCCGCACCTGCTCACCGAGGCCGTCGCCGACGCGACAGCAGATGACGACGACGCTGTGCCCGACAACAGCACCCCCGACGACCTGGCGTACGTGATCTACACCTCCGGCTCGACCGGCAACCCGAAGGGGGTGATGATCCCGCACCGGGGGATCGTCAACCGGCTCACCTGGATGCAGCACCGGTACCGGCTCACGCCCGC
>JBOGDE010000171.1:0-12316 GCA_050701695.1 Micromonosporaceae bacterium
TGCCCGGGCGGGGCCCGGCATCGGCCGCCGCCGCGGTGCTGACCGTACGCGAGTCCGAGGTGCTGCGGTTGATCACCGAGGGTGCCTCCAACGGCGAGATCGCCGGGCGGTTGTACCTCAGCAAACGCACCATCGAACACCACGTGGGGAGCATCTTCGCCAAGCTCGGCGTGACCAGCCGCGCCCAGGCGATCGCCGCCGCGCTCCGCAGCCCACCGCGCTGAGCAGGTGAGGCCGCCCGACCCGAGACTCGCGTCACCCCGGCGCGCGCATCGACCAGGTCACCGGAGAGGATGGAGACATGCCGCTTCGCTCTGACCTGCGCAATGTCGCGATCATCGCCCACGTCGACCACGGAAAGACCACGCTGGTCGACGCCATGCTGCGTCAGGCCGGCGCCTACCACGCCCGCGGTGAGATGGCCGACCGGGTGATGGACTCGATGGATCTGGAGCGTGAGAAGGGCATCACGATCCTGGCCAAGAACACCGCGGTCAACTACGTCTCCCCGGACGGCCAGCCGGTCACCATCAACATCATCGACACCCCCGGCCACGCCGACTTCGGCGGCGAGGTGGAGCGTGGGCTGACCATGGTCGACGGCGTACTGCTGTTGGTCGACGCGTCGGAGGGGCCGCTGCCGCAGACCCGGTTCGTGCTGCGCAAGGCGCTCGCGGCCCGGCTGCCGATCGTGCTCGTGATCAACAAGGTGGACCGCGCGGACGCCCGGATCAAAGAGGTGGTCGACGAGGCGTACGAGCTGTTCCTGGATCTGGACGCCGACGAAGACCAGATCAACTTCCCGATCCTGTACGCCTGCGCGCGGGACGGCATCGCCTCCCTCAGCCAGCCCGAGGACGGCAAGATCCCGTCCGACTCCACCGATCTGCAGCCGCTGTTCGGCACCCTGCTGGAGACCATCCCGGCGCCCGAGTACATCGCCGACGCCCCGCTGCAGGCGCACGTCACCAACCTGGACGCCTCGCCGTTCCTGGGCCGGCTCGCGCTCTGCCGGGTACGCCAGGGCACCCTCCGCAAGGGCCAGCAGGTGGCGTGGTGCCGCCACGACGGCACCATCGAGCGGGTCAAGGTCACCGAGCTCCTGATCACCGAGGGGCTGGAGCGCAAGCCCGCCGAGCAGGCCGGGCCGGGCGAGATCATCGCGATCGCCGGGATCTCGGAGATCATGATCGGTGACACTCTGGCCGACCCCGACGACCCGAAGCCACTGCCGCTGATCACCGTCGACGAGCCCGCGATCTCGATGACGATCGGCATCAACACCTCGCCGCTGGCCGGGCGTACCAAGGGCACCAAGGTAACCGCGCGGCTGGTCAAGGACCGGCTCGATCGGGAGCTGGTGGGCAACGTCTCGCTGCGCGTACTGCCGACGGAGCGGCCCGACACCTGGGAAGTGCAGGGCCGGGGCGAGCTGGCGCTGGCGATCCTGGTCGAGCAGATGCGCCGGGAGAACTACGAGCTGACCGTCGGCAAGCCGCAGGTGGTCACCCGGGAGATCGACGGGAAGACGTGCGAGCCGGTGGAGCGGCTCACCATCGACGCCCCCGAGGAGTACCTCGGCGCGATCACGCAGCTGCTCGCCACCCGCAAGGGCCGGATGGAGCAGATGGTCAACCACGGCACCGGCTGGGTACGGATGGAGTGGCTGGTGCCGGCCCGCGGGCTGATCGGCTTCCGTACCGAGTTCCTCACCGACACCCGCGGCACCGGGATCGCGCACCACGTCTTCGAGTCGTACGAGCCGTGGGTGGGCGAGCTGCGTACCCGCAACAACGGCTCCCTGGTCGCCGACCGGGCCGGCGCGGTGACCGCGTTCGCGATGACCAACCTGCAGGAGCGGGGCACGCTGTTCGTGGAGCCCACCACCGAGGTGTACGAGGGCATGATCGTCGGCGAGAACTCCCGCTCCGACGACATGGACGTCAACATCACCAAGGAGAAGAAGCTCACCAACATCCGCTCCTCCACCGCGGAGGAGACCGAGAAGCTGATCCCGCCGCGCAAGATGTCCCTGGAGCAGGCGCTTGAATTCTGCCGCGAGGACGAGTGCGTGGAGATCACCCCGGCGACGGTACGGGTCCGCAAGGTCGTGCTGAACGCCCAGGAACGCGGTCGCGCCGCCGCTCGCCGCAAGCACCAGGCTTGAGCCCCGTCCCGTGACCCTCACCGCCGGGGCGCTCGGCGAGTTGGAGCCGGAGTTCGCGGCGCTCGGCGGGACGGTCTCCATCTGGTACGGGCCACTGGCCGGGCCGCCCCGCTACACCCGGCTGCCCGACGCGGTTCACTACCCGGCGAGCACCATGAAGCTGGCGGTGCTGGCCGCGGCGTACCGGCTGGCCGACGCCGGCAGGCTCGACCTGGACGCCACCGTGAAGGTGCACAACGACTTCGCCTCAGCCGGACCCGGCGGGACCCGGTTCGCGATGGATCCTGAGTACGACTCCGACCCCGAGGTGTGGGCCAGACTCGGGCAGTCGGCGTCGCTGCGCTGGCTGTTGCGACGCATGGTCGTGGTCTCCTCGAACCTCGCCACCAACCTGGCGCTGGAGCGCACCGGCTGCCCCGCCGCCACCGACGCCTGGCGTGCCGCCGGCGCGACGACGAGCCTGGTACGCCGCGGCATCGAGGACTACGCCGCGCGCGACGCCGGCGTCGACAACCTGGTCACCGCCGCCGACCTCGCCGCGCTGCTCCGCGCGGTCGCCACCGACCGGATCGCCTCACCGCAGGCGTGCGCCGAGATGCGGGACATCCTGCTGGCCCAGGAGAAGAACGACGACCTGCCGTCCGGGCTGCCCGCCGGCACACCGGTCGCGCACAAGAACGGCTGGGTGGACGACATCCGGCATGACGCCGCGATCGTGTACCCGCCGGATGCCCCGCCGTACCTGCTGGTGGTCTGCCTGTCCACACCGAGCCCGGACGAGGCGATGCGGCGGCTGATGGCACGGATCGCGGCGGCCAGCTGGGTGGGCCGGCACCGGATAGATTCACCGTCATGACGATCACGGAGGTGCGTACCCACCGGCTGGTGGCGCCGCTGCACACGCCGTTCAAGACCGCGCTGCGCGAGACCACCACCACCGAGACCCTGGTGGTACGGATCGTGCACGCCGACGGCACGTACGGTCTCGGCGAGGCACCGCAGGTGTGGCGGGTCACCGGCGAGTCGATGGCCAGCGCCGAAGCCGTGATCGACACCATGCTGCGTCCGTTGCTGGTCGGCCGTGACCCCGACGAGCTGGCGGTGTTGCTGCGCGAGGTGGCCGGCGCGGTCCCCGGCAACCACAACGCCAAGGCCGCGATCGACGTGGCGCTGCACGACCTGTCCGCTCGCCGGCTCGGGGTGCCCCTGGTACGGCTGCTGGGTGGCGCGGCGCTGACCGTGCCCACCGATGTCACGCTGGCGGCGGGCACGGCCGAGAGCCTCGCCGCGGCGGCGGCCGAACGCACCGCCGAGGGATTCTCGGTGGTGAAGCTGAAGGTGGGCACCGGCGCCGCCGCCGACGACGTGGCCCGGGTCCGGGCGGTACGCGACGCGGTCGGTCCCGGTGTCACGATCCGGCTCGACGCCAACCAGGGCTGGGACGCCCGTTCGGCGGTACGCGCCATCACCGCGATGGAGGACGCCGGGCTCGACGTCGAGCTGGTCGAGCAGCCCGTGCCGGCCCATGACATCGCAGGGCTGGGCTGGGTCACCGACCGGGTCGCCACACCGATCCTGGCCGACGAGTCGGTGTTCTCGGTACGGGATCTGCTGCGGGTGATCGACCGCCGCGCCGCCGACATGGTCAACGTGAAGCTCGCCAAGTGTGGTGGGCTGGCGCCGGCGCGGGCCCTGCTGGAGCTGGCCCGGGCCCACGACATGGGCACCATGGTCGGTTCGATGATGGAGGGTCCGGTAGGGGTCGCCGCGGCGGCGAGCCTGGTGGCGGCGTACCCGACGACGGTGGTCAGTGACCTCGACGCCGCCTGGTGGCTGGCCTCAGCGCCGGTACGCGGCGGCGTCCGGTACGCCGCCGGCACGGTAGCGCTGTCCGACGCCCCCGGGCTTGGCATCGAGCTGGAGAGTGCCGTTACCGGATTGCCACTCTCCGATGCCTGACCCGGCGGCGTGTCGCGCGGCGGCGTCTCGTATGGTCATCGCTTCGGGTTCACCAACAGGCATCGGCCGGTGGCCCATTGTGGACAGTTCGTGGAGGAGAGACAGGTGACCTTGCAGTCAGCTGCGCAGGCCCGGGTATCGGTCGCGACCGCCACTGTGTGGGACTCGCCCGAGGTGGTACGCGAGGCCGACGAACCGGCGGTCCGGACCCCGGTCGACATCCGGGCCTGGGTGGACGGGCTCGGCCAGCCGGATCGCACCGGGGACCGGGCACGGGTGCTCACCCAGCTCCTGCTCGGCGAACGGGTCGTGGTCGACGAGGTCGCCGACGGCTGGGCGAGGGTGGTCGGCGTCGAGCAGGCCAGCGAACGCGACCCGCGCGGCTATCCCGGCTGGCTGCACACCAGCCACATCACGACCGCGACCCCGGGCGAGGGCACCGCGCTGGTCGTTGACGCCACCGCGACCGCGCTGCGAGACGCCCCGTTCGGCGACATCCAGCTCTACGGCGTGACCATCGGCACCCGCCTGATCGGTACGGGAGTCAGTTACCGGGGCTGGAGTGAGGTGCTGATCGCCGGGTTCAGCGAGTCGAGCTGGGTCCGCAGCGCCGACGTGGTGGCCGCCACCGAGGCCGGTGCCGACCACGCCCACGCCGAGGACGCGCTGCAGATCGCCGAACGCCTGCTCGATGTGCCGTACGTGTGGGGCGGCATGTCTCCGTACGGGCTGGACTGCTCGGCGTTGGTGCAGCTGGCGTACCGGCGGAACGGGATCGCACTGCCCCGCGACGCCGCCGACCAGGCCGGGGCCACCAAGGAGATCTCCCTGGACGAGGCGGGGCCGGGTGACCTGTACTTCTTCGCCCATCCCGGCAAGAAGATCCACCACGTCGGCATCGTCGCCGGCGACCGTCGCATGGTGCACGCGTCCCAGGACGCCGGGCGGGTGGTGCTGGAGCCCCTCGAGGGCGAGCGCAGCGAGACACTGGTGGCGGCGCGCCGTGTCCTCCCCTGACGGCGCCGTGTCCTCCGCTGACGGCGTGGTGCTGGAGGTCGCGCTGATCGACGTCCGACCCGGTGAGGAGGCGGCGTTCGCCGAGGCGTACCGCGGGGTGCGTCACCTGGTCACCGAGACGCCGGGCTGCCGATCGGTACGGATGACCCGCGGCGTGGAGTCACCGTCCCGGTTCGTGCTGCTGGTGGAGTGGGACTCGGTCGACGCGCACCTGGAGAACTTCCGCGCCAGCGACCGCTTCACCGCCTGGCGGGCCGCGATCGGGCCGTACTTCGCGGGCCCGCCCGTGGTGGAGCACTACACCGACGCCGACTAGAGCCTGTCCTGTGGATCTTGGCCGAGCGAGACGGGTGCCAGGGGGCGATCCGGCAAGGCGGAGGTTCGTCCGAATACCGGTGTTGTATTCGGGCGAAGCTCCAACGCCGCCGGTCGTCCCCTGGTGCTCGTCGCAGCCGGCTGAAGATCCACAGGACAGGCTCTAACCCACTGCCTGGCTACTTCACTCCGGCGGTGTCCATGTGCCGCAGCTCCTTCTTCAGCTCGGAGATCTCGTCACGGATCCGGGCCGCCAGCTCGAACTGCAGCTCCCGGGCGGCGCCCAGCATCTGCTCGTTGAGCTGCGAGATGAGATCGGCCAGGTCGGCGCGTGCCAAGCCCTCCCGGGACGGCACCGCCGGCCCCGTACGGGCCTTCTTCGACCGCGCCTCCGGCACCGGTGCCTTGCCCCGGCTGCGCTGCCGGCCACCGCCACCGACCAGCGACTCGGCGTCGTCGGCCTCGCGGTAGATGTCGTCGAGGATGTCCCCGATCCGCTTCCGCAGCGGCTGCGGGTCGATCCCCCGCTCCTCGTTGTACGCCACCTGCTTGGCGCGCCGCCGGTTGGTCTCCCCGATCGCCCGCTCCATCGACGGGGTGACCTGGTCGGCGTACATGATGACCTGGCCGGAGACGTTACGGGCGGCCCGGCCGATGGTCTGGATCAGGCTGGTCTCCGAGCGCAGGAAGCCTTCCTTGTCGGCGTCCAGGATCGCCACGAGGGACACCTCGGGCAGGTCGAGCCCTTCCCGCAGCAGGTTGATGCCGACCAGTACGTCGTACTCCCCGCTACGCAGCTCGCGCAGCAGCTCCACCCGGCGCAGTGTGTCGACCTCGCTGTGCAGATACCGCACCCGTACGTCGTGCTCCAGCAGGTAGTCGGTGAGGTCCTCGGCCATCTTCTTGGTCAGCGTGGTGACCAGCACCCGCTCGTCCTTCTCCGCCCGGACCCGGATCTCGTGCATCAGGTCGTCGATCTGGCCCTTGGTCTGGCGGACCAGCACCTCCGGGTCGACCAGGCCGGTCGGACGGATCACCTGCTCGACGAATTCGCCCTGGGTCTGCTCCAGCTCCCACGGCCCCGGGGTCGCCGACAGGTAGACCGTCTGCCCGACCCGCTCTTCGAACTCGTCGAACCGCAGCGGCCGGTTGTCCTGCGCGCTGGGCAGCCGGAAACCGAAGTCCACCAGGTTGCGCTTGCGGGAGGCGTCGCCCTCGTACATGCCACCGATCTGCGGCACCGTCACGTGCGACTCGTCGATCACGGTGAGGAAGTCGTCCGGGAAGTAGTCGAGCAGGCAGTGCGGCGGGCTTCCGGGCAGCCGGCCGTCGATGTGCAGCGAGTAGTTTTCGATCCCGGAGCAGAAGCCGACCTGCCGCATCATCTCGATGTCGTACGAGGTCCGCATCCGCAGCCGCTGCGCTTCGAGCAGCTTGCCCTGCCGTTCGAACTCGGCAAGCCGCGTCTCCAGCTCCGACTCGATGCCACGGATCGCCCGGTCCAGCCGCTCGGCGCCCGCCACGTAGTGGCTGGCCGGCAGGATCAGCACCTCGTCGGCCTCCCGCAGCGTCTCGCCGGTCAGCGGGTTGAGGTAGTGCAGCCGCTCCACCTCGTCGCCGAACAGCTCGATCCGGACCGCCAGCTCCTCGTACGCCGGGATGATCTCGATGGTGTCGCCACGCACCCGGAACGTGCCGCGGGCGAACGCCATGTCGTTGCGGGTGTACTGGATGTCGACCAGCCGGCGCAGCAGCTTGTCGCGGTCGATCTCGGTGCCGACGCTCACCTTGGCGGAGCGCTCCAGGTACTCCTGGGGCGTACCCAGGCCGTAGATCGCGGAGACGGTGGCGACCACCACCACGTCGCGCCGGGTGAGCAGGCTCATCGTCGCGGAGTGGCGCAGCCGCTCCACCTCGTCGTTGACCGAGGAGTCCTTCTCGATGTACGTGTCCGTCTGCGCGATGTACGCCTCGGGCTGGTAGTAGTCGTAGTAGCTGACGAAATACTCCACCGCGTTGTGCGGCAGCAGCTCCCGGAACTCCTTGGCCAGCTGGGCGCAGAGCGTCTTGTTCGGCGCCAGCACCAGCGCCGGCCGCTGCAGCCGCTCGATCAGCCACGCCGTCGTCGCACTCTTACCGGTGCCGGTGGCGCCGAGCAGCACCGTGTGCCGGTTGCCGGACCGCACCGAACGCTCCAGCGCGTCAATCGCGGTGGGCTGGTCACCGGACGGCTGGAAGTCGCTGACGACCTCGAAACGGCTGTCGAGTCGCGGAATGTCGAGCGTCATGGCACCAACCGTACGTGGCGGGTGTGACATCTCGGGACCGTCCACAGCCGCTCCCCGGCCGACACCCTACGGTTACCCCAAACCGGTTGAGACTGCATCCGGCGCGCGCTACCGTCGATGACGGAACGCAGGTGCATCGCAGCAGTGGCCGAGAGGGCGGCGCCAGCTAAGGCGACCGGTATCTCGAAGCGCGAGCTGCAGCCTCGACCTTCGGGTCGGTGAGCGCACCGCGCGATCGGCAGAGCCGACCACGCGCGAGCATCCTGCGTAGGGAGGCCCCTCCGGCATTCGTCGGAGGGGCCTCATCGTTTCGCCCAGTCCTCTGAGCGCCTTCCCAGCAGCCCGGGGCGTCTACGGCTGCCAGCCGGTCTGCTCCGCCCAGCGGTCCGCGCCGGGCAGCGCCTCACCGAACCACGGCTCTTTCGCCCCGGCGTACGCCGAGGCGTCCGGGTGCGCCGCCGCCAGCCGTTCCTTCTCCGACCGGTACGCCGCCGCCGCGTCCGGGTCGGCACGCAGCCAGTCTCGGAACAGCAGCGCGTACCGGAAGCCGGGCGAGTCGGCGGCGCGGACGTGCAGCTGCGCCACCCGCCCGGGGTCGGCGCCGCCGTAGAAGCGCTTCTGCCAGTCCGCGGGGTCGGTATGCGGCGGTTTCGGGATGTCCCCCCACTCGCCCGGGAAGCTCGGGAAGCCGGCCTCGGCCAGGGGTTCGGCCAGCTCGTCGGCGAGCGCCAGGGACGGCACCGCCAGCTGGATGTCGATCACGTCCTTCGCCGGCATGCCCGGCACCGCGGTGGAGCCGACGTGGTCGATACGTACCGCCCGCTCCCCCGCCACGGCGCCGATCCGGGCCGCAAGCCGGGCGTACTGGGCCGGCCAGTCCGGGTCGTACGGCACCAGGGCGAGCTGGTCGGGGCGGCGTACCGGGCGGCGCAGCCGGACATTCTCCTCGTACGGCACCAGGCGCCCGGTCCACAAGGTATCGACGTGCTGGTGCAGCGCATCGAGGGTGCCGGCGTTGTCGACCACCACGTCGGCGGCGACGCGGCGCTGTTCGGGGCTGGCCTGGGCGGCGATCCGCTCGGTGGCCTGCTCCACCGTCATGCCGCGGTCGCCGACCAGCCGCCGCACCCGTACCGACTGCGGCGCCTCCACTACCAGCACCAGGTGGTACGACGGCCCCAGCCCCGCCTCCACCAGCAGCGGTACGTCGTGCACCACGATCGCGTCCTCGGGTGCCCCGGCGAACAGCTCCTGGGTACGCGCACCGACCCGCGGGTGGATGATCGACTCCAACCGGCGGCGCGCGTCCGCGTCGCCGAATACCACCGCCGCCAGCGCGGGACGATCCAGCCGCCCGTCGGCGCCGACGACGTCCCGGCCGAACGCCGCGACCACCTCGTCGTACCCCTCGGTGCCCGGCTCCACCACCTCGCGGGCCAGCCGGTCGGCGTCGACCACCACCGCTCCGTGTCCGGCCAACCGGCGCGCCACCGCGCTCTTACCGGCGCCGATCCCGCCGGTCAACCCGATCTTCAGCACGACCTAGTGTCCCGTGTGGTAAGTAGGTTGACCAAGGAGGCCGGGCCAGGTCGTCGCTGGCAAGGCGGAGGACGAGGCTTGTGGCGGAGCCACCAGCGAGGACGACAACGCCGCCGGCGGCGGGCTGGGCGGCTGAACGGTCAAGATACTTGCCTCACGGGACACCAGCTTATCGATCGTGATTTTGATCGCGATCATCGGCGCGTCGTGCGCCATTCAAGGTCATCTACTGCGTATCGTGCCGGCACGCGCAGATTCAGGGGAGGCATCGCTGATGGCACGCCACACGCCGGGCAGACACCGATTCGGTACGCCGGGCCTGCGGCACTGTCGCGAATTCCCCGCGGTGCGTGAGCGTCTCGACGAGCTCCACCCGCCCCGCACCACCACCTCGATCACTCCCGGGATGACGGTGGTGCTCCTGGCGATCGGCGCCGCGGCGCTGGTCGTCACCGGATGGCTCGCTGGCGGCGCCCCCGCCATCGCGGACATCGTGGGCCGCTGAACCCAGCCGCGGCGGCAGCCCACCCGGCGCCAGCCCGCACCGGACGAGAGCGAAAAGCCCGACCAGAGCGAAAAGCCCCGACCAACCGGTCGGGGCCTTTCTGGCGTTGCTCTCAGGTCAGCTGCCGCCGGCCAGCTTCTCGCGGAGCGCGGCGAGCGCCTCGTCGGTGGCCAGCGTGCCGCTCGGCTCCGCCGGAGCGGACGAGGTGCTACTGGACGACGAGGAGCTCTGCGCCGGCGCGGCAGGACCACCACCGCCCTTGGTCTCGCCCTCCGTCTCGGCCGCCTCGCGCGCCTCGCGGACCTGCTGCATGTGGGATTCCCAGCGGGTGCGGGCCTCGGCGTACTGGCCCTCCCACTCCTCACGCTGCTTGTCGTACCCCTCGAGCCACTCGCCGGTCTCGGCGTCGAAGCCGTCCGGGTAGATGTAGTTGCCCTGGTCGTCGTACGTGGCGGCCATGCCGTACAGGGTGGGGTCGAAGTGCTCCTCGCCCTCCTGTACGCCTTCGTTGGCCTGCTTGAGCGACAGTGAGATCCGGCGCCGCTCGAGGTCGATGTCGATCACCTTGACCATCACCTCGGTGCCGACCCCGACGACCTGCTCCGGCACCTCCACGTGGCGCTCGGCCAGCTCGGAGATGTGGACCAGACCCTCGATCCCGTCGTCGACCCGAACGAACGCGCCGAACGGCACCAGTTTGGTGACCTTGCCGGGCACGATCTGGCCGATCTGGTGGGTCCGGGCGAACTGCCGCCACGGGTCTTCCTGGGTTGCCTTCAGCGACAGCGAGACGCGCTCCCGCTCCAGGTCGACGTCGAGCACCTCGACCTCGACCTCCTGGCCGACCTCGACCACCTCGGACGGGTGGTCGATGTGCTTCCAGGACAGCTCGGAGACGTGCACCAGGCCGTCCACACCGCCCAGATCGACGAACGCACCGAAGTTGACGATCGACGAGACGACACCCTTGCGGACCTGACCCCGGGCGAGCTTGTTGAGGAACTCGGTACGCACCTCGGACTGGGTCTGCTCCAGCCAGGCACGGCGGGACAGCACCACGTTGTTGCGGTTCTTGTCCAGCTCGATGATCTTGGCTTCGAGCTCGCGGCTCACGTACGGCTGCAGGTCCCGCACCCGGCGCATCTCGACCAGAGACGCCGGCAGGAAGCCGCGCAGCCCGATGTCGAGGATCAGACCACCCTTGACCACCTCGATGACGGTGCCCCGCACCACGCCGTCGTCTTCCTTGATCTTCTCGATGGTGCCCCACGCGCGCTCGTACTGCGCCCGCTTCTTGGAGAGGATCAGGCGACCTTCCTTGTCCTCCTTCTGGAGAACCAGGGCCTCGATGTGGTCGCCGACGGAGACGACCTCGGCCGGGTCGACGTCGTGCTTGATGGACAGCTCCCGACTCGGGATCACGCCCTCGGTCTTGTAACCGATGTCGAGCAGGACTTCGTCCCGGTCGACCTTGACGACGGTGCCTTCGACAATGTCGCCGTCATTGAAGTACTTGATGGTCTCGTCGATCGCGGCGAGGAATTCTTCCTCCGAGCCGAAGTCGTCGACGGCGACCGTGCTGCCGCTGCTCGTGGTGGTAGCCGCGGCTACGCTCGAGGTGGCCTCGATGCTGCTCGTCATGTGGGCAGTTGCTCCGGTTGGTGGTATGTCGGTCGGTCCAGCACCTGGGTCCTCCGCCGCACAACAACACCCACCCGGATCAATTCCGCTGATCGAGATTCGAGATCGCTGACGCGACGACGCGCACCCACTCCCTGCCGTTGGTACGCAGGCCCCAAGCGCGTCGACTAGCGTACCGTGCGTAATACCACAAGGTCCAACCCCACCCCCCATCGTGCCCGGATCTGGACGATGTTGCACCTGTGGGGGCACTTCCGCACAGCAATCCGCGCGCCGCGTACCGTCAGCGTGTGTCCGATCCCCACGCCGATCCCCTTGCCGGTCCGGCCACCGATCCCCTCGCAGATCCCCTCGCAGATCCGCACGCCGATCCGCACGCCCTCAGCCGGGCACTGCGGCAGCCCATGTCCAGCGGCGAGAGCCAACGCGCCAGCCGCTCCTGGTGGGACGCCGACGCCACCCAGTACCAGGCCGAGCACGGCGACTTCCTCGGTGACACCGACTTCGTGTGGTGTCCGGAGGCGCTGCGCGAGGCCGACGCCGGCATGCTCGGCACCCTCGCCGGACGCCGGGTGCTCGAGGTCGGCTGCGGCGCGGCCTCCTGTGCCCGCTGGCTGTCGGCCCAGGGGGCGTACCCGGTCGGGTTCGATCTGTCCGCGGGGATGCTGCGGGAGGCCGGTCTGGCGGCGCGCCGCAGCGGGGTGACGGTGCCGCTGGTGCAGGCCGACGCCGAGACCCTGCCGTTCGCCGACGCCAGCTTCGACATCGCCTGCAGTGCCTTCGGGGCGATCCCGTTCGTCGCCGACTCCGCGCGGGTGATGCGGGAGGTGGCCCGGGTGTTACGGCCGGGCGGTCGCTGGGTGTTCGCGATAACGCACCCGATGC
>JBOGDE010000172.1:0-12181 GCA_050701695.1 Micromonosporaceae bacterium
AGCGTCTGGAGCAGACGTGCCGTGATCTGGACACCTCTGCTGAGAAGGCGGGCTACCTGCTCGCCAGCGCCGACGCCGACGCCGCTGACGGCATCACGCGCGGCGCGGGTGGCTGAGGGCGGCCGCGGTGGCTGAGGATCACGCTGGTGCCGGGGGCGGCGGTGCCCCCTACGCGGTGTACGACTACCCCATGCTGCGCGCGGCCGTCCTGGCCGACTCGGAGTCCTCGCTCGGCGCGATAGCGCTGACCTGGGAAAAGATGTACGGCGTCCTCAGTACGATCCAGGACGACCTGGGCTCGGTCATCGAGGGCATCGAGGACGCTCTCGACACCCAGCACGTCGGTCCGGCGTTCGCGGAGTCGCTGCGGGCCCTCGGCGCCGACCTGTTCGTTCTGGCTGTCGACAGCCACAACAACGCGCTGACCAACGACCACGCCGCCATGGCGCTCCGTACGGCCCAGGCCGCGATCGCCGACCTCGACAGCAGGGGCCCATCGGTCAACGAGGCCACCGGCAAAGACGCCCGAGCCGCCGAAGCCGGCCGCGTCGCGGACTACCTCAACAACACCTACGGCGACGCCATCAAAATGCTCGTCATCCCCGGAACCCCCAGAGGGCAAGATCCCAGCCCAGTTAATCCAGGGGGCGGCGGTCCACCCAACAATGGTTCAGGATCCGGCCCAGCCCCGCAGCCGGCTGGCCGTGGCCAGTCGAGTGGCACACGGTCTAGCGGGTCTGTGCCTGTCAGGGGTGGCCCGCAATCGGGCGGGCGCGTCATTGGTGCTCCAGGGCCAGGGAGCCAGCCGGGCGGTAGGGCCCCTGTTGGGAGTCCGGGGGCGACGCCAGCAACTGGCTTTAACAGCGCGAAAGCGGGTGCCAAGGCGGGCGGTGGTTCGGGCACGGGCAGTGGAGCAGGGCGGCGGGTGCAGGTGCCGGGTGGACGCGGGCCTGGCGCGATCGGCGGATCGCGGATCCCTGTAGCACGAGGTGGTTCGCTCGTCCCGTCAGGCCCTGGTGCTCCCGGCACTGCCGGTCCAGGCAGTGGTGGTCCCGGAGGTCCGGGTCGTGGTGTGCCCCCGATGGGTGGTGGCCACGGCGGGCCGGGCGACGGCAGGCGTGGCCGGCGGCTGACCTGGTATGAGCGGATCGAGGACGAGTTCATCGACCAGCGGCTAGCCAACCCGCCGGGTGGTGTGATCGCCGCGGGCGGGGTGACGGCGCAGTCGCCCGATCCGGGCCCGGCGGTGATAGGCACCCAGAAGCAACCTGGGGGAGTGCCTGAGGCCAATCCCGACGTGTGGGCGGTGACGGAGCCGGCGGTCAACACCCCGACTGGCTTCCCCGACAAGCTGGAGAGTGGCGCGTTCGCGCAGCCCGACGGGACCAGATTCCAGGTGCGGAGGCGAAGTGGGGCGTAAGGCTTCTGCTGGTGGCGGTCTGGTCGGTGCTGTAACGCTGGTGGCGGTGCTGGTGTCAGCGTCGCCGGCGCACGCGGACGTGTGGCGGGATCGGCAGTGGCATCTGGATTTTCTGAAGGTGGCCGAGATACACAAGATCACCAAAGGCCGCGGTGCCATTGTGGCGGTGGTTGACACCGGCGTGGACGGCAATCACCCCGACCTGAAAGGCAATGTCCTGAAGGGCATTGACATCCTTGCTCCCGGTGCGAACGGCTGGAACGACCCAGTTGGTCATGGCACCGCCATGGCCTCGTTGATCGCAGGTCATGGACACGGTCAGGGCGGTATGGACGGCGTCCTAGGGGTGGCGCCGGAAGCCAAGGTCCTACCAATCCGCCTTATCAAGGGTGGCGAGCCGACCATAAGCCACGACAGGAGTGGCATCGCCGCCCTGGACAGGGCCGCCTACAGCGACGCTTCGGTTATCAATCTATCGGCCCTGGTGGGTGGAACCATCTCGGAAGTAGAAACTGCGCTTGCGCAGGGCAAGGTGGTGGTAGCCGCGGCGGGCAACTCCGTCGATGAGTCAGACGTGATTCAACCGGCGAACTATCCGGGCGTGGTCGCGGTATCTGGGCTCGATCGGGATGGCAACTTCACCAATGCGTCGGTGGAGGGTCCAGAGGTTGTGCTGTCAGCTCCAGCAGTGGATATCGCTGCGGCAGGTGCGGGTAGCCGGGGTCGCTATGCCACTGGCACGGGGACGAGCAGTGCGACGGCGTTGGTGTCGGCGACGGCGGCGTTGATCAAAGCGAAGTACCCGGACCTGTCGGCGAACGGTGTGATCAACCGCTTGATCAAGACCGCCGACGACAAGGGCCCCCCGGGCCGAGACCCCAAGTACGGTTTCGGCGTGGTCAACCCCCTCAAGGCACTCACCGCCGACATCCCCGACCTCGACTACAACCCCCTGGTCGGCCCCGGCAAGAAGACGAAACGCCCCCAGCTATCGGCGCCCTCCTCCACCACCGCAAAAGCCAACCCCAACGGCGACTCATCCCTGGCCGCCGTATCCCGCATCCTCCTCCCCGCCCTAGCCATCACAGCCGCGGTCACCGTCGCCGTCGCTATCCCCACCCTCCTGATAATCCGCCGACGCCGCTCAAAACCCGGACTCCGCCGTGACAGGTAGATAAGGATCCATGTCAGAGAGAATCATCAACCCCAAGTAATTGGTCAGTGAATGCAAGGCTGACTTTGGTCAACCACGCTGTAAAGGAACGTGACTGTAGATGCCTCCTCCCACCGGCGCAGAGCTAGGGGCAGAACTTGAGCTTCTGCTACAGGTAGCACGACGTGACCTACCACCCGTTGCGCTTGCATATCTAAGGGCAAACGGGAGCATCGCGGCCACCGGGGAGGCCGACAAGCAAGCCTTTATGCGTTCTCAGGAGGGTTTCTCCGGTAGTCACAGTGTCACAGGCCCCGTGTATCCAGCATGGGCGGCGTTGAGGGATGAGTTTCAGCGCATTCTTGGTGAGACAGCGGATGCCGTAACAGACATTGCGCGTGCGCTCGAGATGGTTGTGTTCGAGTACGCCCGCACCGATGACGAGGCGGCGGCCGAACTCAAGAGGCTGATAGCGGATGAGCGTGATCCGATCACCCGTGAAGCTCTGCGGCAGCCGAGAGCTGACAAGCTCCCTGAGCCAGAAATTCCCACGAGATAGGTAGTCGCAGTGTCGTATACCGATGAAGGTGGGGACGGCTTCGGCCCCGCATTGATGGCGAAGGCCGCGAAGATTGAGGCGCTCGCGGTGAAACAACGGGCCGCAGAATATAACAACCAGGGCGGCACGCTCCTCAACGCCCAGGAGGAGCTCGAACTATATGGAAGCCAAACCGGTGGTAGGACGGCACCGGAGGTTCAGCCCGGCTCACCGCACTGGAGCCGCCTAGAAGAACAGTACGGTTGGGTATCGGATGTCTTCAAGCCCTTCACTGAGATGCCGAATCCCAATGCCTTTACCCCATTGATCCGCCTGGCGGATGGCGTCAAAGCCCCACTTGGCATGTCGGAGGTGGACAGCCGTGGCAAGGCTGCCCTAGGTGACACGGCATTAGGCGGCATTGGGACGGCCGCGATTACATTGGGGCAGTGGAGGGGTGACGGCGCCAGCTCATTCGCCAACTTCTCGAAGCCCTTCAGCGGTATTGCGCATAATCAACTCGCGATAGCTGATGCCCTCTCCCAGGGTATGCGAGCGAACCGCGAAATCTTCGTCAAGACGCGACACAGCATCAGCTCCGTTGCCGACACGACTATCACCGCCCTTCAGAATTGCGGGACGTACGGGTTTGGTGCGAACGAGTTGGTCGCAACCGTCAACGTATTGGCAGCGGTAGCCGCCTTCGCCGCGACCGCCGCGAGCGGTGGTGCGACATTGCCGGTGGTATTCGCCGCCATCGCAGGAGCGGGGTCGACCACGGGAGCCCTCGTCTCATACGCGCAAGCCGAGGCGGGCGAGAAGGAGCCGCCCATCTCGGGCTACACCGTGAATGAGGTGCTTCAGTCAATGCAGGCGGCTGTGACAGTGGTAAGGCGCGACATTAGTGCCGCCGAGGAGACGATCGCATACATCCTGCAGCAGAACCTGGCTGTGGTGCTGAACGCCAGAAAGGTCACACCGGCCGAGGTGGCAGACGGGAAGCCGCAGATTGTCGCTCCGAGGCCATTGTTGGCTGACCTCACCGCCGACAACGCCAAGACGCATATGGAGCCGAAGCCATGATGAGCCAGCCCGTCGCCTCCAGGGTCGCTGCTCTCATCGCGACCGCGTTGTTGGCCGTCTTGGGAGCCTGCTCGCTTTCAGAGCCCGAGGCCAAACGCAGCCAGGACGCCAGCGGTCCTCCCCAAGCCTCACCGACACCGTCGTTGCCGTACGGGGCACCGCCAGATGGCCGAGGAGTGACTTTCGGCGAGAAGGGATTCAGTGTCACGGTCGACGGCGGCGGTACTCCGATGGTTAGCTATGGCGTGATCGTGGAGAATCCGAGCAAGTATATTGTCGGCCTGGTCATTAAGGTCACACTGCGTAGCGCCAAGGGCGGCGAAGTGTCGGATGGTCCGGCGTTCTCGCCTTCGACGGTCGGGCACCGAGCCATTCGATTCATCTACCCAGGCGAGCGCTTTGGTCTCGGAGGGCTCTACGACACAGACCCACTGGAAGCCGCCCGGGACGTCGTGGGAGTTGACTTCGAGGTCCTAAGGGGTCAGTGGTGGCCGGTCGGCAGCAGCCGGTCCTTCTTGGGCAGGACAAGGCCGCTACCACACGTCACTATTCGAGATGTCACCGCGCGACGCCATCGCAAAACGGGTCTTGCCTTGAGCTTCACAGCGGTGTCGGCCGGCTCGGAGCCCGTACTTGATACGTGCGTGCAGGCGCTCTTCCGGGATAGCTCCGGCAAGATAGTCGGGGGTTCGGGGCCGTACCTAAGCACTGCGTTCAAAGGATTCCCGCCAGGCACCTCGACTGCGGAGGTGAGAGTGCCGGCTGGTGTGCCGCGGGATGTCGATCTGACTCGTATCGAGGCGTATCACGAGGAGAGCTGCCTCTAACCGGCCCGCCGGCCTAACGGTAGTGCGCGGGGACCGTCAGGACCTCCTTCTTCAGGACGGCGACCTTGCGGGCGTAGTCGCGCGTCGCGGCAGCAAAGGCCGTCCAGAAGCCATTGAGAAACTCGCCCTCGGTGAGCTCGCGGACGGTTCGAGGTTTGATTTGCACACTCCACGCGGATAGTCCGGCCCCGGTGACGCGGATGTGACCCGATTGCGACGCGCCTTCGACCCTGATCGCGGCACGCTCGTCGAGGAATTCGCGGGTCCGGCGGTCGGTATCGATGTGGCGATCACGTACCTGGTAGCCGGCCAGCTCGCTCAACATCATGAGGTGCGCCTGTTTGTGAGCACTCCAGAACTTGCCGATAAGCCCAGAAAGTTGCTGCTGGAGTGTGTGCTCAGGGTACCTGCGGTACACACCCACAGCGATATCCATGGTGACGTTCAGTCCGTCTTCCAGCTCCAGCGAGATTTTGCCGTCGGGAGATTTCACTTCGAAGGTGATCCCGTCTAGCAGCTGGGAGAACATTGCCCGATACCTCCGATGGTCGTGCCGCCAGAAATCGGTCGCGATCGCTCCTGGATATCGTATGGCAACGCAACGCTGAAGTGCTTGCCGCCCGGGTGCGTATGTGGTCGCCGAGAGGCCTGGGCAGCGGTGCGGGATGAACCCTAGCCCGGACGGACGGCGGTGGCAGCTTACGTGGGGTGGTCGATTTTGCAGACTTTCCAGTAGTTGTCGGTGTTGGCTTTTTCGAGGTGGAAGGTCCAGGTCTCGGGGCCTTGGATGATCGAGCCGTTGAGGTCGTCGATCACGTGGATGGTGGCGGTGATGGTGACGGTTTCGACGTCGCCTTCCTTGCCGCGTTCGGTGACGGTGACCTTCTCCGGGGTGGCGAGCCGCTGTTCGCCGGGGCGTACCAGGCTGGCGAAGAGGGCGGCGATCTCCTCCCGGGCGGTGGGGCAGACGAAGTCGTTGAAGGCGCGTTTGGCTGCGGCGGGTGCGGCGCCGTCGTTGTGGAAGTCCTGGCCCTGCTTGATGAGAAAGTGGACGCTCTCCTCTGGCGGTGCGACGTACGGGGCGTTGGCGGCGTCGGTGGTGCGTTCGTGGTCACGGGCCAGGTAGACGTACCCACCGATCATGGTGAGCGCGACCGCCACCGCGGTGCCGAGCGCGATCGCGGTGTCGCGTTGCCGGCGCTCCCCGGTGTAGTAGTGGAAGCCGATGAGTGACAGCAGCACCAGCCCGGCCAGGGTGATGCCGCCGGCCAGGATGCCGGTCGGCAGATCGGAGCGGGCGGTGACGATCGCGCCCACCACGATCGAGGCCGCCATCAGCGCCTGCAACCCGACCACCACGGCGGTCAGCTGCCGGCCCTTGTTGCGCAGCCACGCCAGCGACACCGTGGCGATGAAGATGCCGAGGGTGATCACCACGCCCAGCGAGCTGTGGTCGTACACCCAGAGCAGCACTCCGTTGCAGACCGCCAGTGACGCCAGTGCCACTCCACCCGCGACCAGCAGCGTGCTGCGGGTGGAACGCAGGTCGGCCTCGGCCGGCTCCGGCGGCTGCTCCGGTGGTGGCCACGCCGGAGCGTCAGGCAGAGCACCGCCGGGCGCGTGCCCGGCCTGTGGATCGGGGTCGGAGGGTGGCGGCGCCCCTGCGGGTCGGCCGAGGATCGGTGGTTGTTGCGGCATGGGCTACCTCGTCGTCAGCGCCGCGCCCCGGGCGGCCATGAAGGGCACCGGGTCGATCGCGCCGCTGGAGGTGCCGTCGCCATTGAGGTGCACCTCGTAGTGCAGGTGCGGGCCGGAGGAGCTGCCGGAGGAGCCGACCTTGCCGATCACCTGACCGGCGCGCATCCCGTCACCAGCCGGAGACCGTCGGGCGCTCCACCATCTTGTGGGGTGTACGGGGGGAATGGGATGGTTCAGGCTTAGACTGACGGGTGGCTGTACGTGGGGACGGGGAGTGTTGTGACACGTCGGGGAGTGTTGCTGATCGCCGGAGTGGCCGTGGTTGCGGTGGCGGTCGTCGCGGCGGTGTGGGTGGCGGTACGGGAGGATCCGACCAGGCTGCAGGTGTCGGTGACGGGGTTGCCGGAGGGCGTACCGGGGCGGGTCGAGGTGGCTGGGCCGGTGACGTACGCGGTGACCGGGGCCACCGACGAGCGGGAGGTGCCGGCGGGGCGGTACACGTTGCGGATCCGGGCCGCGAAGACCGGGAAGGGCACCGCGTACCCAGAGCTGGACGAGCAGCGGATCGTGGTGCGTGAGGGGCAGACCAACCGTGCCAGAGCCGAATACGTGACCGAGATCCCGGACACGACGAAGGTGCTCGATCAGCGGAAGCCGGGGATCATCAGGGTCGACGGGCGGAAGGTGACGTTCGCCCGTGGCTCGAAGAGCGTGCCGGTGCTGAAGCCCGGTCACATCTTCATCGTCGCCGAGGGGCCGCAGCCGCCGCACCTCCTGGTACGCAGGATCGACAAGGTCACCCCGGGCACGGCGGGCATCGTGGTGGACACGACACCGGTGTCCTTCTCGGATGCGCTGCCCAGCGGGCGGTTCCGGTTGAACGCCGAGGTGGCGATCCGGCCGGCCATGGCCGGCCGGGACGGGTTCGTGATCCGCCCGGCGTACGATCCGCCGCCGGCGCTGACGGTCAACTTCATGGAGCTGGTGCTCAAACGCGGCAAGGACGATCCGGGATGCCGCAGCTCGGAGCACAACGCCGCCTTCATGATGGAGATCGGCGCGCTCAAGCCGAAGCTGGGCGGCACGATCGACTGGGGGATCGCGCCGCCCCGGGCGAAGGTCGACATCACCGCGACCCTGAATCCGCGGATCAGTCTCAGTCTCCGGCTCAACGGCTCGATCAAATGCGAATTCAAGCTGGAGAAGCAGGGCGGCTTCGCCTGGCTGAACAAGTTCTGCGGCAAGGTCATCGGGACCCTGGTACGCATCGGCCCGGTCTCGCTGAGCTGCAGTGTCGAGCCGTCGGTCAAGGTAGGGCTGAAGGCCGAGGCGGCCGTGAAGTACACGTTCGGGGCCACGGTCAGCGGCGGCATCGAGCATTCGCTGCCGAAATTCGCGGTCACCGACCCGGGCATGGAAGAGATGGAGATGTCGGTGCTCAAGGGCGCCAAACCCATTCTCTCGACGTACGCGGAGCTGGGGCTCGACATCGGCCTGTACGGCGGTGACCCGCTCGGGGTGGCGAAGGTCGGCGTGAAGCTCGCCTTCGGGGCCGGCCCAGAGCTGCGGGTCATGCCGAAGCACAACGTGATCGAGGCGAACCTGAAGTTCACGTTCGCGGTGAAGCCGACGATCTCCGTCGAGCTGCCCCTCAAGCAGTACGAGAAGGAGTTCAAGGCGGTCGAGTTCATCAAACGCTGGCGGCTCTGGTCAGCGGAGGGCAGAGACCACCAGAAGACTCAGCCGCCACCACCCTGCCCGTCCGAAGCCGACACCAGAGCCAGTTTCGGGATCTCCGACTACTACGAGATCCATGACTGGGTATGCGCGGGCAACTACGTCGCCGCTCGCTATGTCGACTCCCACGGGCTGGTGGGTCCGGTCGTGATGTGGCACGGCGGCGGAGGGCTGTCGGAGTTCGCGGGATCACACGGTCACGAGGGCAACAGGCCGCAGTGCGACGCCGAGGGCATCAAGGACGCACCGGACAAGATCCGTGAGTACGTCGGCTGCCGCTACTGGCGCACGAAGCCGCCACAGGGCAGCGCACCGGCCGGCGTGGTAGCCGATCAGCGGCGCCTGGTCGAGGCGCTCCGCGACAACGACGCCGCGACCGCCTGCGAGCTGGCGGCCCATGTCGCGTCAGAGCTGTTCAGAGGGACCGGCAAACCTTGCGAGGAGACGCTGGCGGAGCTCAAACGTGAGCTGGGGCCGTTCAGCTCAGCAGCCCCCGCGCCCGAGCTGACCCAGGCCGTGCCGGGCCCCGACGGGCTTGCCTACTCCTACCTGCGGGATTCCGACCTGCGGAAGGTGCTGATCTGGGAGAAGTACGCCGGGATGGACCACTGGCAGTTGCGCTACGTGGTCCTCGACTAGAGGAACGGGCGGAGAGCACCTCGGCTCATGTCGGGCGGTCGATGGAGCAGACCTTCCAGTAGTTGTCGCCGGGAGTTTTCTCCAGGTGGAAGGTCCAGGTTTCGGGGCCCTGCAGCTCGGTGCCTTCGATGTCGTCGATCACGTAGATGGTGGCGGTGACGGTGGCGGTAGCGGTCTCGCCCTTCTTGCCCCGCTCGGTCACGATCACGTCCTCCGGATCGGCGAGGCGCTGCTCTCCCGGGCGCACCAGACCGGCGAACAGCGCCGCGATCGTCTCACTCGCGGATGGGCACACGTACTTTTCGAAAGCACGTTCAGCGGCCGCTGGTGCTGCGCCGTCGTTCTGATAGTCCTGGCCCCGTTTGACCAGGAAGAAGACGCTGTCCTCGGCTGGCGCGACGAACGGAGCCTCGCGGCGTGCACGTTCTGGATCATGCATGAGTAGCGCGTAAGCGCCAGCCATGCTGAGCGCCACCGCTACCGCGGTACCGGCGGCGACCGCCGTGCGCCGCTGGGTGCGCTCGCCGGTGGCGAAGACGAAGCCGATCACCGAGAGCAGCACCAGCCCAACCAGGGTGATCCCGCCGGCCAGGATCCCGGTCGGGACATCCGAGGCGGCCGCCACCAGGGCGCCGACCACGATCGAGGCCGCCATCAGCGCCTGCAACCCGACCACGATCACGGTCAGCTGCCGACCCTTGTTGCGCAGCCACGCCAGCGACACCGCCGCGACGAAGGTGCCGAGGGTGATCACCACGCCCAGCGTGCTGTTGTCGTACACCCATAGCAGCACCCCGTTGCAGACCGCCAGTGCGGCGAGCGCCACACCACCGGTGAGCAGCAGGGTGCGCCGGGTGGCACGCCGCTCCTCCGACCCGGCATCCGGCTGCCAGGAAGCGGGCGCCGGATCTGACGTCGGGGCAGGATGCGGGTCGCCGCCTGGCTCGGGGGTGGTGGGCCGGCCCAGGATCGGGGGCTGCTCCGTCATTCGGCTACCCGATCAGCGACGCGCCGCGGGCGGCCATGAACGGCACCGGGTCGATCGCGCCAGCGTCACTGCCGTCCCCGTTCAGATGCACCTCGAAGTGCAGGTGCGGGCCGGAAGAGTCACCCGACGAGCCGACCTTGCCGATCACCTGACCGGCACGAACGTGATCACCCGCCGCGGCTGGAGGCCGCTCCACCATGTGGCAGTACCGTGTGATCACCCGGTTGGCGTGCAGGATGTCCATATACCAGCCACAGCCGCCGGCCCCACGAAATCCGTCGCGGTCGCAGCTTCCGATAGAGGTGTCACACACGACCTTGGTGACGATGCCGTCGGTGGCGGCGCGGATCACGGTGCCGCGCGGCGCCATGATGTCGACCCCGTCATGCGTGGAGCGCTTCGCGGTGCGGAAACCGTTCTCCAGCAGGTTGATCGAGCCCTTCACCGGCACCGCCCAGCCGGCGGCGGAGATGCTGCCGGCGGTGGCGCAGGTGAAGCCGCCGTCGCCGCCCGCGGTGGTGAGGATCGCGGTGCGGGCTGCGCCCCCGGTCAGGGCGTTGACCACGCCGGAGGCGAGATCTTCCCACTGTTGGTACGCGTCGGGGAAGGCGCTGCGCTGCACCGCCTGCGCGGCATCGGTGAGCCGCATCGACTCCCACCCCTTTACCGTCTTCAGCTTCTCGTAGAACTTCCGGGAGGCGTACTCCGGGTTGAGGATCTGCTCCGGGGTGCCCCAGCCCGAGCTGGGCCGCTGCTGGAACAGCCCCAGCGAGTCGTGGTCCACCGCGACCCGCAGGTTGCGCAGCTTCGACTCCTGCTGCGCGGTGGCGACCGCGATCACCCAGGCGCGCGGTGGCAGCTTCAGCTGCTGCCCGGCCTTGATGATGATCGCGGCGTTGCGCGTCTGCTCGTCGGAGAGCCCGCCCGCACGGGGGAGCCGGTTGTCGACGTTGATGATGGTGCCGTTGCCGCACCCGCCGATCGCGGCGACCGGGGCGGCGGCCTCGTGCAGCACGCCTCGGATCAGCGCGGTGCCCACGGCACCGGTCAGGGACAGCACCACCGCGGCGACGATCGCCGCGACCAGGGCCGCGTACTTCACCTCGACCACCGCCTCATTCGGACCTCCAGCTGATCGTGTCGACCCGCCAACGTTTCTCGGAGTACGCCAGCCCGAGCAGCAGCACCCCGGTCTCGGCCGCGACGCTGACCTCGGCGCGACTGCCGCCGATCACCGAGTCCAGCACCGGTTTACCGGTGAGTGTCACACTGGGATCCCCGGTCGGGTCGGCACCGTCCAGTTTGGCCATCAGCTCTCCGGTGGCGTCGCCGGCCAGCCGCTGCCGCCACTGCTCCCCGGTCACGCCCTCGTGGTCCGCCCACGCGGTGGCGAACCGCTGCGCCACCGGAAGTGGATCCGGCACCCCGGCGGGCAACGTCGGCGCGACCGTCGGTGCCGGCCCGTCCGGCTCGATGACGCCGTCGTCGGGGCCGTAGCTGATGCTCGGGTACGGGTCGGGGCCCGGGTCCGCGCCACCGGACAGCTGCAGCTCACCACCTGCCAGCCGTGACACCACCACCACCGCGAGCACGCCGAGCACCAGGATCCCCGCGATGCCGTATCGCGTGGTGACCCAGCGGAGCAGGGTGCGCATGGTGGTCTCCGAGGTGGTGGGAGGGGTCAGGGTCGGTCGGAGTACTCGTCACGCCATTCGTCGGGTACGTACAGGGGCTGGCTGGTCGGTGCGTCGGGGCGATACGGCTCGGCGTCGTACGAGGTGGGGGCACGGCTGTCCGGCACCCGCCCGCCGCCGTAGGCGGGTTCGTCGCGGACGATCCGCACCTCGTTGCCGCCGATCACCTCACGTTCGGTGTCGGGCTCGCGGCCCAGGGTCCGCGCCGGCGGGGCGCCGGCGGGGTCTAGCCGGTCCGCCGGCGCGCCGGGAGCGCCGCGACCCTCGGCGCGTCCGGTGGTCACCGGGGTGTCCCGGCCGCGCTCCAGGGTGGGGTCGGGCGTCGTGCCGGTCCGCGAGGACGGCCCGGGTGCCTCCTCGACACCGGTCGATTCGCGCTCACGCGCCCCTGCCGGCACCAGGAT
>JBOGDE010000173.1:0-12113 GCA_050701695.1 Micromonosporaceae bacterium
CCGCTGCTGCGCGCGCTTGCGACCGCGCGAGATGAGCGCCGCCGTGCCGGCTCCCGCCATGAGCGCGAGCCCGAGCGCGCCAGCCGGCCCGAGCGCGTACCACGTGCTCGCACCCACGATCGTCGCCGCTTCACCGGCTGAGGCCAGCAGCGCCCCGCCGGGGATCGTGCCGGGCTCCTGATCGCCGGCGTTGGCGTCCTGGTCCTCGTCGTCACCGGGCGGTGGCTCCGGCAACGCCGGCGGCGCCGCGGTGTCCTTCTGCGGCGCTTCCTCATCAGGTGTCGATGTCTGCTGGTCGGGGCTTGTCTCCTCACTGGCCGGCGTCTCCTCAGCCGCCGGCGCTTCGGACTCGGTACTCATCTCGCTCTCGCCTCCTCTCCTTGGTTACCGTCCGTGTACGTCGCGATGTCATGTCGCGTTGTCGTGATGTCGTATGGGGGGACCCTGCCGGGGGCTGGAATTCCGAAAACCCCCTCTGACCTGGGGCGACATGGCGACAACGCGACAACGCGACATGACATCGCGACATCACGCGACAACACCCACCGTCATCACTGCGTGAGTTTCGAGATCACGCGCTTGAGTTTCGAGACCACGACCAGCACCAGGATCAGCACCGGAGTGCCCCACCCGATGACCTGCCACAGCACCTCACCCAGGGCGCGTACCTGCTCGTGGCCGACGTTGGCGTACCCGAGCCCCGCCGCCGCCGCGAACAGCCCCGCCAGCCCGCCGCCGGCGACCATCCCGGCCACCGTGCCGCGCCGTTGCGGGGATCCCTCAACCGCGTACACATCGGCGCTGACCTGCGAAAACACCAGCTCCTGCGACTCGGGCCGAACCGCCGGTACGGGTACCGCTGGGGGAGCGGGCACCGGTGCCAGCTCCCGCCGCCTGGTCGGCGCCGGGGCTGACACCAGCCCCGGATTTGGCCGTCTCACCAGTACGTCACTGCTCATCTCTGCTGTCCCTTCTCGTTGGATGGATCCACCCGAGCGATTCCCGCACGGCACTCAGCCACCGCCGCCCGGTGGCCGGGTGCCTGTCGAAGCGCGCGCCGACATCGGCACCAGTGAGCGCGTCAGCGCCGCGCGCGTCCCGCGCGCGCAACTCCTGCGCGATCCACTCGCGCGCCTCATCCGGTACCGCGACCTCCGGCGCGCGCTCACCCTGCGAGCTGCTGCGCGCGCTGTCGTGGTGCGCGGTAGCGGTGTGTGCGCGCGCCATCTGACGCGGTGCGCGCGCATCCTGGTGAGCGCTGATCTGCTGCGCGCTCGCGCGCGCGGCACCCGACGGCGCCGGCGACACCGGACCCTCCGGCAGCGACCCATCGGTGAGCGTGCGCGCGTCCTTCGGTGCGCGCCCGCGCTTGTCCTTCGCGCGCTTGTCCTTCGCGCGGTTCGACTCGCGCGCCAAGAGCCGCGCGAGTGAGCGCCACGCCGGACCCTGCGGGTTGCGCTCGCGATCGTGGACGTACGCCGCGACCGCGGTCCGGGTGATCTCCTCCGGACGGACCGTCTCGGCGACCAGCTCGGCGAGCTGCTGCGCGGTCATCGTGGTTACCGCCAGCCGAGCCACCCGCTTGCCCTGCCGCACCCGCAGCGACTCGTACGCCAGCCGGCGTACCGCCGCCTCCCGCCGGTGCGTCTCCCGGGTCGACGCCAGAACCTCGGCGCACCGGTCGTAGGTCTCGAACTCCCAGAGCGCCAGCGCCACCAGCGACCCGAGCGCGGTCGGGTACGCCCACACCGAACCCCAGTGCCCCCAGGCGTTGATCCCGGACGCGGCCAGAGCGCACACCCAAGTAGCCGCCCGCGCCGCCGTACCGTGCCGGCCCGCCACCCTCGCCCGGGTCGCCGCGGTGGCAAACGCCAGCCCGGCCCCCTCGATCAGCCCGGCGACGCCGAGCCCACCCAACAGCGCCAGCACCGACCCGAGGAACGCGACCGGATCCAGCACGTTGAACAGCGCCGGCCAGTCCAGCCCGACATGATCGCCAACCACCGAGACCTGACCGCCGGCGCCGGCGCCAACCGCCAGCACGTACACCACGGTGGGCGCGAGCCGGGCGACCCGCTCCCGCCGAGCATCCGCCCGAGCCTGCGACTCCGCGGCCCGGTCGACCCGCTGTGCCTCTGCCAGCTCCAGCGACCCCTGACGCTCCAGCAGCCTCAGCGCCGCCCGTCGACCAGCTCGACCACCGAGCCCCGCCAGCCGCTCCACCACCCCGTGCAGCGCCGGCGTACCGGCGGTGGCGCCCTGGTGCTCGTCGACGTCGCGCGACTCCTGGAGCCCGGCGCCGCCGCCGAGCTGGGGGAGTGGCACCGTCCCTGGGAACACTCGCACCGGTACCGGCGGCGCCGGCGCCGCGTCCTGTTCGTCCTTGGTATCGGTGGCACCGCGCCACCGGTTGAAGATCTTCACCGTTGATCGTCCTCCCGTGTATCACGCGGCTGTACGCCGCAGAGAGGGCAGCGCCGCGCGGCGCCGCCCTGCCGTTTGAGTGCTCGTTCCCCGCGCCCGCGGACCTCGCCAGGTCCGGGCGAGCTGCCAACCGATCCCGGCGCCGCGCACCACCGCCAGCAACCGCGAGCCGTGCCCGGCGGCATGCTCGGCGAGCCGGCCCGCCAGATCTGATGTCCAGCCCGTGTAGTGCCGGGCGTGCCGGTACGGCCGGTCAAGATGCAACAGGTAGACCGTGCCGGCCTGCGCGGTCACGCGGCCTCGATCGTGCGGATTTCCGTGGCCACCCGTTCCATCTCGGCGATGACCTCAGCGGGCATGTACCGGTTCAGCCACAGCGCGAGCGCTACCCGTACGGTTTTCTGATCGCCGTCGTAGTTTTCCCGGTCGTACTTGTCCAACGGGGCGCGGTCACAGAACATCGTGAGCACGTGAGCCGCGTCGTTGTGCGGGTGGACGGCACCCTTCTCTTGCGACGCCCGGTAGACCGCCTCGTACAGGTTGTGCCACTCGATCATGCGCGGCTCGACACCGGAGTGCCGCGCCCCTTTGATCAGGCGGTACGCGGCGTTGATGAGGATCTGTGCCGCCTTGGCGTTGTCCATCGAGGTACCTCCGAAGATGTGGCGCAGAGCGCGCCTGAACGGTTGATGTCTGGTCACGTCGTCCCTCCCTGGGCATGCGGCCCGCACAGCCGCTGTCCGTCCCGAGCGATGACCGCACGCCGGCGTACCGGCACCCAGTCGCCGCGTCGGATTGCTGCGCGTTCGTCTCGGCGGCACCCGTCGCAGGTGTCGCCGAGCTGGATACGGCGGCTCATCGCACCCCGCCCCCTCGCCGGGGTGCGACGTCCACCCGCCAGTGCGGGTACACCGCCCGGATCTCGCAGACCAACCGGCCCGCCAACTCCGGAGACAGGCACCGATACCGGCGCCGACCGTGATCGCCTCTGTGGGCCGTGACGCGGTACGACATCAGCGCCGCCCCCCTGCCCGGCCCCGCCACCCGCGATCGGTCGCGTGCGAGTCGCACAGCGGCCAGTCACCAGCCGGCGTTGCCATCAGGACGGTTGCTCGGCGCCGGGCCGGCACCACGGCGCCGGACTGCTGCGCCCGACGCTGGCCGGTGAAGCAGTCCCGGCAGTCCTGCCGAACCTTGGTCGGGGTGAAGTGCGGCGTACGTCGCCCGGCCTGCGTAGGTGGTCTCTGCACGGTCACCACCGCCCCGCCGGCGTCGGCCGGTACCGCTCGGCGACAGCTGTCGCCAGCTCGGCGCGCCGCCCCTCGTCAACGACGATCGGCGCGGCTGGATCGGTAGTTGCCTTGACCAGCGCGGCCACCAGCTCGGGGTCGGCCAGGTCGCCGCGGAGCACCGCGGTCCCGTCAACGGTCCACACATCGATGACGCCGGACGGGTCCACATGGACCCGCCATCCTGCGTGCGGGTGGGCGACCTCGTAGCCGCCCGTCACGCTGTCGAGGTAGGCGACCGCGTTCAGCAGCCGCGCGAGATCCTGGGCGCGTCCGGCGCCCGCGAGCACCGCGGTAGCCATCTCATGCCACCGCCTGCCGCTGCCACGTCGCGCCGGCGCGAGTGAGCGCGTCGACCAGGGCGGCATCGATCGCCGCGACCTGTTCGCACAGCACCCGCAGCCGCGCCCGCTGTACCCGGCGCACCGTACGGGCGTCGCGGGGACGCTCCTGGCACGCCAGCTCGGCGTGCAGCAACTCCCACTCAGCCGCCAGGATCGGTGCTTCCCGGTCGAGTACGGCCAGCTCACCGGGGGTGGGCTCACCGTCGTGGTTCTGGCCGTCATCGGCCGCTACGCATACTCTCGTCGTAGGCATCCGTGTGACTCCTATCCGTGAGTTGATGCCTTCCGACCCCGGCGGGAGCTGCTATCTCCTGCCGGGGTCGCCGCCATCTCGGCGGCTACCGCTCCAGCTCGTACGTCTGGCCCGGTAGCGACCGGGACGCCGGAAGCACCCCGGCGGACCGCAGCCCGCCGGGGCACTCACGACTTCCTGTGTTTCGTCTCCCCTGTGGAGTTGTCCAAGGACCGACTCGGATCGAGGGGGCACTACCGCGCGCGTCTCGGACGCCTTCGGGTGCCGATCCCGATCGAGCTCTCAAGTGCCGTCTAGCCGTCTAGGCGTCTAGCTGTCTAGTCGTCCACTCGTTATGACGTGTTAGTGTACGCACTCATCATGTCGTGTCAACGTCGTGACGCCCCGTAACTGTCGGTAAGGTGATGCCGTGACCGATCCACGTAGTTACAAGCCTGCGTACCGCGAGGTGGCCGACGCCCTCCGGTCGAAGATCGCCGCCGGGGAATACGAGCCCGGCGACCAGTTGCCCTCCGAGGCGAAGCTCCAGACCGAGTACGACGTGTCCCGCATCACCGCCCGCTCGGCGATCGATCTGCTTCGCCAGGAGGGCCTAGTCGTCGTAGAACACGGCCGCGGGGTGTTCGTGCGCAAGCAGCCCCCGGTACGCCGCATCGCCAGCGAGCGGTACGCCTCAGAGCTGCAGCGGCTGAGCGAGTCCGCCGGAGGGGAGCACCCGATGGAGACGGCGTTCACCCGCGAGCACGGCGTGGAATGGGAAGACTTCCAGGTCGACACCGCGTACGAGGTGATTCCCGCACCCGATGACGTCGCCGAGGCCCTGCATCTGCCCGAGGGCACTGAGGTGCTTCGCCGGTACATGGTGCTCCGGGCGAAGGGCGCACCTCAGCAGATCCGCTACTCGTACTACCGGGCCGACCTGGTGGCCGGGACGCCGGTGGCTGATCCCGACGTGCAGCCGTGGCCGGGTGGCACGCTCGCCGAGCTGGCAGGGCTCGGGATCCGAGTCACGACGGTCATAGAGCGGATCCGCTCACGACCCCCGTCGCCGGAGGAGGCGCACATCCTCGACATGTTCGGCGCGGCCGTACCCGTGTTCGAGCTGTACAGGGTGTTCATCGGCGAGGACGGTCCGGCCGAGGCCACGTGGCCGATGATCATGCCGGCCAACCACAACGAGCTGGTGTACCAGGTCGACCTCACCGGGCAAGCAGAACGGGATCTGTAGACATGAACGACGCGGCCTCGCCACGAGGCCGTTCAGTCCGCCTTTTCGGATAGCTCGACAGGTCATGACGAGTAGACGTACCATCGGCTGCATGACTCATCGTGAGACGCCGTGCCAGCTCCACGAGCTGGACGCAGCGGAGCGCGACTTCGCTGCCTGGACCCGGCGACTGGGCGGATGCCTTCCCGGCACCGAGGAGTACGCCGCGGTCGAGCACAACCTGCGGCGTGTAACCCGCATCCTCAACCAGCTCCGTCAGCAGGTCTCGACCAGCCACGTCCCGGCAGCCTGATCCCCCCTCTGATTTCGGATGGCCCCGGGGATGGGGGCTCCTGCGGACGGCTTGAAGTGGCCCCACCCCCTGCGGTTGGTTGCTGACCCGCGCGGGTGGGGGCGCTATTCAGCCCCGCCGTACCGCCGGGGGTGGTCACGACGTCGCGGTGCACCTGCAGCCGGGGCCGAGGACCACACCGTGCTGGTGTCGTGGCGGGTCCACGGCCCGCGCTGATGCACGACTCCCGGATCCGGTTCGAGGTCCACCGCGTCAGTCCACGGTCGGTTGCTGACCTGGGTCCGCGGCCCCGATGAGCCGGGCAAGGGTGTCGATCAACTGTTCCCCAGGCCGCTGGATCCGTTCGAGCTGGTCGACCAGGTGGGCGGGCAGTACGACGTACTCGGTGCGGGGCCGGGGCCGTCCGGCGGCCTGGGTTACCTGGTCGACGCTGGCGGAGAGTGCTCCGGCGATGCGGGCGGCGCGGTCGGAGTCCAGCCGCGTGTCGCCGCGCTCGATCGCCGCGTATGTAGACCGGGACAGGCCGGCAGCCGCGGCGACGGCGGCCTGGGTGAGTCCCGCGCGGCTGCGTAGCACCGGCAGCGACACGGGGGTGTCTGGATCCAGTAGATCGAGCGGATCCAGATCGAGCGCCGCGGCGAGCCGGCGCAGCGTGGCCGGATCCGGTCGGGTGCGGCCGGTCTCGTAGGCGGAGATGTCGCTGCCGTAGACGCCGACCAGCTCGGCGAGCTCGCGCTGCGAGAGGCCGCGCTGTTGGCGGGCGTCGCGCAGCCGTTCCCGCGCGATCGTCACTCCGGCCCGGCCCACCACGAGGATCACCGTACCGGCCAGCCCCGGTAGTTGATCAGTGGTCATCCGTCACCCACTCGTGGCGCGTGGTCTGTCATTCTCCCTTAATGCTGGCATACTCCCTGTTGATTGCTGGGGAGGTGACCGGAATGGCGAATCGCCACCGCACCGAGTTACAAGCCGAGCACCTACGAGCCCGGCTGGATGCCCTCGACGGGGAGCTGATCGAGCTGTGGCACATCCGGGCGAAGGTCGCAGCCTCGCTGCACGAGCCGGAGCTGACCGGCGCCCGGCTCTCAGCCGACCGGGCCGCGGCCCGCCGGTACGCCGGCGAGCTGGGTCGCCGCATCGGTACCGCCCTCGCTGACCTGTTGCGCACCGAGGCCCGGTGCACCCACTACGGAGGCAACTGACCGTGTACCGCTACGTCGTTTCCGTACAACTGCTGCGCGAGCCGGATCCGGAACAGACCGAGCACCTGACCGCCACCGGGTGGAACGTGCAACCGCACACCCTGACCCGCCGCGTGCACGCCTGGTCATCCGGATCCGCGCTGCTGGCCGCCCACGAATCCGTACCCGGCCCGCTCCGCCCGTACGTGGGCGAGCGGGTCCACGTCGTACCCGAACCCACCGTGAAGGAGGACTGACAGTGCCTGGCTACACCGTCGCCATCTACCACCCCGGACACACCATGACCGAAGCCGAGCTGACCGCGCTCGGCCCGAAGTACACCCCGGATGACCGTGGACTCCACCAAGGTCGACTAAGACTGGCGGCCAGTAACCCACAGCTCGCCGCCGAGGTCGCCACCGCGTACGTACACGACCGCACCGGCCTGGAGGTCGTGACCGAGGTGGTTCCCACCTGGGCCGGCTCGACCTGGTGAGCGCCATGACCGACCAGCACCGCGACCACCCGGGCGGGATCCGTGAGTACCGGGTACGCCGCGTCGACACCACCCAGGCCAACGTGCATGCCGCTGTCGCCGACGACGCTTCGATCACTGTGGTGGTCGGCGACGGGCAGCGCCTGGTGCTCGATGTCGTCACCGCTCGGGCAGTGACCATGGTGCTTACCGAGGTCGTCTACCACGCGCTGCAGCCGGAAGGGCCGTGGCTGTTCCTCGAACACCTCACCGACACCGGCGTCTGGGCGGGCGCCTCCGCTGGGCACCAGCGGGAATGAGCGGCTGTGACGCGAAACGAGCGGGAGAAGATTCGAATCGTGCATCGTAAATACACTGGCGACCCCGTTGGGGTCGCCAGATCATACGTGCCGGTTCGGTGGGCGTGCAAGGACGCACGTCACACCAGTGGATCAGTCCGTACGGTGTCGTCTGCGTGGGGGAGTGGGGGTGTCTCCGCTGGCTGCCGGTGGCTCGGAGCTGGGTTCGTTCGGGGGCTGGGGGTGGGCGTGGGCGTGCCAGGTCAGCCGGTATCGGGTGGCTCGCCCGGATCCCTGGCGGACCACGTGCCCGTCTCGTATCAGGGAGTCGAGGTGGTGCCGGGTGGCGGCTGGTGCCGTGCCGGCTGCGGTGTCCAGCTCGCTGCGGGTGGCGCCGGTGGCGCCGGCGTCGGTGAGCGCGGCGAGGATGGCGGCGGCCGGCGTTACGTCCTGGTCGTCGCCGCCGTTTGACGGCTGATCCGGTACGCCGTCCGCTGGCGGCGTGGTCTGCCGATCGGGTGGCGGCGCTGCCGGTGGGCGAGCTGGTGGCGCCGGCGGCGGGGAGGGTGGTGGAGCTGGTGTCGGGGTTTCGGTGACTCTCGGCGGGTACAGCGCCTCCGAGCTGGGCTCACGCAGCGGTGACCCGAGCCAGGGCACATGGAGCCGGCAGAGCCGGCCGGCGATGCGCGCGGCGGCCCGGCCGCGGGGCAGTTCCACGGGCTCGCCGTCGTCGTCGCCGGTGATGTAGCGCCAGTCGTCTTCCAGCATCATTTCGGCGCCGGTACGGCTGGAGCCATCCGCACGCGATCCGGTCCTCAAACTGATCTCGCGCGGCGCCGGGTAGGGCTTCCTTGACGTCGGGTCGTTGGGTGCCGGCGACGATCGTGCCGCGGGCCGCGCGAAGCATCCTGGTCAGCTTCCGCATGTAGCCGTCGAAGACCTGAGCGCCCAGCTCGTCACGGATGTTGGTCAGCTCGTCGACGAGCAACCCGAACCGCGGCATGTCCGGCGGATCAGCGAGCTTGCCCGACTCGTACTGGTAGGCCAGCTCGTACCGGCTTTCCATGATCTCGATGACCTCGCGGAGGGTCCGGTCCCAGGTGGCGGGGTCCCGGCCGACCGCGCGCACGCCGCGGCGCCCTTCAAACACGGCGTAGTCGGCGCCGCTCTTGCCGTCGAGGATGTACCAATCCCGGATCACGCCGGCGACGATGGACCGGGCGACGATGCCGCGCATCAGGGTGGTTTTGCCCGAGCCCTTCACGCCGGCGATGAGTAGATCCCGCTCCGCTTCGGGGTCCCAGGTCAGCACGTCGACCGGCTGCCCGTTGTCCTCGGGGTAGTCCTCGCTGCTGAACTGCACGCGAGCTGTCGCGCGCGCTTCGCTGGTGACGCCCAGCAGCACGCCGGGCAGCTCGTCAGGCCACGGCCGGTCGTTGAAGCTGTCTGGTAGCGGTTCCTCAGTCGAGCGCCGGACGATGATCGCCCGTGCCGCCGGGGGCCACTCGACTTCGTATTCGCCGGCGTGCCGGAGTGCCCACCGTACGGCGCGCTCTACTCGCGCTCGTGCTGGTTCGTCGTACGCGCGCAGGTCTGCCGGGTGCCACACCTCGGCGTACGTGAGGTCCCGGCCGCGCCAGCTCGTCTCACCGACCTGCCACCCCATGTCGACCGGTTCCCGGGCGCTGCGGCTGTCCGGCGAGGCGAGCCCGATCACCAGCCACCGGCAGGTACGCGCCCGCGCCCGAAGGGTCGATGTGGCGGCGATCAGCAGCACCGCGAGCACCGCGGCGAACAGCAGCCCGCCGGCGCCGAGCCCGGATACGACCGCGACCACCACGGCGGTAGCCGCATGCCACCAGCCGAGGATGATCCGCCGCCAGCGCCGAGCGAGGAACGGCCGTTCGGAGCGCTTGGCGTACCGGACCCAGCCGGCCGCGATCATCCGGCAGACCACCCACCCGACCGCGGCGAGCGGCAGCACCCAGCACGCGAGCGCCGCCAGGGCCGGGACGGTGGGGACGATGCTTGCGGCCAGCCGGGTACCGATGTCGAGCCGGGACGCGTCGTCGGGTGCGGTGTCGGCGTAGGCGATGCTGGCGGCGCTGGCGATCATGGACACGATCAGCACCGCGGCGCCGGCGGCGACCGGCCACGCCCGTACGTCCTGACCGATGACCCGCGCCTCCCAGGTGGCAGCGCGGCTGACCCGCCGGGCGATGCTGCGCGGCGACCGCTTGGACACGTTCAGACTCGGACTCCAGCTCACGGCAACCCCGCTCCCACGCCGGCGACGTCGTACGCGGCGCGCTCGTGATCCCTCTCGCCCTTCCGGGCCTCGCATGGCGGCCAGTGCGGCGGCCGGGCGCCGCGCAGCTCCACCGGGTACGCCTCCCGGGGTCGCCGGCCGTGCCGATCAGGTAGCACCCACCGGGCATCGGGGTACGCGCCGCGCAGCGCGAGCCCAACGCATCGGGGGGTGAGCCAGTCGACGAGCGCGATACGGGTACGGCGTCCGCCGGCGTACCCGATCGGCACCCGGGCGGCCTCGATCGCCACCCGCACCCGCTGGTGCCCGGCCGCGCCGGCGTACTCGATCGTGCGCTCGATCATGTCGGCGATCCGGTCGGCGTACCGGGACAGGGCCTCTACGTCATCGGCGTTGGCGATCGCCGCCGGCGTACCGGCGTGATTGAGCGGCCCGAGGGTCCAGCCCCACAGGGCAGCGTCACCGACGCGCAGCACTCCGGCTGTCCACCGGGATCCGGGGTCGACGCCAACCACGGCAAGGTCACTCATCAGCCTGTCTCTCCCGGGAGTGTGGGTGTCTCCCCCTCGCCGGGGAGGGTGGGCGGCGTGTAGTCCGGCGTGGTGTCCGGCGGCTGGTAGCTCGGCGGGGTGTCCGGGTCACCCGTGCTCGGCTCGGTGCTGGGCTCGGCGTCCGGGTCGGAGCCTGGCGGGTAGCCCGGTGGGGTGTCGATCCGGTCCATGCACCAGCCCTGGCCGTGCGACCTGAAATGGAACGTCCACGTACCGCGGTGGTAGATCTCGTGCGGGCCGTCGTCCCACCGTTGGTCCTCGATCACGATCACGCGCATGGTGACCGTGGCGCGGTCGCCGTCGATGGTCTCGGGCGCCTCGGTGCCTTCCTCCATCTCCAGCGCCATGTTCGCCGACAACTCGAACAACGGGGCGAACGCCGCGCCCACGATCTCCCGGGACTCAGCGCAAACGATCTTGTTGTACTGCCGCTCTATGGAGCTGTAGGCCGAGGAATCGGCGCCCTGGTAGTACTCGAAAACGATCAACATCTGTGCCTGATCTGATGGCGAGTACACCCAAGTGGACTGCGCTCGCTTTGAGACGTGCCCGTGCTCCCAGTAGATGAGCCCAGCGGAGGCGAGCGAGCCCAGCACCACCAGGGACGTCACCGTCACCGCTACGTACCGGTCCTGGGTTTCCTGGGGGCTGACGACGTACCAGAGCAGCACCCCCGACAGCAGGAACAGCCCGAGGAAGCAGATCGACCCGACCACCACGCCGGGCCAGAACGTCGGCACCTCGCCCGACTCGTACAGCGATGAGTGCGCCCGCGCCATGAACCGCGCCGCCCACCACCCGACGAAGATCGAGACGCCAAGCAAGACCTGCATGTAGATCGCCACGTATCGGAAGACCTTGCCGCGCCGAGCCGCGACGGTGGCGCCGGCCGCGAGCGCGAACAGCCCGAGCGTCACCGCGACCGCTACCCCGCTGGTGGTCCACGCCCACAGCAACAGCGCGTTTAGCGCGCCGATGACCACGGCGGACCCGAGCGCGGCGACCAGGACGGCGCCGGGGGAGATGGACGCCCCGGGGCGGGTGCGGAACTGGCTCAGCCACAGCGGGCGCATCCAGCTCGGCGGCTCCCACCGTTCCCACCACGACCCGCCGGCGCCCGGCTCACGCGACACGGACCCGCTGAGCGGTGGCAGCACGATCGCCCGACCCCGAGGGATCGCCGCCGGCGGCTGCTCAGGCGCCGGCGTACCGGGCACGGCCGGTACTGGCCCGGATCCGCCCTCGCTCGCTGGCGGCAGCACCACCGCACCCGGCGGCGCTTGCTGGCTGGGCACCGGGGGAGTCTCGGGGGGCTCAGGCTGCTGAGGCACCGGCGCGGGGGTCTGAGAGCCACCAGCCGGCGTGTGCGGTGCCGGCCAGGGGACAGAGGCCAGGCGGTACCGAACGGCGCGTCCTGCGCCCTCTCGCACGACCAGCCCGGCGTCGACCAGCTCGGTAAGCCGCCGGCGCACCGTGGCGGCGCTCGCGCCGGCCGCGCGCTCCAGCTC
>JBOGDE010000174.1:0-12045 GCA_050701695.1 Micromonosporaceae bacterium
GCCGGCGGCTCGCGGCGTTGTCGTCGTCGCCGATCCAACACCGGGATCGACTCCTCCTCCGCCTTGCGAGCCACCACCTGGACACCGGACTTCATCAACCAATCTCTGGCGCAGGACGCTGGGGCGCCCCACGCCGGCCGAGCTCTGGCGTCGATTTGAGCAATTTGCTCCGAAACCGTCACGTATCCGGGTGATCACACGTTGTTACGACAGGTGCGCGGCGAGCGCGCCTTGTCGGTGTTGGTACGGAGGGTGCGGTGGCGGCGACCGGGGCTGTGTCGGGGATCCCCGTCCAGGCCGCGCCGCTGTCGGAAGACCCGCTACCCGCGCCTGGGGTGCGCAGCGCCTCCCCGGCCTGGGAAAGCCGGTACGTGTGGCTGCTGTTCGTCACCGACCTGGTGGTCGCCGCGCTGGTCGCCGCGGGCGCGTTCGGGCTGCGGTTCGGCCCCGGCGTCACGCCGTACACCCGGTGGTATGTCCTGCTGTCGGTGATCCTGCCGCTGGCCTGGGTGATCTGCATGGCGCTCAACCGGGGGTACGAGACCCGCTACCTGTTCGTGGGCACCGACGAGTACCAGCGGGTGTTCCGGGCCGGGCTGGCGCTGCTGGCGGCGGTCGCGATCGTCTCGTACGGCCTGGAAATCCGGCTGGCCCGCGGCTACGTGCTGCTCGCCGTACCCGCCACGGTGCTCTGCTGCGTGCTGGCGCGCTACCTGCGGCGGCGTCAGTTGCACGCCACCCGGGCACGTGGCGGCTGCCTGCGCCAGGTGCTGGTGGTGGGGCACGAGCGCGCGGTCGCCCACCTGACCCAGCAGCTGCGCCGGGAACGCTTCCACGGCTTCCAGGTGGTCGCCGCCTGCCTGCCGGTGGCCGGTACCCAGCGGGTACGGGGTGTCGAGCTTCCGGTGTACGGCAGCTTCGACGACGTCGCCGACGCGGTACGCCGCGCCGCCGCCGACACGGTGGTGGTGCTGTCCTGCCCGGAGCTGGACGGGCTGGAGCTGCGGCGCCTGGCCTGGCAGCTGGAGCGCGACGACATCGACCTGATCATGGCCAGCTCGCTGGTCGACGTGGCGGGGGAACGTACCACCATCCGGCCGGTGGACGGGCTGCCGATGCTGCACGTGGAGCACGCCCGGCTCACCGGCGCGGCCCGGGTCGCGAAGGAGATCGTGGATCGGGTCGGCGCGGTGCTGCTGCTGGCGTTCGCGGCGCCGCTGCTCGCGGTGGTGGCGGCGCTGATCAAGCGCGGCTCCCCGGGCCCGGTGCTGTTCCGGCAGGTACGCGTCGGCCGTGACGGCCGGGAGTTCACGATGCTGAAGTTCCGCACCATGTACGCCGACGCCGAGCAGCGGCTGGCCGCGCTGCTGGAGCGCAACGAGCTGGACGGCGTGCTGTTCAAGATGCGCGAGGACCCCCGGGTGACGCCGACCGGCCGATGGCTGCGCCGCTGGTCGGTCGACGAGCTGCCGCAGCTGCTCAACGTACTGCGGGGAGACATGTCGCTGGTCGGGCCGCGGCCGCCGCTGCCGCGTGAGGTCGAGGTGTACCCGGACGACATGCGCCGCCGGTTCGTGGTCAAGCCCGGACTCACCGGCCTGTGGCAGGTCAGTGGCCGCTCGGACCTGAGCTGGGAGGACAGCGTCCGGCTCGATCTACGCTATGTGGAGAACTGGTCACTCTCGCTGGATCTCGTCATACTGCTGCGTACGCTGACCGCGGTGTCCCGCGCGTCCGGCGCGTACTGACTTCTCATCCGTGTTCCCGCCAGCGAGGGGTGATCCACGCCGTGCCGTCGCGCGAAACCGCCGCGCCCGAAACCGTGCCCGACAGCGATGCCGGGCTGGCGGCCTGGCTGGCCGAGCGGGCCGGTGGGCTGCTGCTGCGGCTGCGTACCGAGCTGGGGTTCGGTGATCCGGCCGCGCTGCGCGACGCGGGGGACAAGCAGTCCCACGAGCTGCTGATGGCGGCGTTCGCCACCTGGCGCCCCGGTGACGCGGTGCTCTCCGAGGAAGGCGTCGACGACAAGGTACGGCTGGCCGCGGACCGGGTCTGGATCGTCGACCCGCTCGACGGCACCCGGGAGTACGGCGAGGAAGGCCGTACCGACTGGGCGGTGCATGTCGCGCTCTGGCAGCGCGGGCACGGACTGGTCGCCGGTGCCGTCGCGCTGCCGGCCCAGGGCCAGGTGCTCTCGACCGACGTGCCGGAGCTGGCCGCGGCAACCCCTGGACCAGGCGCGGCAACCCCCGGACCGGACGCGGCAACCCCCGGACCGGGCGCGGCGGCCCCGGCTGGCACAGACCGGCCGTGGCGGATCGCCACCTCGCGTACCCGGCCACCGGGTTTTCTGCCGGAAACGGCGCGTGAGCTGGGCGCGGAGCTGGTGCCGATGGGGTCGGCGGGGGCGAAGGTGTGCGCCGTGGTGCAAGGTACGGTCGACGCGTACGTCCACGCGGGGGGCCAGTACGAGTGGGATTCGGCCGCGCCGGTGGCCGTGGCCTTGGCCACAGGACACTACGCATCGCGGCTGGATGGCAGCACCCTCGAATACAACCAACCGGATCCCCGGCTGCCGGACCTGGTGGTCTGCCGGCCGGAGCTCGCCCCGCGGCTGCTCGCAGCCCTCAACGCAGGAGACAAGCAATGACAGCGGACTACCGGGTGTCGCACCTCGACGCTCTGGAGGCGGAGAGCATCTTCGTCTTCCGAGAGGTTGTCGCGGAGTTCGAACGCCCCTGTCTGCTGTTCTCCGGCGGCAAGGACTCGATCGTGATGCTGCACCTGGCGACCAAGGCGTTCGCGCCGGGGCCGGTGCCGTTCCCGGTGATGCACGTCGACACCGGACACAACTTCGACGAGGTGCTCGAATACCGCGATCGGCGGGTCAATGAGCTCAACCTGCAGCTGGTCGTGGCCAGTGTGCAGGACGCCATCGACCGCGGCCTGGTCGTCGAGCCGCCGAGCGGGATGCGCAACCCGATCCAGACGCCGGTGCTGCTGGAGGCGGCGGAGAAGTACCGCTTCGACGCGCTGTTCGGCGGCGCCCGCCGCGACGAGGAGAAGGCCCGCGCCAAGGAGCGGGTGTTCAGCTTCCGCGACGAGTTCGGCCAGTGGGACCCGAAGAACCAGCGCCCCGAGCTGTGGTCGCTCTACAACGCGCGGGTGCACCCCGGCGAGTCGATCCGGGTGTTCCCGCTGTCGAACTGGACCGAGCTGGACATCTGGCACTACATCGCGGCCGAGGCCATCGACCTGCCGTCGATCTACTACGCGCATCAGCGCGATGTGGTCGACCGCGACGGCATGCTGTACGCGGTCAACGACCTGCTCCCGCTCAAGCCCGGGGAGACCCCGAGCACCGAGACCGTCCGCTACCGCACCGTCGGCGACGCCACCTGCACCGCGGCGGTACGGTCCGACGCCGACACCATCGCGAAGGTGATCGCCGAGGTGGCCGCCACCCGGATCACCGAGCGCGGCGCCACCCGGGGCGACGACAAGGTCAGCGAGGCCGCCATGGAAGACCGCAAGAAGGAAGGCTACTTCTAATGTCTCTTGTGGCCGAGGCCGCCGCTTCCAAGACGGCCGACCTGCTGCGGTTCGCCACCGCCGGCTCCGTCGACGACGGCAAGTCGACTCTGATCGGCCGGCTGCTGTACGACTCCAAGGCGATCTTCGAAGACCAGCTCGCCGCGGTCGAGGCGACCAGCGCGGCGCGGGGTGACGAATACACCGACCTGGCGCTGCTCACCGACGGGCTGCGCGCCGAGCGGGAGCAGGGCATCACCATCGACGTGGCGTACCGGTACTTCGCCACGCCGAAGCGGAAGTTCATCATCGCCGACACCCCGGGCCACATCCAGTACACCCGGAACATGGTCACCGGCGCGTCCACCGCCGACCTGGCCCTGATCCTGATCGACGCCCGGAAGGGCATCGTGGAGCAGTCGCGGCGGCACGCGTTCCTCTGCTCGCTGCTGCGGGTGCCGCACCTGGTGCTGGTGATCAACAAGATGGACCTGGTCGACTGGTCCGAAGAGGTGTACGAGCGGATCCACGCCGAGTTCACCGCGTTCGCCACCAAGCTCGACGTCCCCGACCTGGCGGTGATCCCGGTCTCCGCGCTGCAGGGCGACAACGTGGTGACCCGCTCGGCGAAGATGCCCTGGTACGACGGCCCGTCGCTGCTGCACCACCTGGAGAACGTGCACACCGCCTCCGACCGCAACCTGGTCGACGTACGGTTCCCGGTGCAGTACGTGATCCGGCCCCAGCAGTCCCGGGGCCAGGACTACCGGGGGTACGCGGGCCAGGTCGCCAGCGGCGTACTGAAGCCCGGCGACGAGGTGATGGTGCTGCCCAGCGGCTTCACCACCCGGATCGCCGGCATCGACTACAACGGCACCGAGGTCGACCAGGCGTTCCCGCCGATGGCGGTCACGATCAGGCTGGCCGACGAGCTGGACGTCTCGCGCGGCGACATGATCTGCCGGCCGCACAACCAACCGCACGCCACCCAGGACATCGAGGCGATGATCTGCTGGATGGACGAGCAGAAGCAGCTGCAGCCGGGCGTGAAGTACGCGATCAAGCACACCACCCGCTCGGTGCGCGCGATGGTGAAGTCGCTGCAGTACCGGCTCGACGTCAACACCCTGCACCGCGACGAGGCGGCCGGCTCGCTCGGGCTCAACGAGATCGGCCGGGTACGGCTGCGTACCACCGCGCCGCTGCTGTGCGATGAGTACCGCCGCAACCGTACGACCGGCGGGTTCATCGTGATCGACGAGGCGACCAACCGCACCGTCGGCGCCGGCATCATCGTCGACACCGCCTGAGGGCAGTCGACACCGCCTGAGGGCAGCGGCAGGCACTCCTCCGCCGGTAGTCTGTCGCCTTCTCACGGGGAGGTCGCGGATGACCGCGGTGCTACGCCGGCTGCTCAGCCCGGCCGGGTTCGCGCTGGTGGCGGTGTGTTTCCTGCTGCCGTTCCTGACCGTGTCCTGCGAGGCGGAAGGGCACCGGGGCGAGGTGACGTACCAGGGGGCCGATCTGGTGGTCGGCGGCGCGCCGGACGTCGCCATGGACGGGATGACCCGTGAGGAGTTGCCCGAGGGGCTGCGCTCCAACGAGCAGATCGACGAGCTGGAAGGGCTCGAACCGCAGCCGTTCGCGATCGCGGCGCTGCTGCTGATCGTGGTCGGCGCCGCTACCGTACTGTTGCCCACCGCGTGGTCGCGCGCACTGGGCGGGCTCGCCTGTGCCGCGGTCGCGACCATGTTCCTGGTGGCCGCCCAGACCATCCTGCGTTCGGACCTGCAGGCGACGCTGGATCCGGAAGCGGCGCGGGCCGCCGGGGTACAGATCTCCGACCGGTACGGCTTCTGGCTCACCGCTGGACTGCTGGCCGGCGTCACCGCGCTCAACCTGCTGCTGCTGGTACGGGCGGGCCGGGAACCCCCCGGGGCCGGCCCCGAGGACGCGTTGCCGACCACGCTGCTGCCGCCGCCGCAGACCAACGGTTGACCGATTGCCCCTCGCGTGTCGTCGCCGCAACCGCTACGCTCCGCCGCAACAACACTTCAGGCGGTGGCGGAAATGGCGGACTCGGTGGCGCTGCGTGGCAGCCTCCACAGTGCTGCCGCGCTGGTCGACGACGCCGCCTGGGCCGCCGCGTCCTGCTACGGCGCCGCCCCGCACACCGCGGTCGAGGAGACGGTCCGCCGCCGCTGGCTGATCACCGGAGCGTCGTACGAAGGGCTCAACGGGGTCTACTGGGCACGCGACGGCGAGGCGGTCGACGAGGCGCTGGCACCGTTCCGGCAGGTCGAGGTGCCGATGCTGTGGCACGCCGGCCCGACCAGCCCGGACACCCTGCCGCGGGAGCTGGCGGACGCCGGGCTCAGCCACTACGGCACCGAGCCCGGGATGGTGCTGGATCTGGATCAGCCCGCCAACGAAGGTGCCGACTCCCTCGATGCGTCACGCCCGGGACTCGGCACCTTCGCCCGCTGGCTGCCTCCGGAGGGGCTGGAGATCCGGCGGGTCGGCGCGGAGGGTCAGATGCGCGCCTGGGTACGGATCTGGGCGGCCCCGCCGAGCCGGCTGCTGGAAGACCGGCTGGTCGCGCTCCGCGCCCCGATGGCGTACGGGGTGGCGGCGCGTACCCCCCATCTGCTGGGTGTGCTGGACGGTGAGCCGGTGGCGTGTGCCGCGGTGTGGGTGGGGCGGCTGCCCGGCCAGGAGGGCCGGCCGGTGGCATGGCTGGAGCACATCGCGACCCGGATCGCGGTACGCCGCCGCGGCATCGGTACCGCGCTGACCCGCGCCTGCCTGGACGTGGCGCGCCGCCGCGCCGCGAGCCACGCCGCGCTCACCGCCTCACCCTCGGCGGAGCGCCTCTACCGCGGCCTAGGTTTCCACGACGTATGTACGGTCACCCGCTACCTGTGGTCTCCTCGCTGACCCCGGGCAGGGTTTAGGCAACTGCGGAGTTGTGGGGGCCTCGATGCTGCCAGAGACCCCGGCAACTCCGCAGTTGTCCCGCGGCCGCGGTGTCAGTGTGGGCGGCGGTGGGGTGGGTCAGATGCCGTGGCCGCGGCGGTGCAGGGCGGAGACCACGGTCTCGACCTTGACCACTCCGGCGGCGGCGGCCAGGGCGATCGCGGCGCGGGGCTCGCGCCAGCGGGCGCGCATCGCCTTGCGGGCCCAGATGGTGGCGGCGCGGCGTTCCCCCTTCGCGGCGTGCCAGCAGGCGAGCTGGCCGTACACCCGGGCGGCGCCCTGGTCGCTGTGGCCGATCTCGGGGTGCCGGTCGAGCATCCACTCCAGTGAGGCGATCTTGGTGTCGTACTGGTGGGCGAAGCGGGAACCCCGCCCCCAGTGGATGCGTACCAGCGGGCTGTCGACGTGCACGATCGGGTGCCGGCGGGCGGCGCGCAGCAGCAGGTCCCAGTCCTCGTTCTGGCTGCCGGGGGCGTCCTCGGCCACCAGCCCGATGCCGTCGACCAGCGCGTCGCGCCAGGCCACGAACGTCGAGGAGTGCAGCATCGCCATCCGGGAGCGGATCAGGTCGGCGAGCCCGACCCGGGACAGCCCGGCGAGCCGCTGGTTGACCCGGTCGGCGTACACCACCTCGATGGCGCAACTGCAGAACTCCGCACCCGGCTCAGCACGCAGCGCCTGCACCTGGTCCCGCAGCTTCTGCGGCGCCCATTCGTCGTCGTCGTCGCAGAACGCCACCAGGTCGGTGTCCAGCGCCTTGATCCCGGTGTTGCGGGTGCCGGCCAGCCCGGGGGTACGCGAGTTGCCCAGCACCATCACCGGGCGGGTGCCGGAGCGGGCCAGCAGGAAGTCGGGGCGGCCCCCGTCGTACACCACGATGGTGCGCAGCCGGCCCGGGTAGTCCTGGGCGATCACCGAGGCCAGGGTGCGGCGCAGCGTCTCGGGCCGGTGATGGGTCGGGATCACCACCCCGACGGATGGCCAGAAGTCTCTCATCGGAAGTCCTTTACCGCGGGTACCCGTACCGGGCGAGCAGGGGGCGGGTCAGGCTGGTGACCAGCCGTTGCTGGCCGGCCGGCAGCCCGCTTCGCCACCCCTCGTCGGTACGCAGGTCGATCCGCCCGGTACGGAAGCGCATCGGATTGCCCGCCGCGCTGTGGCTGGTGGTCAGGTCGGCGTGGTCGCCGCCGAGGAAGTCGAGGTCACCGTGGTCGATGCCGGCGAACCCGGCGATCTCCTTGGTGGCCCCGACGGGGTCGTGTACGAAGTCCTCGTACCGGACCCGGTGGACAGGTACGCCGCGCCCGCCCAGCGCGTCGAGCGCGGTGTTGTGCAGGTTCCACAGCAGCGCGGCGCGGGCCGGGTGGTAGCGGGTCATGTGATCGTCGGCGGCCTCCGGCCTGCGTACGGTCTTCGTCCACGAGTACGCCACCCCGCGCGGGTCGCGTACCAGGTGCACCACCCGCAGGTCGATCTCCGGCAGCCACCTCAGGCAGTACGCCAGCGACGGGTGCTTCGAGGAGTCGATCACGGTGTGGGCGCTGGCGACGTGTGCCGCCGCCGCGTACAGCCGGTGGTAGTAGCTGCCGTACACCCGTACCAGCTCGAAGTGGGTCGGGGTGAGCCGCGCGCCGCCCAGCCGGGGGATGTGGCGGGTGCGGTCCACGTCGGCCTTCAGCCGCAGCACCCAGTCCGGGTCGACGGCGTGCCAGCCTCCGAAGCCGCGGACTCCCACGGCGCGCCAGAATTCGCAGCCCGAGAACGCCGCGCCGCAGCCGCAGCGTTCGCCGTCGACCAGGTCCCGCTGCCACAGGTGCACCACCTCGCCGAGCGGGGCGACGCCGGGGAGCTGTCCGAGGATGCGTTCGGCCAGGGTGGTGCCGCTGCGCCCGAGTCCGCCGAGGAACAGCACCCGTACCTGACCAGTCACGCTCGCCATCCCCCTTCTCGCGAAAGCGCCCGGCGGCAGCGGCGCCGGCGGTCGGGCGGCTCTGGGCCGGTCCGACAGCCACCGCTGCCGAGGGGCGCTCTTCTTGCAGGTTCAACGACTCAGCCGGGGTAGTGGATCCGTCTTCATGTGGATTTGCCCAAACTCGTCCGTGGGCCGGCGTACTACGTTAAGTTGCCCGCCGTGCACTCAGTGTTGACGGGCCCGCGGGGCAGGGTGGTTTTCGGGCGGCGGCGGGTCGAGCTGGGTGGGGTGGCGTTCCATCCGATGCGGGAGGCGGAGGCGGTCCGGTATGTGATCGCCGCGCTGGAACGCGGCGAGGGCGGCACCGTGGTCACCCCGAACGTCGACATCCTGCGGCAGGTACGCCGCGACCCGGCGGCCGGCCACCTGGTGCGCAGCGCCTCGCTGGTGCTCGCCGACGGCATGCCCGTGGTCTGGGCCAGCCATCTGGCCCGCTCCCCGCTGCCGGCCCGGGTCGCCGGCTCGGACCTGATCTGGTCGCTGTGCGCCGCCGCCGCGGCCGCCGGCCGGTCGATCTACCTGCTCGGCGGCGCCCCCGGAGCCCCCAGCGTGTCGCAGCGCGCCGCCGAGTCGCTGGTCGACCGCTACCCGGGACTGACCGTGGCCGGCGCCGACAGCCCGCCGTACGGGTTCGACGCGCAGCCTGAGGGGGTCGCCCCGGTGGTCGCCGCGGCGCTCGCCGCCGACCCCGACATCGTCTTCGTCGGGCTCGGCTTCCCCCGCCAGGAGCGGCTGATCACGCACCTGGCGGCGGCACTGCCCGGCACCTGGTTCGTCGGCTGCGGCGCGTCGCTCGCCTTCGCCGCGGGGGAGGTGCGCCGTGCCCCACGGTGGATGCGCCGTACCGGCCTGGAGTGGCTGCACCGCCTGGCATCCGAACCCCGCCGCCTGTTCCGCCGCTACGTCGTGCACGACCTCCCGTACGCTGCCCGCCTGCTCACCTCCGCCCTGGTACGCCGCTAGCTGTTTCCGGGGTAGTTGTCGTATCAGCCAGCGCGGATACGACAACTACCCCGGAAACTCCGCAGGCTAAGCCGTTGTGGCCGGTGGCGATCGGCCGAACAGCTGATCCCGCGGGTCAGCTGGGGACGACGGTGGGGTAGAAGCGGGCGGCGACGTCGGTGGTGAGCAGGCGTACCTGGGCGATCTCGTGCTCGGTGAGGCGCTGCCGGTACGAGGTGAGCGCCGCGGTGGAGTCCATCGGGCGGAACGCGGTCTTGGACAGCCCGTACCGCAGTGACCAGCGGTGCGGGTCGGAGTCGTCGTCGCCGCCGGAGGTCGCGGCACGCACGGTGGCGCGGGCGCGGTCGGACCAGGTCAGGCCGCAGTGGGCGTACAGCTCCCGGAAGCCGGTGTCGGGGTCGGTGGCGAGGTCTTCGTAGCGCTGCACCCGTACCCCCGGAAGGTCGTTGAAACCCTCCACAATGGTGTACGCCAGGCGCCACAGGGTCGCGATCCGCCTCATGTGGTCGGGGGAGCCGATCAGGGAGCGCAGCTCGGCGACGTCGTCGGTCGAGAGCAGGTCGCGTACCAGCAGCGGCTGTTCCAGCAGCTCGTGGAAGTGCACCTGCCAGCCCAGCTTGCGCCAGCTGCCGACCAGCGCCACCGGGTCGCGTACCAGCACGATCGCGCGGCACCCCAGCCGGCGTACCAGCCAGCGGGTGGCGAGCAGCGCGAACGGGTCGTCCAGCAGCGCGCGGCGGCCGCGCAGCCGGCCCCGGGTGAACGAGGTGCCGTACTTGGCGAGCCGGGCCAGGTCGTACAGGCCGCGGTTGCGGCGCAGCTCGGCGCCGAACCGGTACCGCAGCGCGACCGTGTCCCGGAACGCCGGCAGCCACTCCTCGCCGTTGTCGTCGCAGATGTACTGCCAGCGGTGGGTCACCGGGGCGTTCAGCACCCCGGGGGAGTGGCCGGGCGGGTGCTGCGGGTTGAGCGGCTCGTTGACGTAGACCAGCTCGCCGGAGGCCTCCAGCATCTTGCCGACCCAGCTGGTGCCGGTACGTGGTAGCCCGGTGACCAGGATCGGGGCGTTCATGGGGTCTCCCGTCGTAGCAGTGAGTCCAGCCGCAGCGGGGCCCGCAGCAGCCACAGCCCGGCCAGGTAACAGAGCGCGCCGGCGCCTGCCCCCGCCAGCAGCGCCGGCAGGCTCGGGCCCAGTGCCAGCCTCGCCAGCACCGGGGGTACGCCGAAACAGCCGAGCGCGAGCCCGGCGGCCAGCAGGGTGGCCCTGCCGTACGGGTGCAGGCCGCGCCGCAGTGCGAGCTGGCCGAGCGGCAGCAGGTTCTTGGTGAGGGTGGCCGCGGCCCAGGCGACGCCGGCGCCGAGGATGCCGATCCTGGGCAGCAGCAGCAGGTTGAGCGCGACGTTGACCACCAGCGCCGCGCTCACGTTGGCCAGATTCCAGGTGGTACGCCCGGTCATCGCGAGCACCGTGTCGACCGTGCCGCAGCCGCTGGCCACCAGCATCGCGGCGCACAGCAGCAGCACCACCGCGGTCGCCGCGCCGGTGGCGTACGCCGGGCCGAAGATCCCCAGGTACAGCGGCGCGAACGCCGCGACCAGCAGGTACAGCGGCCAGGCGACCAGCATCAGCCACGCGGTGGCGTACGTGTAGAGCTGCCGTGCCGTGGTGTCGTCGCCGCGGGTGAGCGCCTCGGCGAGCCGGGGCTCGGTGGCGGTGCCGATCGCCGCGTTGCCGAACTGCCCCACCACCGTGAACCGGGTGGCGACGGCATAGACGGCGGCCGGCGCGAACCCCAGAAACCCCGCCACCAGTACGACATCGGCCCGCTGCAGCGCCAGCTGCACCACGTTCGCCACCCCACGCGGCCAGGTGAACCCCCAGAACCGCCGACCCAGCCCGGGGGCGGGGTCGGACGCGGGGGCGGGGCCGGACGCGGCGGCGTGGGGGGCCAGGACACGGCCTAGGGCAAGCCAGGCCACGAGGGCGGTGAGAGCCCAGGGGGCGGCCCAGGCGGCGGCGTACCAGGCGGCGCCGGCCGCGAGCAGGGCGGCCGCGGCGATGCCGAGCAGCTGCAGGCTGGGCCGCAGCAGCCGGTCGACCAGCACGGTGGGGCGCATCGTCCGGAAGCCCCGGGTGGCGGCCAGCAACGCGTCGCTGAGCGCCGCGAGCGGGAGCAGCAGGGCGAGCAGCCGCAGCTGCCCCGCCAGCCCACCGGAGTCGCCCGGCCCCGCCGGCCCGGTCGCGGGCTCGGCTCCGGACAGTACGGCGGCCAGCCACGGGGCGGCCAGGTACAGGGTGACGGCGAGCAGCGACGCGGCGAGCAGCATCGGGCGCAGCGCGACGGTCAGGCAGCGGCGGATCAGCTCCGGGTGGCCCTCGGTGCGCAGCCGTGACAGCCAGTAGACCAACCCGGTCGGGGTGCCGAGTTTGGCGACCACCGCCAGCATGACGAACACCGTGGTGGCGGTGAAGAAGACGCCCGCCCGCTCGGGCGACAGGCCGCGGGCGACCAGGGTGGCGACCCCGAATCCGGCGAGCGCGGCGTACCCGGCGCCGGCCAGGTTCAGCGCCCCGCCCCGGGCGGCCCCGCGCAGCCCACCCC
>JBOGDE010000175.1:0-11972 GCA_050701695.1 Micromonosporaceae bacterium
ACCGGTGTTGTATCGGGGCCAAGATCCGACGTTGCCAGCGTCGTTCTGGGCCCGGCCGGGCCCGGTGTACGTCAGTGGCCACCGCACTAATGGCGGTGGGTGTTGTCGGGTTGGGAGGGGTCGCCGGGGTGCTCGAAGCCGGGGGCGGTACGGACGGTATCGGCGCGGCGGCGGTCCAGCCACCGGGCGTACTCCCGGAGCCGTTCTCCCAGGTCACCGGGGTGTGCCGGGCCGTCGGCGCGTTCCTCGATCGCCTCGACCCGGGCGACATGCCAACCCAGCGGTGATTGCACCGGGCCGACCCGCTCGCCGGGTACCGCGGTTCGCAGCGCGGACGCGAGCGGCGCCGGGAGGTCATCGAGAGTGGTCCAGCCGAGCGGCACCAGCTCGGCCGCCGATGCCGCGCCCGGGTCGGGGGCGAGAGCGTGGTCGACCCGCCACCACCGCCGCGCAGCCCGCGCCCCTGCCTCACCTGTTTCCGCGGGTACGACCAGCGCGAAAACCTCCGCCACCGCCGCACACGACCGCCACGCCGCCGTGTTGATCGACCCAAGCTGCACCGCCGCCGCCGGATCCAGAGACGGCACCGCCAGCGCCCGATCCAGGGAGCGCCCCGCCAGCGCCCGATCCAGAGACGGCACCGCCGCTGGGTCCAGGGGCGGCACCGCGGGCGCCGGGCGGTCGGCGAGCGCCTGGTGGCACAGCTCTTCGGTGAACAGCACGTGGGCGACCCAGCGGACGAACTGCCGGTCTTCGGAGCTGCCCGGCACCGGCAGCGCGGCCGCACGCGGGCCGGCGCGGAGTGCGCCCAGCCGCTGGTCGAGCCGTTCCCGAGACACCGGCACACCGCCGACCCTGCCGATCACCGCCGCCTCGCGCTGCGCCACCGCCGCGGCCTGGCGCGCGGCGGACGGGGCGTGCGAGTGACCGACCGGCGCCATCGCCGCCCCGGTCATGGCGCCATCACCACCAGCGCCGGTCATGGTGCTGTCACCACCAGTGGGACTGCAGGGGTGTACTGGACCCGGCCGTACCACATCAGCTTCACCATCAGCCACCAGTGACCGGGCTCGGAGTCGGCCGGCACCTCGATCTGGCACGTCACCTCGCCGGACCCGCCCGGCTGCACGGTGAACGGCTGGGCGTACGGGCCGACGAAATCCCAGGTGCCCCACGGGCTGACGGCCATCGCCTCGCCGTCGATCCGGCCGGCGGTGTGGTTCGCCAGCCGTAACCTGAAGGTCGTCGTGGCACCGGGCGCGACCTCGATCCGCTGGTCGGCGCCGGTGATCTCCAGGCCGAGCGGGCGCGCGGTGCCGGCGCCGGTGCCCTTGATCTGTTCGGTGTGGGCGATCTCGTCGCCGGCCGGGGGCGGCAGCACCTCGTCGGCCGGGCCGCCCGGCACCAGCACCGTCACCACGTCCTCCACCACGTCCTCCCACTGCCGGTCGGCGGCGACCGGCAGCTGGACCCGTACGAAGTACAGCCCCGGCGCGACCTCCGCGGGCGGGGTCACACCCAGCGGGAACGACGTGTGGCCGCCGGCCGGCAGCGCGAGCGGGCGCTCCGCCGGCTCCGCCGTCCAGCCCTCAGGGGCAGCCACCCGCAGTACGCCGGTGAACTCGGACTCGGTGTGGTGGCTGGCCACGGTCACGGTGGTCTCCACAGGTCCGTCCACAGTGAGCACGGTCGGGGTGGCAGTAACGCTGACCGGGAAGAAACCGAGCGGGGCCGGCCCCCGGTTGTGCAGCCAGTACCGCGAGTAGACCGGCTGCGCCAGCTCGGCGGTCACCCCCAGCACCTCGCCGCCGGCCGCCGACCGCGCCGGCACCCCGATTACGGTGGCGATCTGCGCACCGTCCAGCCCGGTCTCGACCACCTCGCCGTCGAGCACAGTCCCGGCCACGCCTCCGTCCAGCGCGGTCTCGGCCGCGGCGCCGACCGGCGCCGGGCGGCGTGAGGTCTCCAACAGGTCGGTGTGGTGCGCGGAGGTCCAGCCGAAGGCTGACTCCACCCGGGCGGTGACGGGACGGCCGGTGGTCTCGACGAGGCGTACGGTCACCCCGTTCGCGGGGTCGGCCCCGGCGGCGGCGCCGGTGGCGGACGGGTTGCCGGACGGTTTGACGGTCTGCACCTGGACCTGGCGCTCGGGGGTCACGGTGAGCAGCGCGTGCCGAGGCGGCAGGTCACCATCGTGCGGCTCGCCGACGCGTACCAGCAGCGGTGTGGAGAAGCGGTGTCCGTGCACCACCAGGTCGGCGTCCCGCCAATCCCCAGCGCCACTGAACAGGGCGTAGTCGAAGTCGTGGGTCCAGTGCTGGAGCTGGAACGCCGTACCGTCCGGGGTGCGGCGTACCGGCGGGTCCAGCCAGATCCCGGACGGCCAGCCGGTGCAGGAACGCATCAGCGACAGGTGCAGCGCTCCGCTCGGGTCGACCACGAATCCGGGCAGCCCGTAGCTGGCGATCCCCACGGTGTACGGGTCGAGCAGCGCGGTGCTGCCGACATCCACCGTGGTAGCGGCAGCGGCGGTCGACCCGAACTCCGCCGCCAGCGCCGCAATCTCCTCCGCCAGCGCCTCGGCGGAGACGCCGGCCACGATCAGCGCCGGCAGCGCCCGTACGTCGCGCAGGTCGGCGCCCGCGACCCACACCTGGTCCAGCGGCTGCTCGGCCGGTACGTAGAGCCGGGCCGCTCCACGGTCGTCCAGCTCCCGCTTCAACGCGTCCCGGTACACCGCGCCCGCCCGTTCCGCCAGCTCGGCGGCGAGCTCGTTCTGGTCGGGGCCGCCGAGCACGATCCGTACGTCGGGCAGGTTGGAGTCCACGCGCAGCCAGCCGTACCGGGAGCCCGCGGCGGTCGACGTGGTGGCGGTGACCCCGACCCGGGCCAGCGCGACGACCAGGTCGCGGGCCAGCGGCGCCGCCTCCTCCAGGGACGGCACCACCACCTCGGCGATCGCGAGCGCGGCGTCACCGAGCACGCCGCCGCCGGGCGCCCGCAGCCGCAGGGCGGCGGTGCTGCTGAGCCCGAACGCGGTGTTCGCCGGGTTGTCCAGGGTCCACGGCGCCCGCGCGGCGTCGGAGTCGGGGAACCCGAAGCCACGGGCGATCACCGCGCCCGCCACCTCGGAGACCGGACGTGCCCCCGGTACGTCGACCGGGAACTTCACCCGCAGCAGCTTGTCCGAGCCCGTGAACTCGCGTACCCGAGTACGCAGCTCCACCCGGTCCAGGCCACGCCACAACGTGATCCGCTGCTCATACGTCACCTCGCCGACGGTGCCGGTGACGATCAGCCGCTCCCCGGCGGGCGACTTCTCCGCCCGGACCTGCGCCACCGAGGACGCAGATGAGGCCACCGAGCCGGTCGGCACCAGGTGCCACGGGCCTTCGCCGAACTCGGGGTGCTGGTCGTACTCGTCGTAGAGCCGCAGCTCGTTACCGATGGCGCCGTCACGCAGCAACTCCCGGCCGGTGGCCCGCTCGACGATGCTGCGAAGGCCGCCGCCACGCGCCGGGTCGGCCGCCACCGCGAAGAACTCGTTCCCGATCGCGTCTCCGTCCGCGGGCTCCCAGCCGGTGCCGGTGTCCGAGCCCGGCACCAACCGCCAGGTCCGCCACCCCGTCCCCGGCACATCCCGCGCCACGAACACCAACACCCCCGCATCCACCACACAAGGCACCACGTCGCCGGCGTCGTCGACCAGCCTGAGATCTTGGAAACGACGCGTCCGATCCGAACCCGCCGTTTCCAAGATCGCGTGCGGCACCCGCACCACGTCGGTGCGGGGGAATGACAGGGTGTTGGTGACCGTCACGGCGAGGCCGTTGCCGTGGGTGTTGATCTGGGCGGCGAGGGCGTCCAGGGAGCGGTCTCGTACGTCCGTGGCCAGGTTGTAGGCTTCGCGCCAGCCGGTGATTAGGTCGATGTAGACCTGGTCGGACTCCGAGCCGGTGATCGCGTCGTGGTGCGCGCCGTACGCCAACTGCCGCCACACCTTGTCCAGCGCCTTCTCGGGATACCGGCCGAGCCCCAGCAGAGACGCGAACGTCGCCAGCTTCTCGGCGTCGGTCGCCGCCACCTCGGCGGCCCGCTGCGCCTGCTTGGTGTCGATGTACGACACGTCCTTGCCGGTGTAGAGCGGGTTCATGTCCCGGGTCTGCGGGCTCGGCGCCACCCCCCGGGAAGCCATCTCGGCCGACACCGCGGCGAAGAAGTCCCGGGGCGTGCCACACACGAACCGCGGCCACACGTACTTCGAAGCCCAGGAACGGTGGATAGCCGTGACCCACTTGTTCGGCGGGGTGTAGTCGGTGCCGACCGGCAGCAGCGTGTTGCGGGTGGCGGCGACCGGCTTCAGCGCCTGGAACAGCTCGTACACCGCGTGCTCGGCCTCTTCCAGCGACGCCGAGGAGTCCATCCACCAGCCGGCGGAGTAGTGGTTGGGCATGTAGTGGGTGACCACGCCGCGCCCGGACGGCGAGAGCCATTCGAACTCGGCGGGAAACTGCATGTGCCGGGCATCCCCACCGGCCTCGTCGAATTTGGTGAGGATCGGCCCCCACTGGTGGTACGGCCCGCGCGCCCACGAGCTGCTGGTCAGCCCCGCCTCGGCGGCCAGCCCGGGGAACTGCGGGTCGTGGCCGAACACGTCGAGCAGCCACGCCGTGCGGGGATCCGCGCCCATGATCGAACGCTGGTAGCCGATGCCGTACACCAGGTTGCGGATGGTGGTCTCCGAGCCGGTGAGGTTGGTGTTCGGCTCGTTGTACGTCCCGCCCATCACCTCGACCCGCCCGGCCGCGATCAGCTCCCGCAGCACGCCGCGGTATTCCGGGTGTACGTCCCAGAACGGCTTGAGGTAGTCGACCTCGGCGAGCACGAACGCGTAGTCGGGGTCGGTGCGCGCCATGTCGAGGTGGGCGCGTACCAGGTTGAAGCCGTTGTGCTCCCACACCGGCCGGGTGGTGCCGTCGTTGCCCTGCAGCTCCCAGGTCTGGGTGTACGCCGCCTGCGTGTTCCACCACACCGGGTCGTAGTGGAAGTGCGAGACCAGGAACATGGTCCAGCCGGTCTCGGCCACGGTCAGGGTGCCCTGCGCCGACGCGCCACCGACCCGCACCGAGATCGGCAAACACGTGCCGGGTGCCGCGTCGGTGGCCACCGGCACCTCGACGGTCACCTCGTCGACCCCGATGGGGACGGGCGCTTCCCCCCGTACCCGCGGACCGGTTATTTCTACGGTCGACGGCGCGGCGCCCGCGGCACGGGCCAGCACCACCTTCACGACCTGGCGGGGTTCGGCCTCGGTGCCGACGAAAAGGTCGGTGCTGGTGACGGAGACGATCTCGATGGTCACGGTGCTCCCTCGCATGATCGGGCGTGGCCCGCGCGGCGGTCGGCCGCGCGGGCCGTCCTCCCCAGGAACTACAGGGTCAGTGTCCAGGTGTCGATGGTGCCGGTGTCCTGCGCGGCGGCGTCCCGTACCCGCAGCTTCCAGGTGCCGTTGCGGGCCTCGCCGGACAGGTTGACGGTGAAGGTCTGATCGACGTTGTCGGCGCTGCCCCCAGAGCGGTTGAGCAGGGTGTACGCGCTCCCGTCCGGTGCCACGAGCGAGATCACCAGGTCACCCCGGTAGGTGTGCCTGATGTGCACCTCGGCCGTCGAGGTGGCAGACGCGTTCCCGGAGCAGCCTGAGATGGTGATCGCCGACTCCACCGTGGACAGATCCGGGATCGCCACGTCGTTGCCGTTGGTGCCGGTGCAGCCGGCCGGCGGCGGTGTGGTGCCACCGCTGCCGAACACCTTGAGCTCGTAGATCCGGGTCGCGGGGTCGCTGCCCTGGGTGGGCGTGGTGACGGTCAGCCGGACGTACCGGGCGGAGACGCTGACCGGGTGGGGTGGTGGCACTGGCGGTGTTGGCGGTGACCGTGACGGGAGTGCTCCAGGTGCTGCCGTCGGTCGAGGTCTGGAGGGTGTACGCCTTCGTGTTGAACGACGTGGACTCACCGCCGGCACCCGCGTGGCTCACCTCGAACGACGTGCCTCGGAAGAAGAACCGCTGCAGGACGCCGAACACGATCACGATCGGCACGAAGGCGATCATGGTGCCGGCGGCGACCAGCCGCGGATTCGAGCTGAACGAGCTGTTCAGGTACTGCAGACCGACGGTCAGCGTGTAGTGCTCCGGGTCGTGGAGCACGATCAGCGGCCACAGGAAGTCGTCCCAGGCGCCGATGAACGCGAAGATCGTGATCACGCTGAGCATCCCGCGTACGTTGGGCAGCCCGATGTGGATCAGCCGCTGCCACACGGTGGCGCCGTCGACGATCGCCGCCTCGTCCAGCTCGCCCGGGATCGCCTGGAACGCGGCCCGCATCAGCAGCACGTTCAGCATCGAGATCGCCCCGGGCAGCGCCACGCCGAGCAGGGTGTCCGCCAACCCCATGCTGCGTACGGTGACGTACTGGCTGATGATCGTGACCTCGCTCGGGAGTACCAGGGTGGCGAGCACCAGGCCAAGGACGAGGCGGCCCCCGCGGAAGCGGAGCTTCGCCAGCGCGAACCCGGCCAGGGTCGCCCCGATCGCGTTGCCGGTCACGGTCAGGAACGCCACGATCAGCGAGTTGACCGCGTACGACCAGATCGGGATGGCGTCGGCGACCCGCAGGTAGTTGCCCAGCGTCGGGTCGGCCGGCAGCCACCGCGGGGTCGCGGTGTAGATGTCCTCGCCGGGGCCCTTCAGCGAGGTGGACAGCTGCCACAGGAACGGCCCGATGGTGATCAGCAGGACGAAGCCGAGCAGCGCGTACCGGAGCAGCTTCTCCCGCGGAGAGACGGAGCTGAAGCCCCGGGACCGCCGGGACCGGGCCGGGCGCGGGGCGGCCCGCGAGGCGGGAGCCCGGTCGAGCAGCTGGGTCACGGCCGCACCTCCCGGCGGTTGAGGCGCAGCAGGAAGAGCATCGGGCCGACGGTGATCGCGAACAGCAGCAGGCTGAGCGCGGAGGCGTACCCGAGGTGGCCGGTGAAGCCGCGGCTGTACATCTGGATCAGCATCACCACCGACATGTCCCGCCCGCCCGGGCCGCCGGTGCCGTTGCTGAGGACGTACAGCTCGGAGAAGATCCGCAGCCCCCACACCGTGATCAGTACGGAGATCAGCAGCATGGTGTTGCGTACCCCCGGCACGGTGACCGACCAGAACCGGCGCACCGGCCCGGCGCCGTCGACCGCGGCGGCCTCGTGCAGTTCCCTGGGTACGTTGGCCAGCGCCGACAGGTAGATCACCATGTAGTAGCCGAGCCCCTTCCAGACGGTGAGGCTGATCGCGCTGAACAGCAGCAGCCACCGTCCACTCAGGAACGGCAGCGGCGCCGCGATCACCCCGAGCTGCTGCGCGAAGCCGTTCACCGCGCCCCGGTCCTCCAGCAGCCAGGTCCAGATCAGCGCCACCACCACCGCCGATGCCACCACCGGGGTGTAGAACGCGGTGCGGAAGAACGTGATCCCGGGCAGCTTCTTCGCCACCAGTACGGCCAGCAGCAGCGGCAGGAACGTCAGCAGCGGCAGGCAGACCAGCATGTAGATGATGCTGTTGAGCAGCGCGTCTGCGAGCTGCTCGTCGCTGGCCATCCGTTCGAAGTTCTGCAGGCCGGTGAAGTGGCCGCCGCCGAGCGGCTTGGCGTTGGTGAACGCCAGGATCATCGTGTTGACGGCCGGCCACAGGTTGAAGACCACCAGCCACACCGTGGCCGGCACGATCAGCAGCCACGGTGTGCGAAGCTGCCGAGTCCCGGGCGTGACGCTTCGAGGGAGTCGGCAGCTTCGCTGCGGTGGTTGGCGCTGCATCAGTCGTTGAGGAGCTCGTTGCACTTCTTGACGGCGGCGTCGAGCGCTTGTTTCGATCTCACCTCGCCGCTGATCGCCAGCGAGAACTGCTGGTTGATGAAGTCGGTCATCGCCTGGTCGACCACCACCGGCTGCAGCATCCGCGCCTTGGCCAGCGACTCGAACGCGATCACCTTGGCGTCCCCAGCATTGCTGCCGTCACTCTCGCTGAACTGCGGGTCCTCGGCGGAGGCGACCGTACTCGGGAAGATGCCCGGCACGATCTTCGCGAACTCGGCCTGGTTCTCCGGGCTGGTCACCCAGCGGGCCAGCGCGATCGCGGCCGGCAGCTGCTTGGACCGCTTCGACACCGACAGCCCCTGCACGTACAGCGGCGGGGTGCCGAACGCCGCCGAGGGAACGATGGTGCCGGCGAGGGTCGGGTTGTCGGTCCTGATGTCGTTGATCATGTTGCCGCCGCCGGTGGACCACGCCACCTGCTGCTTCTTGAACAGCTCGCTGTTGCCGAGATACTTATCCGTGAGTACGTCACGCGGCAGCAAGCCGTCCTTGAACGCCGTGCGGTAGGTGCCCAGGACCGCGGCCGCCTCGTCGGTGTTGAAGACGAAGCTCTTGCCGTCCTCGGACAGGATCGGCACGCCGGCGTTGGCGAGGTCACCGAGCCCGGGCTTGCGGCTCATCAGGTACATCGCGCCCTGCGACTTCGCTTTCATGATCTTGGCTTGGGCGACCAGCTCGTCCAGTGTGGCCGGCGGCTTGGCGGGATCGAGGCCGTGTTTGGTCAGCAGGTCGGAGTTCCAGTAGTTGACGTCGGTGTTGAGATACCAGGGGTAGCCGTAGGCGCCGTCGTGGCCGGCGTACTCGTACGCGGCGACGCCGCCCTTGACGTACTCGTCGCGGAGTTTGGAGTCCGCCTTGGCGACGTCGAGCAGCAGGCCCTGATCGACCAGCGGCAGCGCGAAGTCAGGGGGCAGGTTGGTGACGTCCGGCAGGTCGCCGCTGGCCGCCTGGCTCAGCACCTTCTCCGAATAGCCGTCGCCGGGCTGGTCCAGCCACTTCACCTTTGCCTTCGGGTACTTCTTCTCGAAGCCGTCGATCACGCCCTGTACGTAGTCGGTGAACTTCGGCTTCAGCGCCCAGGTCTGCAGGCTGACCGTGCCTTTCACCTCGCCGCTGGTGTCCACATCGCCGTCGCTGCCTTCGGCACCGCCCAGCCCGCACCCGGCGAGCGCGAGGGTCAGCACCGACACCGCGGCGGACGCGACCAGACGTGTACGCATCCGTCCTCCCCAATCTCGTGCCGGCTTCGGGTCCCCGTGATCGCCGCTACGCCGGCGATTCCGCGTTGGTAAACCGGTCTAGTGGAACGCACTATTCACCCGGCTAGAATCGCGTGTCAAGACCTCGCGGGACATCGGCGTTCCGCAACGTACGGGAGCTGAGTGCATGAGTCGTCCCACGACCGGAAGCCGCCCGCCCGGCGGGCAGCAGCCGAGCCGTCCCACGATCTCCGACATCGCCCGGCGCGCCGGGGTGTCCAAGGGCGCGGTGTCGTTCGCGCTCAACGGCCGCCCAGGGGTCAGCGAGTCGACCCGGGCGCGGATCCTCGCCGTCGCCGAGGAAATGAACTGGCGCCCACACCGGGCCGCCGCCGCCCTGGGCGGGGCACGTGCCGACGCGGTCGGGCTGGTGCTCGCCCGGGCCGCCCGTACGCTCGGCGTTGAGCCGTTCTTCGGGCAGCTGCTCTCCGGGCTGCAGGCTGAGCTGTCGGCGCACGCGATCGCCGTACAGCTGCTGATCGTGGAGGACACCGACGCCGAGATCGAGACCTACCGGCGGTGGGCGTCGGAGCACCGGGTGGACGGCCTGGTGCTGGTCGACCTGAAGGTACGCGACCCCCGGATCGCGGTGGTCGAGCAGCTCAAGATCCCCGCGGTGGTGGTGGGCGGACCGGGCGATCACGGGCAAATCCCGAGCGTATGGGCCGACGACCGGGCAGCGATGCTGGCGCTGGTGGAGTATCTCGCGGCGCTCGGGCACCGCCGGATCGCACACGTGTCCGGGCTGCCGCAGTTCCAACACACCCAGCGCCGGGCGCAGGCGCTGCGGGAAGTCTCCGAACGGCTCGGGTTGGAGCAGGCGCTGTCGCTGCACACCGACTTCAGCGACACCGAGGGCGCCACCACCACCCGGCGGCTGCTCAGCGGGCACCCGCGCCCGACCGCGATCGTCTACGACAGCGACCTGATGGCGCTCGCCGGGCTCGGGGTGGCGACCGAGATGGGGGTGGCGGTGCCGGGCGAGCTGTCGATCGCCTCGTTCGACGATTCGGTGCTGACCCGGCTCACCCACCCGGCGATCACCGCACTGTCCCGCGACACGTACGACTTCGGGGTGCAGGCGGCCCGGGTGCTGCTGGCGGGCATCGCCGAACCGGCGACCGTCACCGACCTGCAGACCGAGACCCCTCGCCTGACGGTACGGGAGAGCACCGCCCGCCCGTGAACCTTGGCAGGGCAGCTAAATCGGTTTAGGGTTGCCTCCTCGACATCGGACACTATCTCGGGGAGGGCGAGTGCAGGAGACGCTCCGGCTACGGTACGGCGCCAACTACGTACCGTCGACGGGCTGGTTCTACAGCTGGCTGGACTTCGACCCCGACGCGGCCCGCCGGGACTTCGCCGACCTCGCCGGCATCGGCCTGGACCACGTACGCGTCTTCCCGATCTGGCCCTGGATCCAGCCCAACCGCGGCCTGCTGCGGCAACGCCCGATCGACGACCTGCTGCGGCTGATCGACATCGCCGCCGAGTTCGAGCTGGATGTCGCGGTGGACCTGCTGCAGGGCCATCTGTCCAGCTTCGACTTCCTGCCCTCGTGGGTGCTCACCTGGCACCGCCGCTCCGTCTTCGCCGACCTTACGGTGCGCGACGGGCTGCGGACGTACGCGGCGCGGCTCAGTGCGGCGGTGGCCAGCCGCGACAACGTCTTCGCGATCACGCTCGGCAACGAGGTCGACAACCTGTGGCCGGCCAACCCCACCACCCCCGCCGACTCCCGCGCCTGGGCCGCCGAACTGCTCGACGTGGTCCACGCGGCGGCGCCGGACGTCCTCGCGCTGCACTCCCTCTACGACGCCACCTGGTACCAGCCGGACCACCCGTACCAGCCGGCCGACGCGGTGGAGCTGGGCGACCTGACCACGGTCCACTCCTGGGTGTTCAACGGCGCCGCCGGCCCCGGCGAAGGACTCACCGACGCCGCCGTCAGCCACGCCGACTACCTGGTCGAGCTGGCCGCCGCCACCTCAGCCGCCTCCGCCTCCGCCGCCGCGGCCTCGGGCGGCCCGGCGCGGCCGGTCTGGCTGCAGGAGGTCGGTGCTCCGAGGCCGCAGGTGGCGCCCGGGGACGCGGCGGAGTTCGTACAGCGGACGCTGGCGCTGGCCACCCCGAACCCGGCAATCTGGGGCGTCACCTGGTGGTCCTCGCACGACATCGACCGTGCCCTGCTCGACTTCCCCGACCGGGAGTACGACCTCGGCCTGTTCACCACCGACCACACCCCGAAGCCGGCCGCGCTCGCCCTCGCCGAGGTGGTGAAGTCACCCCGTACCGTCGCGGTGCGGCGGCCGACGCTGACACTGCCGTGCGATCCACGTACCGAGCCGGACCGCCGCGCGGAGCTCGCCCCCGGCAGCCGGTTCCACCTCAGCTGGGTACGCCACCGCCGTACCGGCCCCGTCGCCCTCGCCCTGCCCTGACGGCGTGCGCGGTCACCGGCTGATGAACACCGCAGAGCCGGGGCATTGGACGGCCCCTAAGAAAGTCGGGCGGGAGTCTTCTTAGCAACCGTCCAACGCCTCGGCCGCAGAGCCGGGCCCGCTCACGGGGTTCGGGTGCGGCGGCCGCGCCAGCGACGCAACGCGAGGCCCGACCCGACCAGGCCGGCCCCGAGCGCCAGTACGCCGCCGAGCCCGAGGCCGGTGACCGGCAGGCTGCTGCCGAGTGGCTGCCACGGCGCCTTCTCCCAGATACCGGCCGGTGCCGGGGCCGCGCCCGCGGCCTCCGGGCCGGAGGCCGTACCCGCGTCCGACCCGGCCGCGGCGCCGGCCGGGCTGAGCG
>JBOGDE010000176.1:0-11963 GCA_050701695.1 Micromonosporaceae bacterium
GTCTCCATCACCGGCAGCGAGCGGGCGTTCCGATACCACGTGCCCTGGGCGCGCAGTGCGGACAGCTGCGGCATCAGGGTCGGCGTGACCTCGTCCGGCCGCAGCCCGTCGAGCACCAGCACGTACACCCGCCGCTGGTCCTGCCCCGCGAGCGCCGCGGCGGGGGCCGCCACCGCGGCCGCGGTGCCGGTCCCCACGGCGATCCTGAGGAACCGGCGCCGATCAACAGAAGCCGTCACAACCCGACATCGTGGCCTGCCATCAGATGGTTACGCGACCCCGTCCATCTCACACGAGGATGCGAGGGTGATCAGATCTGGATCCAGTCGGTGCAGACGCGGTAGTCCGACCGGACGTACTCACACAACTTGGCGTGCGTGATGTTGATTTGGTGGTACGGCTGCGGGTCCACCCAGCGTTGGCAGGAGTTGTCGGATGGGGCCTCGGCCCAGTGGTAGCGGTAATCACGGATGTCCCGGTCCCAGTACTTCACGATGCCGCGGACGTTGTGGCCGTCGTTCTCTTTGTCGCACACCTTGTACGTGCGGTGAGTAGACCGAGGGTCTTCGGTGACGGAGCTGATATACATCCGGTCGATGCCTTGGCTGATGGACGTGGAGTGCGCTGATGCCCCTGACATGGTCACCGCGAGGGTCCCGGTCAACGCCGCGAGGCCGACCGCACCTCCGAACCACAGGCGGGTACGCCGCTTCATGTATACCTCCTCGGTATCGCCGGCCCAGGCCACGGGATCGTGGTCTGCGTCGCCGGCCGTCCGTGAGGCTAGGTACGGCCACTCTCCCGCGACTAACAGCGCGCTAACACTCGTGCCGAGCCGATCAGTGGGAGGCCGCCGAATCCGAACTCGTTTCCGTCGGGATCGACGTACACCAGGCGTGCGGGCTGCTGTGGACAGTGATGTGGGCGGCCACCTGGTGTGGTGGCCGCCCACGTCGTGGGTGGCGTGCTACTTCACGGTGACCACCCTGGTGCTGTTGTTGTTCGCCGTCCACGGGTCCGGCGTCGACGAGGTGACGAACGCCGTCTGTGTGACGGTCCGGTTGTTGCCCCTGATGAGGATGTTCAGCTGGAACGTCGCCGTCTCACCGGCACGGACCGTGCCGAGCGAGCAGGTGAAGGTGTAGCCGGCAGGGGGCGGGCAGCCGGCATCGTTGGAGTCGTAGATCGCCCACTTCTCGTGTGGCAACTCCTGGGTGACCACGACGTCGAGCGCGTCGGACAGGCCGTCGTTGGTCACTGTGATCTGGTAGTGCACGATCGATGTCGGCTTGTAGACGTCCAGATCGGACGTCAACGAGATCCTGAGATCGGCCGCCGTGATCACATTGGTGTTGACGCCCGCCGAGTTGTTGCCGGCGTTGCCGTCCGGAGTGTCGCCGCCGACTGTCGCGTTGGTGGTGATCACCGTACTCGGCGGGGTGGACGGGTCCACCAGCGTGTAGAGCGTCACGACCGCGCTTGCTCCCGGAAGCAGGTCGCCGAGCTGGCAGTCCACCGTGTTGGTGTTGGTCTGCAGGCTGCAGCTGCCTCCGGCGACGGAGACGCTGGTCGACTGCAGGGTCAGCGCGGCCGGCAACGGCACGGTGAGCGTGACGTCGTCGGCGGTCGACGGGCCGTTGTTGTTCACCGTGATCTGGTAGCTGAGCTGGTCGCCCGCCACCACCGGGTTCGGTGTCGCCGCGATGGTCACCGCGACATCGGCGTCGGCCGTCACCGCGGTGCTGACCGTTGCCAGGTTGTTGGCGAGGTCGGGGTCGAACACCGCGCTGTACGCCCGGGCGTCGTTGTGGAGCATCCCGAGCAGATCCGGAGCGATCTTCACCGTGATGGACATGGTGCGGCTGGCGCCCGGTGCGAGGGTGCCGAACGAACACCAGGTCGGTGCCTGCGCATCGCCGGGCGTACCGGCGTTGCAGGTGGCTCCGCCACTCCCGCTGACCGACACCACGCTCACCCCGGCTGGCAGCGCGTCACGGATCACCACGCCCGTCGCGGTGGACGGACCGTTGTTGGTGACACCGAGCTGGTACGTGATCTCGGTGCCGGCGACCGCTGCGGCCGGTCCGGTCTTGCTGATCGCCAGGTCGGACACCGCACTGAAGCTGAGCGTGTCCTCCCGCTGGTTGTTGCTGATGTCGGGATCCGGGGTGCTCGACACCACCTTCGCCACGTCGTCGATGTCCACCTCCTCGGTGGCGGTGATGGAGATCTCCACCCACTCCCGGCCGGGCTCCGACGGCGATGCCGCGGCTACCGTACCGAGGTTGCATGTCACGGTGCCGCCCGAGACGGAGCAGCTGCCCTGGCTCGGGACCGCGGACGTGATCGTGAACGAACCTTCACTGGTGTGGGTGTCGGTCACCGTGGCGTTGCGGGCGTGTGAGGGTCCGTAGTTGTCGACGTACACGGTGCACTTGGCGGTCTCGCCGGCCCGCATCGGCCGGTTCGGCACGCACAGCTTGCTCAGCGCCAGGTCCGCCTTCTCCTGTACGAACGTCAACGCCGTCGCGGTGTTGTCGCTGGCGTCGGTGTCGACGCTGGCCGTGGTCACCGTGACGGTGTTCTCGATGCGGGTGGTGCCGTCGGACTCGCCGGCCACCGTGCCGCTGCCCACCCGGGTCTTGATCGTGAACGACCGGGTGGCGCCGTCGGGCATGTCACCCAGGTCGCAGGTGAGCGTGTTGGTCCCGGCGTCCAAGGTGCAGTCGTCGGTGTCGGACAGGTACGTCACCCCGTCCGGCAACACGTCGGTGGCTACCACCCCGAACGCGGTGTCGGGACCGTCGTTGGTCACCGTGATCGTGTAGAACAGCTCCTCACCGGCCATCACCGGATCCGGGCTGTCTGTCTTGGTCACCCGCAGATCCGCGATCGGGAAGGCGTCACTGGCGTTGGCCACCGTCCACGCGCCGCGGCCGTGGGTGCCGACCAGCAGCAGGTCGTCGGTCGCGTCGTACCGGACCTCGTTCGCCAGGGTGTTGGGGATTCCGGCGCCGAACTCCGCCCACGTACCCAGATTGAGGGTGTGGGTGGCGAACACGCCCCGGGTGGTGCCGATCACGACGCCGTCGAAACCGGAGCCGGGGACGAACGCGATCGACATGATGCTGCCCGGGTTGTGGGAGGCGAGGTCGCCGGTGATGGTCGACCAGGTGCTGCCGGCGTCGGCGGTCCGGTACACGTTGGCGCCGTCGGTGACGTACGCCGTGAGCCAGTCGTCCTGGTCGAGCACCAGGTCGATCGGCACGCCGCCCGGGTACGCGGTGAGAGCGGTGAACGTGCCATTCGCCGCGGTACGCAGGGACAGGCCGGCGTTGTTGCCGTACCAGAGCACATTCGGGTTGTCGATGCCGGCGGAGCGACCGCCGTACGCCAGCGCCTCGGTGATGCCTGAACCGGTGTTGCCGGTCAGGTCGGTGATGTTGTCTCCGTTGTCGGTGGATTCGTACAGCCGGTTGGTGCCGAGCACCAGCCGGTTCGGAGCGACCGCGTTCACTTCGATCGGCCCGTAGAACTGGATCGTGGTGTCGAACTGGAAGAGGTTCTGCCCGCCGCTGCCGGCGACGGCGAGACCGAGGCCGGTGTTGCCGCAGTTGTTCGCCGCGTCGCAGGTACGCCGGGACAGGCCGCCGAAGTTCTGGTTGCTGAAGTAGCGGATCGACGGCGCGTTCAGGTCGTCGATCGCGACCGTGCCGCCGTCGGCGGTGGTGACCGAACGCCAGATCGCGCTCCCGGCGGAGCTCTGCTCCGGGACACCGGTGTCCTGGTTGCCGCACATGATCACGTTCGCCACGTTGTCGTAGTCGCAGGAGTGGTGTTCGGCGATCTGCAGGTTGCCGTTGACCGATGCCCAGCTGCCGTTGTTGGTGGCGGGGTCGGACTGCCGGTACACGCCGCCGTCGTCGGTCTCCACCAGGTCGCCGTTGGCGTCCCAGGCCATCTCGCGCGAGTCGGCGTGGGGTGCGGTGCCGTTGGCGTTCACGTGCGTGATGACCGCGCACTGGGTGCCGGCGCCCTGCGAGGCATCGCAGCGGAACAGCCGGCCGGTGAAGTCACCGGCGTTGATCGAGTTCGGCCAGGTGTCATCGTTCGTGCCCGCCACACCGTCGGGTCCGGGGTTGGTGGGCTGCCGGTCGCCGCCCAGGTAGACCAGATTGGCGTTGGTACGGTCGGCGATGATCGAGAAGTGGGTGCCGCCCTGGCTGCCCGGCTTCATCCGCGGCTGCAGTCCGACGGGGTTCCCGCCCTCGATGGTCTGCGGGGTGTCGAGCTGGGTCCAGTTGCCGCCCTGGCCCGCCGAGCGGAACAGTCCGGCGAGCTGGCCGTTGTTCACCACACCGGCGTACACCGCGTTGGTGCCGGCGCTGTTGTGCACCGCCATCTCGATGTTGTTCGTGCCGCCGGCGATGGTGCCGCCCGGGGTGCCGGCGCCGGCTCCGCCGGCGGGGGTCCAGTTCGCGCCGGTGTCGTCGCTACGGAAGATCCCGCCGGTGGTGGCGGCGTACAGGCGCTGGTTGTTGCTCGGGTCGCCGACCAGGTCGAACGCCGCGTTGCCGGGCAGGCCCGAGGTCCCGTTGCCGGACAGCCGGGTGAAGGTGCCACCGGTGTCGGTGCTGCGCCAGATGCCGCCGCCGGCACTGGTCGAGGACACCACGATGGTGCTGCCGCGGGCGGCGACACCTGAGATGTTCTGACCCGCGAGGTCGGCGCCACCCAGTGCGGTCCAGGTGTTACCGCCGTTGACCGTACGCAGCAGGCCGGAGAGCGCGCCCCCGACCCGGTTATTGGAGCTGTACCGGCCGACGCCGCCGACGAGTACCAGGTTGGTCCCGACCGTCGGGTCCAGCTCCAGTGCGCCGATCGACAGGCTGGGCATTTCGTCGGTGAGTGACTGCCAGGTCGGCGAGGCCGCGGTGGCGTTGTTGGTACGCCAGATGCCGCCGTTGACGGTGCCGACCCACAGCAGGTCGGGGTCGGTGGGGTGGGCCACCACGGTGTGTACGGCGCCGGCGACCGGGTTGTTCTGCGCGCCGAGCCCTTCGACCTGGCCACCTGTTATCGCGGTCGGTCCCTGCGCGCTGTAGCCGACGGGGTAGACCGGCGCGGCGAGTGCCTGGAGCTGCCAGGGCACCGCGACGGAGAGGACGGTCGCGGCGACCGTGGCGAGCGGAAGCGCCAGCCGTCGCCACCTCCCCGCTCCGTGGGTGAATCGTGACATGAGAAGTTCCTTCCTCCGGGGTGGGCTCAGTCCCTGGGATGGATCACCTCGAGGACCACTTGTCCGTGGTTGTCGAGGACGGTTGCCGTGATGACGCGCACCGTGTTGTGGTGCAGTCCCCCGCAGCTGAGGTCGTGTGTGGTGTGGGCGGCGCAGCCGATGCCGCGGCCGTCCCGGAAGAGCGGGACGCCGCCGTCACCGGAGGGCGGCAGGTCCGTGGTGCCGGGGTCCGCGAGATAGGCCACGGCGATGCAGGGCGGCGCCGTACCTGACGCGGGTGGTGGGCAGCGCAGCACGAAAAGCACCCGCCCGCGCACCGCGACGGTGGTGCCGATCCGTGAGCGGCGGCTCGGGTAGAACTCGGAGAACGCGAGCACCCCGGCCGGAGGCGGGGCGGTCGTCGGTGGCCGGGTGGTGCGCGGCGGGGCGGTGGTCGGTGGGCTGGTCGACGCGGCGGCCGACGGCGAGCTGGCCGGTGACGGGCTGGTCGAGGTACGGACGATGGGGCCGGCGGTACGGCCACCGGCGCACGCCGCGCCGGACGCGAGCAGGATCAGCACACCGGATGCACCGGCGACCCGGAGCAGACGCCGCCGGGAAATGCGATCTGCAGGCATGGTGCTCCCCACGTTCGAACCGTCCGACGGCGTGGGGCCAAGCCTCGGAAACATTCGTCGTAAAGTGCCGTGAGGGACTTTCCGAGCAGATTACGCGGGCAAATATCGCGATCCGCGATTCGGTCGTATCGGCGACAATTAATCGAACAGTCGAGCCCAATTCCGACAAATCATTCTGTCGTTATTTGAAGGCTTTCACCGTCATTTGCTGGGGCTTGGTTCACCCCTGGGCCGCGGCCATTTTCAGGTCGGCGATGCCAGCTCGGCGATCGCCTTGCGCAGCTGGGTGATACGGGCGGTGGCCGTCCGGGCGGTGATCAGCTTGTGGATCACGGCGTACCGGCCGGTCCTGCCGAGGGCGTCGAACGCCCGCGCGGCGGCGGGACTCGCGGCGAGGGCGGCGGCGAGGTCCGGCGGGACGGTGGCGTTGCGCTGCGACTCGTACGCGGCATCCCACCGGCCGTCGGTCTTCGCGGCCGCCACCTCGGCCAGGCCACGTGGCCGCATCCGCCCGGCCGCGGTCAGCTCCCCGACCTTGGCCACGTTGACCTGGGACCAGCGGCTGCGTGGCCGGCGGGGGACGTACTTCTGCAGGTAGTACGTGTCGTCCAGAGATTTGCGCTGGCCGGAAATCCAGCCGTAGCACAGCCCGACGTCGACCGCTTCGTCGTCGGTCAGCGACCGAATGCCGGAATTCTTCTTGGCGAGCTTCAGCCAGACACCGGACTGGTCGTCGGCATGCTCGTCCAGCCACGCCTCGAAGGCCGGGGCATCGCGGAACGCGATCACCGGGGCTTCGTCACCGGCCTTACTCGCCACGTGCCTCACTTTCCTCGTCGGTACGCCGAACGTACCTGCGACCTGTGACAGAACGCCGGGGAAATCAAGGCGGCGAATGTCATACCAGCCGGAGGTCGGGGGAGTGGTCGGGGACGGCGAAGGCGAGCAGCCGCTCCGCCTCGGCCACCACCTCCTCCCGGGCCGCCGCCGGCAGCGCACCGAACGGCTCGACCACCAGGGTCGCGGTCTTCCGTCTGCGCTCCAGGCGCCAGCCGCCCGCCACCACGCCGTCGACCAGCAGGGTCGGTTTCGGGGAGTCGTTCTTGGTGGCCAGCCGGGCCCGCGCCTCGGTGGAGATCACATGGGTACGGTCGGCGTGCGAGCGCAGCAGGTTGTCGTACTCGGGGAGGAAGCGCACCGGGGCAGGCGTGTTGGCGGGTGGGCGCGGGGCGTCCGGCAGGTCGAACAGCTCCGCTCCGGACTCGGCACGGAAGACCCGCAGCGAGCCGCGTAGCTGCTCGAAGACCTCTCCCAGCTTGGTCAGCCCGCACCAGACCTGCATGTCGGTGGGGCTCGCCGGACCGTACGCCGCGAGGTAGCGCCGTACCCACGAAGCCGGTGACGGGTCGGCGGCGAGCGGGCGGCCGATCCACGCCTCGGCGGTGGTGACCGTGGCTTGGCCGGTGCCGCCCCACAGGCCGCGCGGCGGCACCTGCACACACGGCAGCAGCGCCCGCATTCCCCAGGCCAGCGCGGTCGCGTCCCGGTCCGGCCACCGTCGCGCCAGGAAATCCCGCAGTTCGGCGTTGGTGCTCGGGGTCTCCTCGATCAGCTTCCGGGCGGCGGCGACCAGATCCGGGAGCACCCCGTCGACCGCGCGGCGGTACGCCGGATTGCCACCCAGCGCCCGGTCGTAGATCGGCTGCAGCCACGGCCGCAGCGTCAGGCAGTCCCCGGCGGTGACCAGGTGTACGGTGCCGCGCATCACCGAGATCCGTACCAGCGCCCGTTCGGCCAGCAGTCGCGACGCGGCGTGCGGGTCGAAGTCGGCGAGCCTGGTCCACAGCCCGGTGTACGGTGCCTGCGGCGCCTGCGCCTGCAACCCGACCAGGTGACCGACAGCATCGGCCGGCGCCATCGTGGAGCGCCTGAGTAGCAGCTGTCTGGCCAGTAATGCCCGATTGCGCTGGCGTACGCCTAACAGATTGGTCACCTGATCAGCCTCTCCGATACAACTGTGGTCTATCCGTGTCCACATCGCTCTGCTTGAATGCGCGGATGAAACTGACCCGTAGCGGCGTCCTTGCCGGCGCCCTCACCGCGGCGTTGGCGCTGGTCTTCACACCACAGGCGAACGCGTCCACCGAGCCGGTAGAGGTGCAGCTGCTGGGGCTCAACGACTTCCACGGCCACCTCGAATCCACCACCCCCGGCTCGGTACGGGAGTTTCCCGACTCCGACCCGGTACGCGCCGGTGGCGCCGAATACCTCGCCACCCACGTACGCGAGCTGGAGAAGGCCAACCCCAACACCATGGTGGTCTCGGCCGGCGACCTGATCGGCGCCAGCCCGCTGCTGTCGGCGCTGTTCCACGACGAGCCGACCATCGAGGCGATGAACAAGATCGGCCTCGACCTCAACGCGGTCGGCAACCACGAGTTCGACGAGGGCGCCGCCGAGCTGCTGCGGATGCAGAACGGCGGCTGCCACCCCACCGACGGCTGCCTCGACGGCGACGACTTCGGGGGCGCCAACTTCGGCTTCCTGGCCGCCAACGTGGTCGACAAGCAGAGCCGGCAGCCCCTGTTCGCGCCGTACGCGATCAAGAAGTTCGACGGGATCAAGGTCGGCTTCATCGGGATGACCCTGGAGGGCACCCCGGAGATCGTCACCCCGACCGGGATCGAGCACCTGGACTTCCTGGACGAGGCCGAGACCGCCAACAAGTACGCCGACGAGCTGCGCAAACAGCACGGGGTACGCGCGGTAGTGGTGCTGCTGCACGAGGGCGGGGTACAGGCGTCCCCCTTCGGGATCAACGGCTGCAACGGGATCTCCGGCCCGATCGTGGACATCGTCAACCGCACCACCAAGCAGGTCGACCTGTTCGTCACCGGGCACACCCACCAGCCGTACAACTGCATCGTCGACGGCCGGCCGGTGACCAGCTCCATGTCGTTCGGGCGGCTGATCACCGACATCGACATGCAGCTGGACCGCAAGACCAAGGACGTGTCGAGCGTGACCGTCAACAACCGGATCATCACGCAGACCGTAGACAAGGCGTCTGACGTTTCCGGGTTGATCGCCAAGTACGAGGAGATCGCCGGCCCGCTGCGGGACCGGGTGATCGGTCAGGCCGCGGACGTGCTGTCCCGTACCCCCAACGACGCGGGTGAGTCGCCGCTGGGTGACATCATCGCTGACGCCCAGCTGGAGGCGACCAGGGCCGCCGAGAAGGGTGCCGCGGTCGCGGCGTTCATGAACCCGGGCGGGATCCGAGCCGACTTCGACGCCGGGGACATCACGTACGGCGAGGCGTTCACGGTGCAGCCGTTCGGCAACTCGCTGGTCACCATGACGCTGACCGGAGCCCAGATCGACACCCTGCTGGAGGAACAGTGGTGTGGCCAGTCCCGGCCGCGGATCCTGCAGCCGTCGGCCGGCTTCACGTACACCTGGGACAACGCCGCACCGGACTGCGAGAAGGTCGACCCGGCCAGCATCAAGCTCGACGGTGTCACGCTGGACCCGGCCGGCAGCTACCGGATCACGGTGAACTCGTTCCTGGCGGCCGGCGGTGACTCCTTCGGGGTGCTGCCGGACGGCACTGACCGGCTCGGTGGCGACCTCGACCTGGATGCGCTGGAGGCGTACGTCAAGGCGCACTCGCCGGTGGCGCCGGGTCCGCAGGACCGGATCACCCGTACCAACTGACGCTGATGGAACCGGGGGCCGAGATGGCCCCCGGTTCGGTCATTCCTGACGGGAGTCGGCAGTCAGCGTTGGCGGCGGCTCAGCAGCACCGCGACGGTGATCCCCGTGGCGACCAGCGGCACCAGGCAGACACAGAACAACATGATCAGGTGCCACGGCTTGATCGCTCCCATGCCGCGCGAGCCTACCGGTCGGGCTGGGCGGCGCGGCGGCGGGCGGTACGGCGTTCCTTGGCCAGTTCGGTGAGGTACGAGCGGAAGTCGACCTGGATGGTGTGGCGCTTGGAGGCGACGTACCGCTTGGCGAGCTGCTGGTCGTAGTCGGCGATGGAGCGCCGCATCTCAGCCTCCGGTGGCAGCGCGCCGGTGCCGTCGAGCAGGTCGGCGACCCATTCGGACTGTGCCTCGGCGAGCGGCATGATCGCGCCGAGCGGCTGCACCAGACCGATGAAGTAGAGCCCGGGATGGGCGGGGTCGGCCACCCGCCGGTAGAGCGAGATCCGGTTGTCCTCCGCCGTCACTAGGCTGTCGTCGAAGAACGGGAAGCGGATCTTGTAGCCGGTGCAGTAGACGATGCTGTCGACCTGCTCGGCGGTGCCGTCGACGAAATGCACCTTGTCGCCGTCGAGCCGGTCGATGTTGGACTTCACGGTGATGTCGCCGTGGCCGAGCCGGTTGAGCAGGTCACCGGAGACCGTCGGGTGCGCGTCGAGCGGTTTGTGGTCCGGCTCGGGCAGCCCGTAGTCGGTCATCCTGCCCTGGGTGAGGCGCAGCCCGACCCGGCCGATCCACTGCTGCACCTTGTACGGCAACTGCCCCACCGGCGTCAGCACCATCCGGTCGAACGGCTTGCCGAACTGGTACTTCGGGAAGACGTACGCGCCGCGCCGCATCGCCAGGAACGTCCGCTCGGAGACCAGGCTGGTCTCCACGGCGATGTCCGCGGCGGAGTTGCCGATGCCGAGCACCAGAACCCTTTTCCCTTGGTACGGGTCCGGAGTCTTGTAGTAGTGCGCGTGCTGCTGCTCACCGGTGAACGTGTCGGCGCCGGGGAACGCCGGCTCGGGCCAGCGCGGGTCCCAGTGGTGCCCATTGGCGACCAGCACCGCGCGGTAGGTGCGGGTGGTCTCCTCGCCGGTGTCGTGGTGCCGGGCGGTGACCCGCCATTGTTGGCCGGCCGGTTCGACCCGGGTGACGGTGGTCCGGAACGTGATGGTCTCGCGCAGCCCGAAGTGGTCGACGTAGTCGTCGAAGTACTGGGCGATCTGGTAGTGGCTGGGGAAGTCGGGCAGCGTCTTCGGCATCGGGTACGTGGCGTACTCCATGACGTCGCGGCAGGTGTTGATGTGCAGCGACCGGTACGCCGAGGACATACCGTTGTCGTTCAGATAGCGCCAGTTGCCGCCCACCTCGGAGCCGGCCTCATAGCAGTCGTACGCGATGCCGCGGGCGTTGAGCACCTGGCAGGACGCGATGCCGGACGACCCCGCGCCGATGATGCAGACCCTCATGTGCCCTCCCGATGTGACCACCTGGTCATATAAGCTTGTGGGCACCGCAGGGGAGCTGTCAAGGGAGCCGTTAGGGGAGCCGTTAGGGGAGCCGCCGATGCCGACCCGTACCTGGGAGAACCTGGATCCGGGGCGTCGCGAGCGGGTGCTGGTCGCGGCGATGGCCGAGTTCGGCCGGCACGGCTACTCCGGTGGCAGCCTCAACGTGATCGCCCGCGAGGCCGGCGTGGCGAAGGGCTCACTGTTCCAGTACTTCGCGGACAAGTCCGATATGTACGCCCACGTCGCCGAGCGGGCGGCGTTGCGGGTGTACGCCGATCTGGCCGAGTTGGCGGTCCAGCCGGAGGGGGTTCCGCTGCCGGAACACCTGGTCGACGCGCTGTGCGCCTGGGTGGCGTACTTCGCGAGCCACCCGCTGGAACGCGCGATCACCATCGCCACCAACCTGGAGCGCGACCCGTCCGCCCGGGAGGCGATCCGGGTACCGATCAACCGGATCTACGTCGAGGCGATCGGCCCGATGCTGATGGCGGCGCGGGAGCGGGGCGAGCTGCGTACCGGGATCGACCTCGACCCGGTGATCGCCACCGTCGTACTGCTGCTGCAGCACCTCGCGATGGCGCCGTTCACCCCCGGCCTGGACCCGATCCTCGACCTGTACGGCGCAGCCCCTTCGGTGGTACGCGACCGCATCACCCGCTGGGTGTCGACCTTCTGGTCGGGTGTGGGCGCGCCTGGCGTGTCTGGCGTGGCGGCGCCTAACGCGGTGCGCGATGGGCACCGCGACGATACGGGATGAGCGGTCCCGGCCCGGCGCCCGCGCAGGCCCGGGGCCCGCAGGCAGCGCCCAGCGCCCAGCGCCCAGCGCCCAGCGCCCAGC
>JBOGDE010000177.1:0-6202 GCA_050701695.1 Micromonosporaceae bacterium
CCGCCCTGGACCTCGCCCGGACACCGGCAACGTCAGTGGCCACCGCACTAGCCAGCGGGCGCCGCCGGCCGGGTCGGCGGTCCCGGCTCAGGCCGACGCCGGTACGTCGTCCGGGCCGGCGGTGGCGCCCGGTGCCACGGCGGGTCCGCCCACCACGGCAGGGCCGCCCACCACGGCGAGCCGGCTCACCAGGCCGGTCCAGCCGCTGACCCGCAGCGTTACCGTGCTGCCCAGCCCGAGCCCGTCGCCGAGATGCCCGGGCAGGATCCAGGCGTCGACGGGGTCGCGTTCGCCATCGGCCACCGCGAGCACGTACCGGCCGGCCAGTGCCCGGGTACGGGTCGCCGTGTAGTCCTCCAACAACACCACGGTCCCGGTACGCGGCTGGGTGCTGACCACGTCCGCCACCGCCAGCGCGGCGAGCCCGACGGCGGCCAGTGTGCACCCGGTCACCGCCGCCCAGCCCGCGAATTGGCCGAACTGCGGCAGGTAGTCGCCGTACCCCTGGAGCAGGGCGGCACAGGCGACGGCGGCGACCAGCGCGACGGCGGCCGCGGTGGCACAGCCCAGCGGTCCCCATCCCCAGCAGAACCGCAGCCGGTCGGGGAACGCGACGTGCAGCGCGCGGTTGCTGGCGAGCACGCGGCGGCGCCGCGGCGGGGCCAGCTGCAGCTGCTCGGATAGCCGGGGGGTCACCCCGAGCGCGACCGCGTACGCGGTTCGGCGCTGCGAGACCACCCGGTCGGCCACGTCGGCGGCGACCACCTCGGGGCAGCTCTCCCGCAGATGGGTACGCACCCCCAGCCAGTGTCCGGCGGCCGCGCGCCCGGCCAGAGTCGGCCGGTAGCGTTCCCGCAGCCGCACCGCGAGCTGGTGCAGCACCAGCACGAACGCGACGAACACCGCGATCGCGGAGAACAGCCGGTCGGTCGGCACCGACAGGTACGTCCACCCGGCGAACGCCAGGGACGGGATCAGCGCGGTGGCGGAGAGGAAGTCGGTGTTGACGCCGACCCGGGCCAGATCCCTGGCCCGGGCGTCGGCGGCGACCTCGGAGGCGAACCGCGCCAGCCACCGGTCGGCGGCGCGCCGGGTGTGGAACGCCAGAGCGGACAGGCTCATCCGCCCGTTACGGGCCTGGGTACGCAGCCGGGTCATCAGGCGTCGTTCGTATCTGGTGAGCTGGGGCGGATCCGGCTGCAGGATCTCGATCACCGGGTGTGCCGGGTTGTCGGTGCGGATCGCGACGAATCCGCGTACCACGAAGTCGACCAGGGTGGCGCCGACCGCGTCGGCGGTGCACCGCCAGCGGTACGCCAGCATGTTGGCGACAGCCGGCCGGGAACTGCCCAGCACATCGGTCGGAGGATCCGGGCGTACGGCACGGGGCCGGGTGGAGATTCGGATCCCGACCAGGATGGTCAGCCAGACGACAAGGCTGCCGCCGCCTATTCCGAACAGCGCAGTGGCCACGGTTGGCATGGGACCGCTCCCTTCGACGTACTACCTACAGTCGCGCTTTTGACACGCAGAGCGGTAGCGCGTTGTCGGAGAACTGTCGAAAACTTGCGGAATTGCCCCCGAATCCAGGCTCGCGGGCGGGTGCCGGCGGCTACTCGGGCAGGCGTGGGCCCTGTTCCCGTTGCCGGGCCAGCCACTCCTCGACCTCGTCGGCCTTGCGGGGCAGCCCGGCGGAGAGGTTCTCCGCACCCGAGGCGGTGACCAGGATGTCGTCCTCGATCCGGATCCCGATGCCGCGCAGCTCCTCGGGCACCAGCTCGTCCTCTTCCTGGAAGTACAGCCCCGGCTCCACGGTGAGTACGTAGCCCTCATCGAGGCTGCCCTCGCGGTACTGCTCCTTGCGGGCGTTGCTGCAGTCGTGGACGTCGAGGCCGAGCATGTGCCCGAAGCCGTGCAGGCTCCACCGCCGGTAGAGCTGCTTGTCCTTGTCGAGGGCTTCCTCCGCCGAGCAGGGGAGCACCCCGAGCGCTTCCAGCCCCTCGGCGAGCACCCGCATGCAGACCCGGTTGATCTCCTTGAACTCCACGCCGGGGCGTACCGCCTCGATGCCGGCCTGCTGGGAGGCGTACACGATCTGGTAGACCTCGCGCTGCAGGTCGGTGAAGGTGCCGGAGACCGGCAGGGTACGGGTGACGTCGGCGGTGTAGAGGTGCCGGTTCTCCACCCCCATGTCCATCAGCAGCAGCTCACCGGGGCGGGTCTGCCCGTCGTTGTGCACCCAGTGCAGCGTGGTGGCGTGGGAGCCGGCGGCGACGATCGAGCCGTACCCCACGGTGTTGCCGTCGTGGCGGGCGCGCAGCCCGAAGATGCCGTCCAGCAGCCGCTCGGAGACCCAGCGGTTGGCCGGCAGCGCCCGGGCGACGTCCTCGAAGCCGCGTACGGTCGCCTCGACCGCGTCGACCAGCTGCTCGATCTCCCACTCGTCCTTGATCAGCCGCAGCTGCGAGAGCACGGCGGCGAGCTCGGCGTCGCGGTCCAGGGTGGGCTCCTCGCCCTCCTTGACCTCCTGCTTCTCCGGCGCCTCGATCGCGGCGTCCACGGAACGGTCGAAGCCGCGCAGCACCCGGGTGTGCTCCGGTCGCAGCTCGGAGAGCACCTTCTCCAACTCGGAGAGATCCGCGGTCTCGATGCCGAGCAGGGTGGCGCGTTCGCCGAGGGAGTGCCGCCGGCCGATCCACAGCTCGCCGTACTGGGCGCTGCGGAAGAACTCGTCGGTCTCCTTGGAGGAGCGGCCACGGGCGTACAGCACCGCGTCGTGGCCGTTGCCGTTCGGGCGCATCACCAGCACCGCGTCCGGATCGTGTTCGCCGGTGAGCCAGACGAAGTCGGTGCCGGGCCGGAACGGGTAGAAGCAGTCGTTGTTGCGGACCTTCTCGCTCCCGGTGGGGATCACCAGGGTGTCGCCGCCGAACGCCCTCGACAGCTGTTCGCGGCGCCGCGCGTGACACGGTGCCTGGTCGACCACGGCCAGGCCGGTGAGCGGGTCCTCCCGCCAGCCGGTACGCATGAACTCGAGCAGCGGCTCGGGATAGTCCGGGTGATGAGCCGGCTTCTGCTGCTCCGGGTCGCTCATCGCACGACCTCGCTTCGCTCGGCCGGCGCTTCGCGCACGCACCATGCCGATGATTCGCTCGCAAGCTCACTCATTCGATCCACTCCTTACCCACCGGCGGCACGCCTCCTTGACGGTAGCGCGTACCGCCGACGCAGGCGATGGTGTGGCGGGTACGGCCGGAAACCATTCGATCACGGAGCCGTGGAAGGATGGTCGCCATGTGCGGACTGCTCACTTTCGTCAGCGCCACCGGGACGGCCCAGACCCGTCGCGACGCGATCGCCGAGGCGCTGGAGAACCAGCACCACCGCGGCCCGGACGAGACCGGCGTGGTCGATCTCGGCGACGATGTGGTGCTTTCGTTCAAGCGGCTCTCGATCATCGACGTGGAGCACTCCCACCAGCCGATGCGGTACGCCGACGGCCGCTACACGATGACGTTCAACGGGGAGATCTACAACTACATCGAGCTGCGCGAGCAGTTGATCCGCGAGCACGACGCCACCTTCGATACCGAGGGCGACGCGGAGGTGATCCTCTCGGCGTACCACTACTGGGGCGCCGACGCGGTGAAGCGGCTGCGCGGCATGTTCGCGTTCGTGATCTGGGACCGGCTGGAGCGGGTCGCCTTCGGGGCCCGCGACCCGTACGGCATCAAGCCGCTCTACTACACCGTCGACGAGCACGGGGCGTACTTCGCCAGCGAGAAGAAGACGCTGCTGGCGTTGCGCCCGGACCGCGCGGTCGATGGCGCCGGCCTCTCGCACTACCTGACCCTGCAGTACGCCCCCGAGCCCGAGTCGCTGCACCAGGGGATCACCCGGCTGGAGTGCGGCTACTCGTTCACGTACCGGCCCGGCGGTGAGGTGGAGCCGGCCCGCTATTACCGGGCGGACTTCCGGCCCACCCCGACCGACAGCCCCGAGGCGCTCTACCAGCGGATCCAGGACACACTGCGGGAGAGCGTACGGATGCACATGCGCTCCGACGTACCGGTCGGGTCGTTCCTGTCCAGCGGGATCGACTCCACCGCCGTCGCGGCGCTGGCCCGCGAGTTCAACCCGAACATCCTGACCTTCACCGTCGGGTACGACGTGCCCGGCTACAGCGAGATCGACGTCGCCCAGGACTCGGCGCGGTGGCTGGAGGTGACCACCATCCCCACCAAGATCGGCCCGCAGGAGATGATGGACCACCTACCGCGGATCGTCTGGCACCTCGACGACCCGGTCGCCGACCCGGCGCTGGTACCGCTGTACTTCGTGGCGAAGAAGGCCGCCGAGCACGTCACGGTGGTGCTCTCCGGCGAGGGCGCCGACGAGTTCTTCGGTGGGTACGGCATCTACCGCGAGCCGCTGTCGCTGCGCCACGTCGAGCGGCTGCCGCATGCGTTGAAACGCGGTCTGCGGGCGCTGTCGCGGGTGATCCCACCCGGGGTGAAGGGGCGCAGCTTCCTGGAGCGCGGCACCACCCCGATCGAGGAGCGCTACTTCGGCAACGCCCGGATCTTCACCGAAGCCGAGAAGGCGCGACTGATGCGTCACTACGACCCGGCGGTGCAGTACACCGACGTGACGAAGCCGCTGTACGCCGAGTGCGCCCACCTCGACGACATCACCAAGATGCAGTACATCGACCTCTACACCTGGCTGCGCGGCGACATCCTGGTCAAGGCCGACCGGATGTCGATGGCCCACTCGCTGGAGCTGCGGGTGCCGTTCCTGGACCGCGAGGTGTTCGACGTCGCGGCCACCATCCCGCCGGAGCTGAAGGTCACCCCGAAGGGCGGCATCCGCAAGTACGCGCTGCGCCGCGCCCTGGACGGCGTGGTGCCGCCGCAGATCGTCAACCGCCCGAAGCTCGGCTTCCCGACCCCGACCCGGGTCTGGCTCAAGCACGACATGTACGAGTGGGCGCTGGAGATCCTTTCGAAGTCGGCGGCGGGCGAGCTGCTGGATCTGGAGTACGCCCGCGGGCTGCTGGAGGCGCACCGGCGCGGCGAAGCCGACCACAGCCGTACGGTGTGGACGGTGCTGGTGTTCTGCGTCTGGCACGCCATCTTCGTGGAGCGCTCCCTCGACCCGCGCCCGGAGAAGGCAAAGTCCGCCCTACTCACCAAGCCCGTCGTCGGCTCCCTGGTCTCGTAGCCAGATCCCGGATCGGTATCACGGCCACCTTTGGCCCGCCCCTCCCCGCGTCGCACAAACTGCTTGTAGTACAAACGGTTTGTGCTACCGTCCTGTCGTGCAATTCTTCGGCCGGAGGCGGGAACGGGCGGCCCTTGAGGCGGCCTGGAAGCGAGCTGCGCAGGGCCAGCCGGAGCTGGCGGTGGTCTGGGGTAGGCGTCGCGTCGGCAAGACTTTCCTGCTCGGGCATGTCGCACGGGGCAAGCGTGCGATCTTCTTCACCGCGACGCGGCAGGACAGTGAGGAACGTCAGCTGGAGCGCTTCACCACGCACGTCCGGGAACAGCTCGGCGGCGAGGTCGGCGATCTGCTGACCGCACCGTTCCCCAGCTGGGAAGCGGCACTGCGATTCATCGCCCGAGTGGCCGCGGACCGTCCACTCCTGGTGGTGATCGACGAGGCGCCGCGGCTGCAGTCGGCGAGGTCGGCGGACTTCGCCGACGTCGTATCGGCGGTGTGGGAGAACCACATCCGCGATCAGCGTCTGCTGCTGGTGCTGTCGGGCTCGGCGGTCTCGGTCATGGAGCGCATGCTGGGCCCACACGGTGGTCTCCATCGTCGTGCCGGTACCGAGCTACGCATGGACCCGTTCACCCTCACGGATTCGGCGGAGTTCCTTCCGCAGCTATCGGCCGAGGAGCTGATTCAGGCGTACGCGGCGTGTGGTGGTTACCCGCTGCATCTGCGGCGGTGGTCGCCGGACCTTTCGGCGGCGGAGAATCTCGCGGAGTTGGCGTTCACGCCGGGCGGGCTGTTGCTCAGAGACGCCCCAGACATCCTCAGCGAGGACCTGGACTGGCGGGGCGGATACGAACGGGTTCTGGTGGCGATGGCTGGCGGTGCTCGTCGCCGGTCCCGGATCGCTAGCCGCGCCCAGCAGCGCATCGACTACACGTTGGACCGGCTGCGTCGCGCTGGCTACATCAACGTGGTGCGCCCG
>JBOGDE010000177.1:6212-11908 GCA_050701695.1 Micromonosporaceae bacterium
GCCCGATTGGGCGCACCGGCAGTCGTGACCCGATGTACGAGATAGCCGACGACTACCTGGGCTACTGGTTCGCGGCGCTCCGCGACGACGCCGACCTGATTGAGGGCGGCCAAGGTGCGGCGATTCAGCGTCGTACCGATGGCCGCTGGCAGCGGCACGTGGCCCGGGTCTTCGAGGCGGCGGCCAGGGCGCAGACCATTCGTATGGTCGGGGGCGAGCTACCCGAGACCACCGTCGTCGGACGCTGGTGGAAGGACGAAACAGCGGAGATCGACGTGCTCGGCCTGGACGACGAGACTCCAGTACTGATCGGCGAATGCCGCTGGCAGAATCGCCCGCTGTCCGAACGTGACCTCGCCGAGTTGCGGGCGAAGGCGGTCCACGTCAGCGATGTGCCCGGCACACCGCTGTTCGGACTCTGGTCACGCGGCGGAGCCACCGATGCGGTGCGAGGCCACCCGGACGTACGTGTCTACGGCTGCGAGGACCTGCTGCGGTGACAGGATCTCGGACCAGACCTGACGTCTCAGTGCTGGGTCAGGCGCGGCCGGAGAGTTCGGCGTAGCCGCGCCGGACCGCCACCAGGGCGGCTTCAGGCCCGAACGGCGCGTGGCTGGCCACGTCGTGCGGGTCGGCGTCGTCGGCGTGGCCGTCCCGGATCAGCCACGCCAGCGTGTTCAGCTCGTCGTGCTGGGCCTTCACGTACGCCTGGTCGGTGACCGCGCCGTGGCCCGGCACCACCGGCCCGGTCGCCAGGTGCAGCAGCTCGGCCACGGTGTGCGGCCATTCGAGGGGGTACGCGTCCTCGAAGCCGGGCGGCGCCCCCACCTCCACCAGGTCACCGGCGACCAGTACCTGCTCGTCCGGGACATGGGCCACGATGTCGCCGTCGGTATGGCCCCGCCCGAAGTGCCGCAGCTCGACCGCCAGACCACCCAGGTCGAGCCGTGCCGTGTCGCGGATCGTGCGGGTGGGTGGGGTCACGGTGACGTCGGCCAGCTCGGCGAGCTCCGGCTCGGTCTGTCCCCACTCGTCGGCGAGCGCCGCCAGGTGCCGCGGGGTGAGGGCGGCGAGCCGCCGGGCGGCCTCCTGATGCCCCCAGATCTGGCAGCCGGGTTGCCCGGCGAAGACCTGGTTGCCGTACGCGTGGTCGAAGTGGTGGTGGGTGTTGACCACCAGCCAGGGGAGCGGGGTGAGCCGGCGTACCGCCGCGGCGAGGTCGGCGGCCTGGGCGGGAGTGGACAGGGTGTCGACCACCAGCGCGGCGGCGCCACCCACCACGAGCGTGCTGTTGACGTCCATCACCGGATGGCGCCAGACGTACGTCCGGTCGGCGACCTGCCGCCAGTCGGGCTTCACAGCTGCTCCGTGGCGCGCCGCAGGAAGTCGTGCCGGTCGACCACCACCCGCTCCAGTCGGCCCTCGGCGACGACCTGGCCGTTCTGGCTTACCACCACCTCGAACCCGAGCCGGTGGCCGTCGACCTTCGCCAGCGTTGCCCGCGCCACCACCACCCCGCCGACCGGGGTCGGCGCCCGGTGGGTCAGCTCGACCTGGCTGCCCACGGTGCTGGTGTCGGGCGCCAACTTGCCGGCGGTGGCCGCCACCGAGGCGGCCTCGCACAGCGCGATCACGCGTGGGGTGGCGAGCACCGGCACGTCGCCGGATCCGAGATTCTGTGCGGTGTCGGCATCGCCGACCACCAGCTCCACCTGGGCCGAGAGTCCCGCCGTCAGCTCCATACGCACAGGGTAGATCGCCGGGTACGCCTGGAGAGGCCGTCGTGATACCTCGCGCCGGCTGCGGCGGGCCCAGACGACGCCCGGCGGTGTTGTCGGTTCACCCGGATACAACACCGGTATCCGGGCAAACCTCCGCCTTGCCGGATCGCCGCCTGGACTCCGCCTCGCTCGACCCGAGGTATCACGACGGCCTCTCACCGGTCCGGATCGGCGTGCCGGGCCAGCCGTGCCCGGTCGGTGAGCTGCTCGGCCATCCGGTACGCCTCGTCGAGGTCGCGGTGCTCGGCGACCGCCGCGATGCTGCGCCCCGCGGTGTCGACGTGCACGCTGGCCAGCCCCAGCCAGCGCTGCCACGGCCCCTGTACCACCCGTACGCTCTGGATCCGCTGGTACGGCACCACCGCGAGGCGCCGGGTGAGTAGCCCGGAGTAGGCGGCGAACACCCGGTCGGTGAGCCCGGCGGCGAACACCCGGTACCGCAGCGGTGCCCGGTAGCGGGCCTTCGGAGGCACCGCCACCACGGGCAGTTTCGCGACGTCGACCTCCGGCAGCACCCGGCCGATCACCCGCTGCGCGACGTGCGGGGCGGCGACGGGGAGCAGCGTGCCGCCGACCGCCCGCTCGTCGCCGCCGGTGGCGCCGGCGACGTCGATCCGGCACCGCAGCCAGCCCTGGGAACGCCACAGCAGCGGCCAGGTGACAGCGATCGCCTGCACCCTGCCCGCCGGTACGGTCTGGTGCCGGGTCTCGGTGAGGCCGTACCGGAGTCGGAGTCCGCGGGAGGTCTCGCCGACGGTGAAGCCGTACTCGGTGATGGCGCGGCGGATCGGTTGCAGCGCGATACCGACGGTGGCGGTGAACGCGCCGATGATGCCGACCAGCGTGAGGTTCGGGTTCACCGCGAACATCACCACGGACGCGGCAAGCGTGAACGGGGCGGCCAGCGCCTGCGGGGTGAGCAGCTGACCGACGAGCAGCTGCCGGGTGGGCACCCGGTGCAGCACCTCCTCTGGCTCGTCCGCCGAGGGACCGCTGACGGTGGGCCGGGCGGCGGTGGGCTGGGCCGCGGTGGGCTGGGCGGCGGACGCCTCGGCGTCCGGTACCAGCCCGGCCGCTCCGGGTTCAGCGGTGCCGGGTGCTGCGGTGCCGAGTTCGGAGGCGGGTGCCGGCCGGTCCGCGCCGGTGGAGATGGTGAGCAGCCGGTCCCGCAGGGTGTACGCCTGGGAGACGGTGAGGAATGCCAGCGGCGCTTCGGTCTGTGCCCCGCCGACGACTTCGAGCCGCAGCTCGGCGAGCCCGGTGAGCCGGGCCAGCAGTGGGCGTACCACTTCGACGCTCTGCAGCCGCTCCAGCGCGATGGCGCGGTTGCGCCGCCAGATCAGCCCTTCGGAGACACGCAGCTCCCGGTTGACGACGTGGTAGCCGGTGTACCACCAGCTGACCCACGAGAGCACCAGGGTGCCGAGCACCGCGAGCAGCACCACGATGACGCCGCGCTGGAAGCCGAGCTGGAGGAATCCCTGCAACGAGATGCCGGCGACCACCACGGCGAACGAACGGGCGCCGCGCAGCAGGGGAGTCAGCGGGTGTAGCCGGCGGCGCGGCTCGACCGCTGGCGGGACTGTCCTCACAGCCCCTCCGACTGGGTGCGCCCGAGCGCCGCCAGCCGGTCCCGCAGCCGCGCCGCCGTCTCCGGCTCCAGCCCGGGGATGGCCGCGTCGGTGGCCGCCGCGGCGGTGTGCAGCTGTACGGTGGCCAGCCCGAACGCGCGCTCGATCGGCCCCGCGGAGACGTCGACGAACTGCATCCGCCCGTACGGGACGATCGACAGCCGCCGGATCAGCAGACCGTGGCGTACCAGCAGCTCGTCGGCGCGTTCGCGGTACCCCCAGGAGCGGACGGCGCGGATGACCATCACCACCCGCAGCCCCAGGAACAGAACGAACCCGATGGTCACGAGTACGGAGACGGTCGTCGGTGCGTACCACCAGAGATACCCCAGGCCGATCACCGCAGGCACGGTCCCGATCGCCATGCTGATCAGCCGTACCGGGATGAGCTTCGAGGACACCGGATGCCAGTCGGTCTCGGACCCCCAGGGCCCCGCGGGAGCGCTATTCACCCTGCGAGCCTAGGTCGCGCCCACCAGACGCCACAGGTTCGACCCGCCTAAGAAACCCCCGCGCCGACAAAAACGACGACAGATGCTCCTGGTGCTCCGAACAAGCCACCCACCGCTTCACCCGCCCCCCAGAATGCAACCGCGGATTCTGCCAGACGAGCACCACAGTCCCGGTCGCCCGACACCCCCGAGCCGAGCAGACCACCCCCGCCACCCCACCCGAGAAGTCCGCACTCTCCGTACCCACCCCAAAAGCATGTCACCAACCCCCAAGCGAAGGCGAAGCCGAGCGAAGCGCAACAAGCGCAACGGCCAGCAGATGGCAGGCGAGCGGTCGCACGCGGGGGGCTCGGGGGGTCGTCCCCCCGAAGGAATGCGGACAAAAGGCCACCGGCAAGCGGCAAAGCCGCGCAGCACGATGGCCCAATCCTTTAGGACGCCGGGCGGCCACGGGGGAAGCCGCCCGGCGTCGGTGCAATCGTACACGTGATCGGCGGCACAGTGTCTACCCGGGACTTCGTCCCTTTGGTTGGTTTGAGCCGTCCGATGGAGGACCCGAGCGGAGCTCCATCAAGAACCGGCGCGCGTGATCTGTACCACTGACCGGGGTGGAGGTGTCGGGTTGGCGCGGGCGTGCGAGGCTTGGGAAACGATGCCGCCGTTGAACGGCTCTGCCCCGCTGTACGTACGTCCGCTAGTGATGGAGGTCCCGTGCCAGAGACGACGCCCGCGCAGGACGCGACCCTGCTCGAGAAGGCGCTGTTCGAGGTCAAGCGGATCATCGTCGGCCAGGACCGGATGATCGAGCGGATGTTCGTGGCGCTGCTGGCGCGCGGGCACTGTCTGCTGGAGGGCGTGCCGGGGGTGGCGAAGACGCTGGCGGTGGAAACTGTCGCGAAGGTGGTGGGGGGTTCCTTCGCGCGCATCCAGTTCACGCCCGACCTGGTGCCGGCCGACATCGTGGGCACCCGGATCTACCGGCAGGGCGCGGAGAAGTTCGACGTCGAGCTGGGGCCGGTGTTCGTCAACTTCCTGCTGGCCGACGAGATCAACCGGGCGCCGGCGAAGGTGCAGTCGGCGCTGCTGGAGGTGATGGCCGAGCACCAGGTCTCGATCGGCGGCCAAACACACGAGGTGCCGGAGCCGTTCCTGGTGATGGCGACCCAGAACCCGATCGAGCAGGAGGGCGTCTACCCGTTGCCGGAGGCGCAGCGGGACCGGTTCCTGTTCAAGATCCTGGTGGGCTATCCGTCGGATGTGGAGGAACGCGAGATCGTCTACCGGATGGGGGTCAGCGCACCGGAGCCCTCGCAGGTGTTCCAGCCCGCGGACCTGCTGCGGCTGCAGCGCAAGGCTGACGAGGTGTTCGTGCACAACGCGCTGGTCGACTACGCGGTACGGCTGGTGCTCACCACCCGGGATCCCTCGGGGCACGGGCTGGACGACGTGGCCCCGCTGGTGCAGTACGGTGCCAGCCCGCGGGCGTCGCTGGGGCTGATCCGGGCGGCCCGTGCGGTGGCGCTGCTGCGGGGACGCGACTACGTACTGCCGCAGGACGTCCAGGACCTGGCGCCGGACATCCTCCGGCACCGGTTGGTGCTCTCCTACGACGCGTTGGCCGACGGGATCCCCGCCGAGCAGATCGTGGCCCGGGTGCTCGGCGCGGTGCCGCCGCCGAGCGTGACGCCGCGCCAGAACGCCGGCGGCCGAGGCTCGAATCCGGGCGCACCGCAGACCCGGTCACACCCGCATGCCGCCAACCGGCCGGCGCATCCGGCGCATCCGGCGCAGCCGGTACGGGCGGTCCCGGTCTCTGCCGCCCCACAGTCCTC
>JBOGDE010000178.1:0-11836 GCA_050701695.1 Micromonosporaceae bacterium
GCCACCGCCCGCGCCGCCGACGCCGGGGCCGCTGACACCGCTCGGGCCGCTGACACCGCTGGGGCGGCTGGGGCCGCTGGGGCGGCTGGGGCCGTGACCGTGGACGCGGGCGGCAGCGGCCAGGGGCCGCGTGGGCTGGCGTACCTCACACCCGCCCGGCTGCTGGCAGCTCCGATCGTCGCGTACCGTCGATGGGTAAGTCCGGCGCTCCCGGCTCGCTGTCGGTTCCATCCGTCGTGTAGTGAGTACGCCCTGACGGCCCTGCAGACCCACGGGGCGGTACGGGGCACGCTGCTGACGATCTGGCGGCTGCTGAAGTGCCAACCGTTCCACCCCGGCGGGTACGACCCGGTGCCGCCCGCGCCACGCCGCCGGCCACGCGCCACTGTCACAGGAGCTTCAACGTGTTCAACTGGGTAGGCGACCTCCTCTTCTACGTGTACTACGGGATCTCGTGGATCCTGTTGCGCTGGCACGACTTCTGGAACTGGGCGCTGCCCGACGGTGTGGTGCTGGGCACCACCTTCGAGTGGGTGCTGGCGATCGTGTTCCTGGTGCTCACCGTACGGATCGTGCTGTTCCCGCTGTTCGTCAAGCAGATCAAGTCGCAGCGCGCGATGCAGGCGTTGCAGCCGCAGGTCAAGGCGCTGCAGGAGAAGCACAAGGGCGATCGCGAAACCCTGCAGCGCGAGATGATGGAGCTCTACCGCAAGGAGAAGGCCAACCCGCTGATGGGCTGCCTTCCCCTGCTGCTGCAGCTGCCGGTGTTCTTCGGCATGTTCCACATCCTGCGCCGCATCGACCCGTTCCAGAAGCTGAACACCACCCTGTACGGCTGGACCCAGGTCCAGTGGGACAGCGCCGTGGAGGCGAAGCTGTTCGGCGCCCCGATCGGCAGTACGTTCCTCTCCAGCGCCCAGGAGCTGGCGGCGATGGGTGCGAGCAGCGTCACGGTGAAGATCGTGGCGGCGGTGCTCGCGGTGATCATGATCGTGACGACGTACCTGACGTCGCGCCAGATGATACTCAAGACCGGATGGGCCGAGGACCCGACGCAGCTGATGATGCAGCGTCTGATGGTGTACGGCATCCCGGTCTCGCTGATGTTCTCCGCCGGCTACTTCCCGATCGGTGTGGTCATCTACTGGACCATCACCAACCTGTTCTCGCTCGGCCAGCAGTACTGGGTGCTGCACAAGTACCCGCCGCCGAAGGTCAACGGCAAGACCGTCGCGACGGCGGCATCGGCCGCCAAGAGCGGTACCGGCAAGGCCGGCAGCAAGGCCGGCGGCAAGGTCTCGATCGGCAAGGGCAAGGACGCCGCCAAGAACGGCGAGCAGCCGCAGATCGACGGCAAGGCGCTGGCGCCGAAGCCCGGTGTGAAGCCGGTCAACGCCAAGAAGAGCAGCCGCAAGCGCAAGGCGCGCCGGTAGCTCCCCCAGACCCGTGAAGCACACAGCGCCGTACCTCAGGCGCGGAATCTTGGAGTAGAGACAGTGACTGAGACGAGCGTGACGCGTAGCGAGGAAGCGACCGAGTCAGCCGAGGAGCCGGCTGAGGCGGACACCGACCTGCTGGTACGCGAGGGTGACATCGCCGCCGACTACCTCGAGGGCCTGCTCGACATCCTCGACTTCGACGGCGACCTTGACATGGACGTCCAGAACGGCCGTGCGATGGTGGCGGTCTCCGGGTCGTTGCAGTCTCTGGTGGGGCCGCGTGGCGCCACCCTGGAGGCGCTGCAGGACCTGACCCGGTTGGCGATCTACCGTTCGACCCAGGTGCCGAGCCGGATGATGCTCGACATCGGCGGCTACCGGGAGGACCGGCGCAAGGAGCTCGGCGCGCTGGCGAAGAACGCCGCGGAGAAGGTCAAGGAGCACGGCGATCCGGTACGGATGGCCGCGATGACGGCGTTCGAACGCAAGTGCGTCCACGACGTGATCAACGCGATGGACGGCGTGGAGAGCGAGTCGGAGGGCGAGGAGCCGGACCGCCGCGTGGTGGTGCACCCCGTCGAGGACTGACCTCGATTGACCGCTGTGGCCCGGATGGACCTGCCAGGTCCGTTCGGGCCACTTCTGTGTGGTGGAGTGAGTACGTGAACGAGCCCGTGAGACCCGCCGTCGAGTCACCGGTGCCGGTGCCCGAGCCGTTGCGGGAGGCGGTGGCGCACTACTTCGGCGCCGGGACGGCGGTCGTCTCGCGGTACGCGGAGCGACTGGCCACCGACGGGGTGGTACGCGGCCTGATCGGCCCTCGCGAGGTCCCCCGGCTCTGGGAGCGGCACCTGCTGAACAGCGTCGCGCTGGTGGAGTTGCTGGACGACGGTGCCTCGGTGGCCGACGTCGGTACCGGCGCCGGCCTGCCGGGCGTGGTGCTCGGGATCGCCCGCCCCGACCTCGAGGTGGTGCTGGTGGAACCACTGCTGCGCCGTACCACCTTCCTGGAAGAGGTGGTACGGGAGCTGGAGCTGGACCGGGTGACGGTGCTGCGGGGCCGAGCCGAAGAGGTGGCCGACCAGGTGCGGCCAGCGGACGTGGTGGTCTCCCGGGCGGTGGCGCCGCTGGACCGGCTGGCCGCCTGGTGTCTGCCGCTGGCGGCGGTGGGCGGCCGGATGCTGGCGATGAAGGGTGCCTCGGCAGGCGATGAGCTCCAGACGCACCGCGACGCGGTACGGAAGGTGGGCGGCGGTGATCCGGTGCTGCTGCGGTGCGGTGGGGCCTGGCTGGAGTCACCGGTGACGGTCGTCGAGGTGGTACGGGAAGCGGACCGGCCACGAAAGCCACGGCGCCGATCGGGAACCAGACGGCGGGGACGCTGAACCGGCCCGGCAGCGCGGCTGGCCCGCGGCGAGTTGAACGGACCGGCAGCTTTGCTGGCTCGCGGCGAAGCTGATCCGGTCGCGGGCGAAGCTGATCCGGCCCGCGGCGCAGCTCAACCGACTCGGCGGCGGGAATCGACGAGCACGTCGGACGCGATTCTCGGGGATCGGGCACGGCGGCGTGGTGCACCGAGGGACACTCGCGTGGTCGCCTCGCGACAGGCAGGCCGACACGGAGGGGTCATGGCACGGTCATCAGGTTCACGTCGGATGCGGGTACGGCCACGTCGGCCGGAGGGGCTCGGGGAGGGAATCGACGGTACGCCCGCGGGTTGGCGGGAGACCCGGCGACGGAGTCCGTGGCGCCGCCCGAGCGAGCAGCGGCATCCGGGAGACCCCCGGTCGGGGCGTGTTGGGAATGGCACGCCGACCGGCCGTGACGGCAGTGAGGGCTCGGCCGTAGGCTTGCCGGGCGCGGTTGCCGACAAGTGGGGTGAGGGTCAGAGCATGCGGGACGACGGCATGCGCGAAGAGCGCGAGAACGCGGACGGTACGTCCGAGACCGATCACAATGCCCTGACCGAGAGCCAAGCCCGGATCCGCCGCACCCTGGACGCCGCTGTTTCACGTGAAACCGGCGAGGAGGCGGACCTTCCGAGGCAACGCTGGGCGTCCCAGGAGGCCGGTGTCGAGGCCGACTCGGTCCCGGCGCAGGGCGCGGGAGCGGCCCACGCGGCGGGAGGATGGGAGCCGGCGATCGGCCGGGCATCGGTGGTCAGTGCGTACCAGGACGAGGTGCCGGCTGGTGCGGCCGGCGGGTACGGCGAGCCGTACACCGATGTGGTTTCACGTGAAACTCCACCGGTCGAGGACGAGCCACCGCTGGCGCTGGAGGCCCGGCGGGCGATGCACATTCTCAATCCCAGCGGGGAGGCCACACTCCCCCGTCCGTCGAAGCGGCGGGTCATCTGCATCGCCAACCAGAAGGGCGGTGTTGGCAAGACCACCACCGCGGTCAACCTGGCGGTATCGCTGGCACTGCACGGCAACCGGGTGCTGGTGGTCGACCTCGACCCGCAGGGCAACGCGTCGACCGGCCTGGGGGTGGAGCACCACGCCGGTACGCCCAGCATCTACGAATGCCTGCTCGACGAGATCAAGCTGTCCGACGTCGCCAAGCCCGTCGAGGGGATCCCGAGCCTCACCTGCGCCCCGGCGACGATCGACCTGGCCGGCGCCGAGATCGAACTGGTCTCCATCGTGGCCCGCGAGTCCCGGCTCACCCGGGCTATCGATTCGCACGAGGGTGAGCTCGACTACGTCTTCATCGACTGCCCGCCCTCGCTCGGCCTGCTCACCGTCAACGCGCTCGTGGCGGCGGAGGAGGTGCTGATCCCGATTCAGTGCGAGTACTACGCCCTGGAAGGGCTGGGTCAGCTGCTCCGCAACATCGAGCTGGTCAAGGCGCACCTCAACCCGCGACTTCGGGTCTCCACGATCCTGCTCACCATGTACGACCGGCGTACCAAGCTCGCCGACCAGGTGGAGCAGGAGGTGCGCAGCCACTTCAAGGACGTCGTGCTCGACACCGTGATTCCACGCAGTGTTCGCGTCTCGGAGGCTCCGGGGTACGGGCAGTCCGTGATGACCTACGACCCTGGCTCACGAGGGGCCACGAGCTACTTCGGTGCGGCGCAGGAGATCGCCGCCCAGGGTCTGAACTCGGGAGAGAACTGATGAAGAACCGTCGCGGTGGTCTCGGCCGGGGTCTCGGTGCGCTCATCCCGACCGGCCTGACGGAGACCACGACCACCCCCGGCTCGGCGATCGCCACCGCGCCGGAACCGGGCACCGCCCTCCCCCCGGAGTCGGCTGAGCCTGCGGTGGCGGAGCTGGCCTCCGGCGACCTGGCACCGGTGCCGGGAGCCCGGTTCCGGGAGGTGCCGGTACGGGACATCTCTCCGAACCCGCGCCAGCCCCGGCAGGTGTTCGAGGAGACCGCCTTCGAGGAGCTGAAGGCGTCGATCCAGCAGGTCGGGCTGCTGCAGCCGATCGTGGTACGGGAGCTCTCGCCGGGCCGGTACGAGCTGGTGATGGGCGAGCGCCGCTGGCGGGCCGCCACCGCGCTCGGGCTGGAGCTGATCCCGGCGATCATCCGCGACACCCGCGACGACGAGATGCTGCGGGACGCCCTGCTGGAGAACATCCACCGGGCGGAGCTGAACCCCCTCGAAGAGGCGGCGGCGTACCAGCAGCTGCTCGACGAGTTCGGCGCCACGCACGAGGACCTCGCCAAGCGGATCGGGCGCAGCCGCCCGCAGATCTCCAACACCATCCGGCTGCTCAACCTGTCCGCTCCGGTGCAGCGGCGGGTCGCCGCCGGGGTACTCTCCGCGGGCCACGCCCGGGCACTGCTCAGCATCTCCGACCCGGTACGGCAGGACGAGCTGGCCAAGCGGATCGTCGCCGAAGGGCTCTCGGTACGGGGCACCGAGGAGATCGTGGCGCTCGGCGAGATGGAGGAGGCCCCGCGCAAGCCGGTGGTGCGCAAGGCGAAGCCGCACTCCCCCGCCGTGGTCGAGCTGGCCGACCGGCTCTCCGACCGGTTCGACACCCGGGTGAAGGTCGATCTGGGCAAGCGCAAAGGAAGGATCGTGGTCGAGTTCGCGACCGTGGACGATCTGCAGCGGATCGTGGATCTGATGGGCCTCGACGGATCGTCCCCTGTGGACACATAAGGAGCCCCACCCCAGCCGACTGAATCGGCACCCGTACGGCATGCCACTCCCCCCTCAATCCAGATAAGGTGCCGGCCATGGCCACCGAACCCCGTAATCCCCTCCCCCTTCCCGACTTCGTCGGTTGGCCGACCTTCCCGTTCGAAGGCGATCTGCGGGTCAAGCCGCTCGAGCCTTCCACCGGCGAGGAGCCGCCCCGCGAGGGCGCCGGCGGCGACGGCTGCCGCAAATGCGCCGCCCCCGACTCGGACTACATCTGGGTCGACGAGCGGTGGCGGGTGCGCGCCCTCGGCCAGCCCAGCGGGCTACCTGCCGTCGTGGTGCTGGAGACCCGGCACCACTACGACATGGGCGACCTGTCCAACCTGCTGGCCGCCGAGCTCGGCGTACTGACCGTACGGCTGGAGCGGGCGATGCGGTCGATCGGCGGGGTCGCCCGGGTGCACGTCAACCGGTGGGGGGACGGTGCGGAGCATCTGCACGTGTTCTTCCTGGCCCGCCCGGCGGGGATGCGGCAGCTGCGCGGCACGTTCCTGTCGATGTGGGACGACATCCTGCCTCCGATCCCGGAGTACGAGTGGCAGGAGAACCTAGCGTTCATCGCCGCCTGGCTCGCCGAGTACGGCGGCGAGGCGGTGGCCGCCCCGCCCCCGCTGCACTGGGACGAGCTGCCCGAGGAGGACCCCGCCCCGGCAACTGGTGAGCCGGAGTCGGCAGGCGGCGGGTCGGCCGGGGCGGGCGGTAAACCGGACTCCGGCGCTGCGGTGCCGCCCCAGGCGGGCCGGAACGCCCGCCAGACGGGTCAGAGCGCCTCGCGGCGCCCGGCGCCATCACCGGACGCCGGAAGCCCGTCAGGAGCCCGCTGAGCGGCTTCCAGCGACACTGCTCGATAAGAAGGTCGCGCGGACAGGGCCACCGGGGCTGCGCCGACGCGGCCCGCACGTCAGGCGCCGCGGCGTACGACGGTCAGGTGTTGCGGCGTACGGCCTGGGCGACCAGCCGGGAGAGCACCGTGCCGAACGGCAACTCGGCGGCCTGAAGTGCCATCGGGAGCAGCGAGGTCTCGGTCATGCCGGGCGCCACGTTGACCTCCAGCACCTCGACGGCACCGTCGGAGTCCACCATCATGTCCACTCTGGACAGATCACGCAGCCCGAGCGCGCTGTGCGCCGCCACCGCGACCCGCGCCACCTCGTCGGCCACCGGTTGCGCCAGCCGGGCCGGAGCATGGAACGTGGTGAGCCCCGCGGTGTAGCGGGCGGCGTAGTCGTACACCCCGCTGTGCGGAACGATCTCCACCGCCGGCAGCGCCTGCGGGCCGTCGCCGAAGTCGACCACGCTGACCGCCACCTCGGCGCCGGTGACGTACCGCTCGATCAGGGCGGTGGAGTCGTACGCGAAGCAACCGACCATCGCCGCGGGCAGCTCGGCGGCGGTCTTCACGGCGTGGGCGCCGAGTCCGGAGCCGCCCTGCGCCGGCTTGACCATCAACGGCATTCCGAGCCGCGCGGTGATCCGCTCCAGCAGGGTCGCGGCGCCCAGCTCGGAGAAGGTGTCGTGCGGCAGCGCCGACCAGTCGGGGGTACGCAGCCCCGCCTCCGTCAGCACCGTCTTCGCGCTCGGCTTGTCCCAGGCCACCCGGGCGGCGTGCGCGGCGGTGCCGACGTACGGGACGCCGACCAGGTCCAGTACGCCGCGCAGCGAACCGTCCTCGCCGGTGGCGCCGTGCAGCGCGATCACCACCGCGTCGGGCGGGTCGGCGGACAGCGTCGGCAGCAGCGTGGCGTCGGCGTCGCGCAGCTCGGCGTCCACCCCGGCCTGCTTGAGCGCGGTGAGCACCCGCCGGCCGGACTTCAGCGACACCTCACGCTCGTACGACAGGCCCCCGGCGAGCACCAGGACGCGCGGCTCGCCACTCATGCCAGCCCCTGCGGCGGGTTGTCGGCGGCGGGGCCGTGCGGGTCCGGCTCGACCGCGGCAGAGGCGCCGAAGGTGGCGCGCAGGTCGAGCTCCTCCTCGATCACGGTGGCGAGTCGGCGTACCCCGTCCCGGATCCGTTCCGGCGGCGGGAAACAGTACGACAGCCGTACGTGCTGCCGGCCGTTGCCGTCGGCGTAGAAGCCGGTGCCCGGCACGTACGCGACCCGGTTGTGGATCGCGCGGGGCAGCATCGCCTTGGAGTCCAGGCCGGGCGGCAGGGTGAGCCAGACGAAGAAGCCGCCACCGGGCCGGGTCCAGCTCGCGTCCGACGGCATGAAGTCCTCCAGCGCGGACAGTGCGGCGTCCCGGCGCTCGGCGTACAGGGTGCGGAAGGTCTTCAGCTGCTCCCGCCACGGCATGGTCTGGAAGTACGTGGTCACCGCTGACTGCGACAGCATGCTGGGGCACAGGATCTGCGCCTCGGAGGCGATCACGAGCTTCTCGCGGACGGCGTGCGGGGCCAGCGCCCAGCCCATCCGTACCCCCGAGGAAAAGGTCTTGGAGAACGTCCCGAGGTAGATCACGCCGTCCCGGACCCGGGACCGCAGCGCGGCGGGCGGGTCGGATTCGAAGCCGAGCAGGCCGTACGGGTTGTCCTCCAGCACCAGGATGTCGGCGCGCTGGCAGATCTCCAGGATCCGCTCCCGGCGCTCTTCCGGCAGCGTCACGCCGCCCGGATTCTGGTAGGTCGGCACCGTGTAGAGAAACTTCACCCGCCGCCCGCTCGCCGTGACAGCCGCGAGCGCCTCCTCCAGCGCCTCAGGAACAAGACCAAGATCATCCATTGGTACGTGCACCACGTCGGCCTGCGCCGCCTGGAACACCCCCAACGCCCCGACATAGGAGGGCCCCTCGGCGAGCACCACGTCGCCCGGGTCGAGGAACACCCGCGACACCAGGTCGATCGCCTGCTGGGCGCCGGTGGTGACCACCACGTCGTCCGGGTCGGCGCCGCAGGCCGCGTCGATGCCCTCCAGGGACATCACCTCGCAGATCACCTCGCGCAGCGCCAGGTCGCCCTGGCCGATGCAGTACTGCAGCGCGCTGGCGCCGTGCCGCGCGATCAGCTCGCCGAACATGTCGCCGACCGCGTCCAGCGGCAGCGCCGACACGTACGGTGATCCGCCGGCGAGGGAAACCACTTCGGGCCGGCTGGCGACGGCGAACAGGGCGCGGATCTCGGAGGCGGTCATGCCGCGCATCCGCTGGGCGTACCGGTCGGTGTAGTCGTCGAGCGTCGTGCCGGACACGCTTAACTCCCGGGGTGGGCACACAGAATGCGCCGAGTCTACCGGCCGTGACCGGGCCGTTGACCAGGAGTTTTGTCGAACCGTCGCGTGTGTCACGGTCGCGGGCGTACCATCGAACTCGTGTCTTGGGGCCGCCGTACGCCCGGATTGTGGTGATGCGCAGATGTCGCGTCGCCTGGTGAACCTCACCCTCGACACCCTCGAAGATCTTCCCCGCCGTTGCCGCCGCTGTGTGTTCTGGGAGCTTGACCCGGTCTCCGCCGACCGCGCGCGCGAAGCCGGTGCCCCCGATCTGGAGAAGGAAGCCTGGGTCTCCCAGACGCTGCTGGAGTGGGGCTCCTGCGGCAAGTTGATCTACGTGGACGGGATGCCCGCCGGGTACGTGATGTTCGCGCCCCCGGTGTACGTGCCGCGCGGCGGCGCCTTCCCCACCAGCCCGGTCTCCGCCGACGCGGTGCTGCTGATGAACGCCCACGTGGTGCCCGACTTCGCCGGCGGCGGCCTGGGACGGATGCTGGTGCAGGGCGTCGCGCGTGACCTGACCAAGCGCGGTATCAAGGCGATCGAGGCGTTCGGCGACGCGAAGCCGGAGAGTCCGGAGGGCTCGGGCTGTGTCGCCCCCGCCGACTTCTACCTCTCCGTCGGCTTCAAAACCGTACGGCCGCATCCGCGGTTCCCCAGGCTCCGGCTGGAGCTGCGTACCGCGCTGTCGTGGAAGTCCGACGTCGAGTACGCGCTGGAGAAGCTGCTCGGCTCGATGAGCCCCGAGAAGCTGCTCCGCCCCGCCCCGCTGACCCGCGGCTCCAAACCCCTCACCCCCCAGTCCCTGTAGCGGGCATCGGCGACCTCCTCCGCGGCGCCGTGGCTTCCGGATACAAGAACGCCCCGGAACCGTCGCGATTCCGGGGCGTTGCAGGTGGGCTGAGGTTCAGGCGATCGCGGCTTCGAACTGCCGTACCAGCACCGACTTCGGCTTCGCGCCGACGATCTCGGCGACCGGCTCGCCGCCCTTGAAGATCTTCAGCGTGGGCGCCGAGAGCACCCCCAGCTCCCGTACGGTGTTCGGGTTGTGGTCGATGTCCAGGCTGACGATCTTGATCTTGCCGGCCATCTCCTGGCCGATCTCGTCCAGCAGCGGCGCGATCTTCTTGCAGGGCGCGCACCACTCGGCCCAGAAGTCGACCACGACGGGGATGTCGGACTGCAGCACCTCGGCGGCGAAGGTGTCGTCGGTGATCGGGTTGGTTGCCACGGGCAGATCCTCCTGAAGTGTCGAGTGGTCAGTGCAGCGAAGCCAGGAAGCGTTCGGCGTCCAGCGCCGCGACGCAGCCGGTGCCGGCGGCGGTGATCGCCTGCCGGTAGGTGTGGTCGACCAGGTCGCCGGCGGCGAACACCCCGGCGAGGTTGGTACGGCTGCTCGGGGCGTCGACCGTGACGTACCCCTCGTCGTCGGTGGAGACCTGGTCGCGGAACAGGTCGCTGCGCGGGTCGTGGCCGATCGCGATGAACAGCCCGGTGACGTCGAGGCGGCGCTCCTCACCGGTCTGGGTGTCCTTGACCGTGAGCCCTTCCACCTTGCCGTCACCGACCACCTCGGTGACCACGGTGTTCCAGACGACCTTGATCTTCGGGTTGGACAGCGCCCGGTCCTGCATGATCTTGCTGGCGCGGAACTCGTCGCGGCGGTGGACGATCGTCACCGACTCGGCGAACTTGGTCAGGAACGTCGCCTCCTCCATCGCCGAGTCGCCGCCGCCGACCACCGCGATGTGCTGGCCCTTGAAGAAGAACCCGTCGCAGGTGGCGCAGCTGGAGACGCCGTGCCCCAGCAGCTCCTGCTCTCCCGGTACGCCCAGCGGCCGCCATGCCGACCCGGTCGCGAGGATCACCGCGGGAGCTTCGTAGAGAGTCTCGCCGACCCAGACCCGCTTCACGTCACCGGTCAGCTCGACCCGGGTGGCGTCGTCGGTGAGGAATTCCGCGCCGAACCGCTCCGCCTGCTTGCGCATCTGGTCCATCAGATCCGGGCCGAGGATGCCGTCCGCGAACCCGGGGAAGTTCTCCACGTCAGTGGTGGTCATCAGCGCGCCGCCGGATTCGACACCCTCGATGATCAGGGGGTTGAGGTTGGCGCGGGCGGCGTACACCGCGGCGGTGTACCCGGCCGGGCCGGACCCGACGATGATCACGTTGCGGACGTCTGACACGTTCACTCCTCGGCGATGTGTACGCAGGCTGCGTCGACCAGAACGTCATGGTACGGATTCAGATTCCCCACAGAGGCGTACTTCACGCCCGAACGACTTGGTGCCCGATAACTGCCGGGCTGCGCCGGACCCAACGAAGGTGCCGACTCCCTTGATGCGTGCGCCCGGGACTCGGCACCTTCGTTCACCGACCGGCGGCGTTGTCGGTTCACCCGGATACAACACCGGTATCCGGGCAACCCTCCGCCTTGCCGGACCGACGAATGGGCCTCGGCTCGCACCGGCGCTATCGGGCACCAAGTCGTTACACCGTGGCGTGGTACTTCTCGTCGATCTCACCCCGGGTGCAGCCGGGGCCGACCACCACGACCTGGGACCCGCCGTCCCGCGGCGTGATCGCGATCACCAGCGCCGGCTCGGCCTCGAACCGGGCGTAGTCGACCATGGTGACCTGGCCCGGGTAGGTCGTACCGACCGCCTCCAGGCAGGTACGCAGCGCGCTCGGAGCCGCCAGCCGTTCGAGCCCGGGCGGTGCCTGGACCGGGGCGTCCGCGGCTCCGGCGTCCCGCTGACCGCGTACCCCCGAAAGGTTCTCCCGGGTGTAGTCGGTGCCGCTGGCCGAGACCGGGACCGGGTAGCCGCGCTCCCTGCCGGCCGCTTCGCCACTGAGCCGGTCCTCCTTGTCGGGCGCCTCGGCGACGCTCGGCGCCTCCCGGGTGTCGGCCGCCGAGCCGTCCTTGGCCGACTCGGTGCCGGCAACGGTGCCGCCGCCACCGGCCATCAGCGCCGAGTAGCCGCCGACGCCGGCGATCCCGATCACCGCGGCCGCGACCGCCG
>JBOGDE010000179.1:0-11784 GCA_050701695.1 Micromonosporaceae bacterium
GCCCTGCAGACCGCGATCGCCGGGATCTACGGCATGAACTTCCGGTACATGCCGGAGCTGAACTGGACGTACGGCTATCCGATGGTGATCGGCCTGATGGCGCTCAGTGCCGTGGTCCTGTACCGGATGTTCCGTCGTTCCGGCTGGTTGTAGGCGCCCGGGCGCCCTCGGCCTCCGCTTCGCGGGCTGCCTCGGCCTGCCGGGCGTTCTCTTCGCGTACCGATGCCGGCGGTACTGTCGGGTCCTGCTTCCCGGAGATCCGCTTCTTCGCGCTGGTCGCCTTCTCGCGTACCACCTCGACCGCTTCACCGGCCTTGCGCTTCGCGGTCTCGGTCATGTCGCCGACCCGGTCCTGGATGGGCGCGCGGTGCTCACCGCCGGTCTCGCCGGGCGCCGGTGCGGTCTCGGGCGCCGCCGGCTCCGGAGCTCCGGACCAGGTGCCGCCCGGTGCGGCCGCGGTCCCGGCCGCGGTCTCCTGCCCTGCCGGCTCCGACCACTTGCCGGCCGGCGGGGTGGTCGTCGGTGCCACGCCCAGCGAGCCGCCCGCCGGTTCGTCGGCCTCGTACTCCTCCCATTCGCTGGTACGCCGCCGGGAGATCAGCGCGGCCACCGCGCCCACCGCGGCACCCGCACCCAGCGCGCCGATCATCCAGCGCCAGCGGCGCGACCGCCCCGGCTCCTCGCCGCGCAGGCTCTGCGCCGCGTGACGGGTACGCCTGGCGGTTTCCTTACCGGCCTTCTCCGCCTTCCGGCTGGCCTTCTCGGCCTTGCGCCGGGCCCGCCGGGACATGTCGGTGGCGGTGTCCGCCGCGGGCCTGACCCGCGACTCCCACGCCTGCGTGGCCGCCTCCTTCGCGCGTTCCACGCGGGGCGCCATCGCCTCGCGCGCGTCCTTGGCCGACTGCCTGGCCGACTTCCGGGCAGACTCCATCGCGGGGGCGAGCCGTGCGGCCGCCTCCTCGGCGGCCATCGCCGCTGCCGACCTCAGGTGATCCAAGCTCTCCTGCAACTCATCGCTGATGTGTTTTTCAGTAGCTTTCTGATGATTGGTACGTCGCAGCAGCATCAGTGCCCCACCTCCCGTGGTCACATCCTTATCCTGCCCCTTCCCCCTGTGGCGCGCCGCGCAAACGCATGGATCCCGGGGCCGCTCGGGTAGGTCCGTGTAAGGATGGGGCGCTTGAGAAGAAACGGTCGAGGAGGACCATTGGCTGACGAGTTGTACGCGACCCTGCACACCACCGAGGGCCCGATCACGGTCCGCCTGTTCGAGAACCACGCGCCGAAGACGGTGCAGAACTTCGTCGGCCTGGCGGACGGCAGCAAGGAATGGACCGACCCCCGTACCGGTCAGCCCGGCGGCGGCCCGCTCTACAACGGGACCATCTTCCACCGGGTGATCGCGGGCTTCATGATCCAGGGCGGTGATCCGCAGGGCGACGGTCGCGGCGGTCCGGGCTACCAGTTCGACGACGAGATCCACCCGGAGCTGCAGTTCAGCCGGCCGTACCTGCTGGCGATGGCGAACGCCGGCAAGCAGATGGGGCGCGGCACCAACGGGTCGCAGTTCTTCATCACGGTCACCGAGCCGACCTGGCTGCACGCCAAGCACACCATCTTCGGCGAGGTCGCCGACGAGCAGTCCAAGGCGGTGGTGGACACCATCGCCGGCACCAAGACCGGCGCCGGGGACCGCCCGGTCAGCGACATGGTGATCGAGCGCATCGACATCGAGCGCCGCCCGGCCTGAGCCGGTCACCGCGTGCGGCCCCGGGCTCCCGGCACTGGGGGCGCCGGGCCGCGCGGCGTCTCGGCGTACGCTCAGCTGGCGGCAGTAGGCTTGGTCGCCGTGAGCCAGCCACTGCCTGTCGGCACCCCGGTCTGTTACCGCCACCCCGCGCGCGAAGCGCATGTGCGGTGCACCCGATGCGACCGCCCCATCTGCCCCGACTGCATGAACTCCGCGTCGGTGGGATTCCAGTGCCCAGAGTGCGTCGCCGAGGGCCGGCGTACGGTGCGGGCCCCGCGTACCGCCTTCGGGGGCAGCCAGGCCGGGCAGCACGGGTACGTCACGTACACCCTGATCGGGCTCAACGTCCTGGTCGCGGTGTTCTCGATGTTGGTCAGCGGCCTGGCCGCACTCGGCGGCGGCGGTGGCCTGTTCGGCGGCAGCACGCCGCTGCACACCGCTGGCGCGATCATCGGCATCGCGCTCGACGGCAGCGGACAGGTGATCGGGGTGGCCACCGGTGAGTACTGGCGGCTGTTCACCGCGATGTTCCTGCATTACGGCCTGCTGCACCTGGCGGTCAACATGTGGGCGCTGTGGATCCTGGGGCGGTACCTGGAGAGCACGCTGGGGCCGGTGCGGTTCCTCGCTCTCTACCTGATCTCCGGGCTCGGTGGCAGCGTCGCGGTGTACTGGCTGTCGGCGCCGAACGCCGCGACGGCCGGTGCGTCGGGCGCGATCTTCGGGCTGTTCGCAGCGTTGTTCGTGATCAACCGTAAGCTCAGCCGGGACAACTCCGGGATCATCGGCCTGCTGATCATCAACTTGGCGATCACCTTCATGCCCGGCCTCAACATCAGCTGGTCCGGTCACCTCGGCGGGCTCGTCACCGGTGGCCTGGTGGCGCTCGGCATGGCGTACGCGCCCAAGAGTCAGCGGGTGCCGGTGCAGGTGGCCGCGTCGGTGGCCCTGGTGGTGCTGCTGATGGTGCTGACCGTGACCCGTACCGGCATGCTGGCTTGATCCCTGCGCGGCGCTGGAGTTTCGCCGCGGGTGCCTTCACAGCCGCCGGGCGCGCAGCACGCAGGTCAGCATCGGGAGCGTGAACTCGCCGTCCGCGGTCTCCGGTCTGCTCGCGAGGAAGGTGCGGATCCGGCTGAGCGTGGCCTCTCGTTCCGGTTCCGGCATGACCAGCATCCCCGCCCTCGTGGCAAGCGTTGCCACGAGAGAGCCGGCGGTGCGGCGCTGCCCGTGCGGGAACTCGGCCTGCTCCGGCGACCCGAACCGGGCGGCCACGCCAGTCTTCGGAAGGTGCGCGCCAGCTGTCTCGGTGCGCCAGCTGGCAGGCGTGTCACGTGGGCCGATGGCCGCGCTCCCGCTGACCCGCGCCAGGCCGGCAACCCACTCGACCCGGTCGTCCATCACGTTCCACAGGCCGGCCAGGATGCCGCCGGGTGTCAGGACCCTGGCGATCTCGGGTCCCGCGACGGCCATGTCGAACCAGTGCATGGCGTTGCCGGCCAGCACGGCATCGACGGACCCGCCCGGCAGCGGTATCGCCTCGGCGCTGCCCGGCAGTGCACGGACACCAGGCAGTGTGCGGCGCAGTTCGGTCAGCATCGCCGGGTCAGGTTCGACCGCGGTTACGTCGGCGCCCCCCGCGACCAGTGTGGCGGTGAGCTTGCCGGTTCCGGCGCCGAGGTCGAGCACCCGCAAGCCGGGCGCGGGCTCGAGCGCCCACCGCGCCGCGGCCCGCGCATAGTCCGGGCGGTGCGCGGCGTACGCGGTCGCCGCCGCGCCGAACGACGAGGCGAGCCGTTCGTCATGGTCCACGCCCTGACCCTATCGATGCCGCAGGCGCGTCAGTGGTGGTGGCCGTGCCGGCCGAGCGTCTCCACGGGGGGCGCGCCGGGGCGGGTCCACTGCGGCACGGGGCGGCTGGTCGGACCCCAGCTGGCGTTCCCGTCCGCGTCCGAGCGCCAGGACCAGCTCGCGTCGCGCCCCTCGGGCCACCCCTCGGGATTGTCCTCCCACGCCTCGCCGCGGCCGTAGGGCGTCATGTCGAGCAGGCCGAGAGATCCGTTGACCCGCTCGTTGCCACGGCCCGTCGTGGAGTAGGTGAGGAACGCGCGGTCGCCGTCGCGCAGGTAGCTGGTGAGGCGCCCCATGCTGTCGCCAACCGGCGCCGCCATGTCGCGTACCGAGTACCAGGGCTGGGTGTAGCCCATGAACGCGACGTAGGAGGCCACCTGTCCCACCGGCCCGTGGTCAGGACGGCGTACGAGACGCCGCGGGCGTTGAGGTAGACGGCGTCGTCCAGGTGCCAGGCCGTGGTGGTGCAGCCCTCGCACTGCCCCTGGTGCGGCGCGCCGTCGTACCACATGTGCTTGTAGACCACGAGCTCGTCGCGGCCCTGGAACAGGTCCAGGAACGGCACCGAACCGTCGGGTCCGACCACCTCGACCGTCCCGTCGAACTCCACCATCGGCAGCCGGTGGCGGGCCGCGGCGATGGCGTCGCCCTCGCGGGTGTGGGCCTTCTCGCGTGCCAGCAGCTCGTCACGGGCGGCCTGCCAGGTGGCCAGGTCGACGACGGGCGGTCGGCCGGGCAGCGGGGTTGTCATGGTGTCCTCCGTGGGTGTCGTGTCGTGCCCGGGCAGCGTCGTAGGGCGCCTACGACTGTCACCAGAACAGACTCCCGCCCCGGCCAGAACTCATCGCCGCTTCGGCCCTGATCACCTCGGCGCTGAGCCGGGTGCCCGGCGCAGGGCGCCGTCGAGCACCAGGTCGTCAAGGGTGAGTACGTGGTGCAGGTGGTGCACGCCGGGGTCGAGGGTGACCGCGCGGCGGGCCGCGATCGCGGTGACCACGCCGGTGCCTTCGGACTGCCGGCGGCCGCGTAGCCAGCGGGTGGCGCCGCCGGAGCCACGGGCCAGCAGCAGCCAGCCGTCGCCGCCGGGCAGCGGTGCGTGGCGGGGCAGCCGCCGGGCACCGGGCAGCCAGGTCAGCAGCGCCAGCGCGGTGGTGCCGAGCCGGGAGTCCAGCCCGAAGTACGTCCGCACCGGCACCCCCAGCTCGCGGGTCAGGGTGTGCTGGTCGGAGAAGTCCGTACGGTAGAGCCGCCGCCTGCCCAGCCCGGGCAGGTCGAACCGGCGGCCCCGGGTGTAGTTGCGCACCGGGGCGTCCGAAACGGGGTCGGCAAAGCGGCGGCCGAGCAGCCGGTAGCTCCACTCGGTGGCCGCCACCCCGTGGGCGTCCTTCGCCCCCAGCACGATCGCGATCTCGACCTCGCGCTCTCGTTCCGTGGCGGGTACGGCCATCGCCAGCAGGTTGGTCACGCCGGGGGCCAGGCCGACGCTGAGCAGCACCGGTGCGCGTGGCGTGAGTCGTTCCACCGCACCGACGTAGTCGGTGGAGGCGGTGACGTCGACGAACGCCACGCCCTGCCCGGCGGCGATCCCCACGAGGGCGGGATCTTCCACGCCGGACGCGTTGACCACCACGTCGACCCCGTCGAGCGCCGCCCGGTAGGACCGGGGATCCCGTACGTCGACGGCCAGCTCGGCGCGTGCCGGGTCGCGGCCGGCGACGATGGCGGTCTCGCCGTACCCCCGTAGCTCGCTGACCACGGCGGCGCCGACCGCACCGTACCCGCCGAGGACCAGGACCTTCATCGGCCGGTACGCAGGTGCCGCAGTGCCTCGGCGACGTCGGCCACGGGCTGCCCCAGCTCGCTGGTGCCGAAGAAGTGCAGTGACTCCCCGGTGTCGATCTCCAGCAGGGCGGAGCGGTTCAGCAGCCGGCCGCGCTCGTCGACCCGGATCCGTTCCACGTCGCGCCACGGGATGGTACGGCGGCCGGCGTACCCGGTCACCACGGTCACGCCCTCGGCGTCGGCGGTCAGGCGTACCGGGGCGAGCAGGTCGCGCAGCGCGTACAGGCCGATCGCGATGGTGGCGACCACGGCGAGCGCCAGGCCCGGAGGGTCGGAGGCCAGCCAGAGCGCGGCCACCCCGAAGCCGATGGTGGCGATCACCTTGAGGATCACCAGCCCACCCGGCACCCGCCAGCTCAACGTGGCTGGCGCGGGCGCCGAACCCTCACCGGCATCGGGCGGTACGGCGGAGCGTGGCTGCTGCGGTCCTGACGGCTCGGTCACCGTCCCAGCCTCCCATGCACGGCCGCCTCACGCCCACCACGAGTTACCCACAGCTGTGGATAACCCATGGGGAAAACTACACGTGTGTGATTCGTGACGGAGCGCCAGCACTTCGCCTGGCGGGCGCCCTGCGCCGCGAGCGGGCCGAGGCGCCACCCAACGGCTCAGCGCCAGCGGGCGAGCACCAGCAGGCTGGCCACCAGGGCGCCGAAGCCGATCGCGAGGTTGTAGTAGCCCAGCTCAGCTACCGGAAGGCCCCAGTCGGGCAGGTCGTGGAAACCTTGGGTGAGGTAGAAGGCGACCAGCCACACGATGCCCAGCGTGATCAGGGTGACGGCAAGCACCGGCACCCAGGTCGGGCTGGGCTTCTTCGCCGCCGAAGGCGAGGGCCCAGGGCGGAGCTCCACCGGCGGCGTGTAAACCTTCTTCTTACGTACGCGGGACTTAGGCACTGTGCTGCTCTCCTGCAGGGGACTTCGCCAGCTAGCGTAGTCAAGTCGGCGCGCGGTTCAAAGGAGGGGGCGTGGACCACACACCGGACCACACACCGAGACGCACGACAAGGCACGCCGACCCTACCCGATCGTCGGCCGAGTCGACGTCTCCCGGCCAGTCGGCTGGGGTGCGGGACTGGTCGGAGAGGGTGGTCGGATGGCGTACCGCCCTGGTACGCGCGGTACGGCCACTGGTGCCGGAACGCCGCCCGGACCGGGTCAAGGGCTGGTCGTACGTGGTGCCGGTGGTGCTGTTCGGTGCCGGTGTGCTGTTCGCGACCACCGCCGAGACCGCCCAGGGCACCGAGCTGCGCAACGACCGCCGGGTGGCGCTGAGCGAGCTGATCGGCGAACGCAAGGACGAAGTGGCCTCCCTCGACAGCCGGCGCCGTCGCCTGGCCCGCGAGGTGGAGGCCGAGACCCGGCGGCGCTCCGGTTCCGACAGCGGGATCCGGGGCGAACAGGCTCGCGCGGACAGTTCCCGGCTGGCGGCCGGGCTGACCGCGATGCGCGGCCCTGGGCTCACCGTGAGGCTCGACGACGCACCGGTACGCCCCGACGGGCCGCTGCCACGCGGTGCCACCCCCGACGACGTGGTGGTGCACCAGCAGGACGTCCAGGCGGTGGTGAACGCGCTGTGGGCCGGCGGCGCCGAGGCGATGTCGATCATGGGGGTACGGGTGATTTCCACCAGCGCGGTACGGTGCGTAGGGAACACTCTGCTGCTGCACGGGCGGGTGTACTCGCCGCCGTTCACGATCACCGTGATCGGGGATACTGAAGGCATGATCGCCGCGTTGGACCATTCGGAGGGCGTACGCCTGTATCGCGCGGCGGCCGAGGACTTCGGACTCGGCTACACAGTGGACGTGAAGGGGGAGGTCGAGGTGCCCGGATACGACGGCACCGAGGGCTTGAGCCACGCCCGGGCGAAGCGGTGACCGGGAGCTGACATGGGTGTCTATCGCTCGCATCACGCCGCCGACGACGAGGTGCCTGACGCACCTCACGCCGACGAGGCCCACCCGGGCCCGCCCTACCACGGCGGCCCGCCCGACCCGGCCACCTCGCGCTCCTCGGGCACGGTGTACGGGCGCCCGCGCGACGATTCGCAGTGGGACGACGAGCCGACCCGGCACCAGCCGTACGGCGACCCGCCCGACCCCCACGACGATCCCGCCCCGAACCACGCCGACCACTACGACGCCGACCGCTACGAAGCCGACCAGCCCCAGTCTGACCGGGACGTCGACTGGGAAGCCGAGCTGGACCGGCGGCGGGCCGCGCGTACCGACGAGCCAGACCCGCCGCTGCCGCGGCGCCGCGACCCGATGGCCCCGGTACGCGCCGGGGTACGCGGCTTCGGAGAGCTACTGATCACGTTCGGCCTGGTGGTGCTGCTCTTCGCCGGGTACGAGATCTGGGGCAAGGCGGCGCAGGTCGACGCCGCGCAGAACAAGCTGGACGACAAGATCGAGGACGTCTGGGGCGACCAGGAGCCCGGGGCCGAGCCCACCAAGGCCACCCCGCTGCCCGGGGACGCGATCGCGCGGCTCTACATCCCGAAGCTGGACAAGCGCTGGGTGGTGGTCGAGGGGGTCGCACCAGGCGACATCAAGAACGCCCCCGGGCACTACCCGAAGTCGGCGATGGCCGGCAAGGTCGGCAACTTCGCGATCGCGGGGCACCGCGCCAAGTCGATGTTCTGGGATCTGGACAAACTGCGGCCCGGCGACAAGATCTACCTGGAGGACCGTACCCATTTCTACGTGTACGTGATCACCGAGACCAAGATCGTGCTGCCGAACGCGGTCGAGGTGGTGGCCCCCGTACCAGGCAAACCGGGAGAGAAGCCGACCGACGCGATGCTGACCATGACCACCTGCAACCCGAAGTGGGACAACTACGAGCGGCTGATCGTGCACGCCAAGCACGCCGAGGAGCCGCGGCCCAAGTCCGCCGGGATGCCGCCCGAGCTGGAGGGCTGACGCGGGTGTACGGCTGGATCTGGCGGAAGCTGCCCTTCGGCGTACCGGGAAAGCTCATCGGTTCGCTGCTGTTGATCGGTGGCGTGCTGTGGCTGCTGTGGTTCTACGTGTTCCCGTGGGCGGAGCCGCTGCTGCCGTTCGACGACGTACAGGTGGAAGGGCCGGGTGGCGGGCCGGGCGGCGGCGACCTGCAGCCCACCGAGTCCGGGGCGCCCGAGCCGCCGGCCAGCGGTGAGCCGAGCCCCGAGCCCAGCCCGAGCTAGCAATGACCGTACGCGTGCTCGTGGTGGACAACTACGACTCGTTCGTGTTCAACCTGGTGCAGTACCTGGGCCAGCTCGGCGCCGAGTGCGTGGTGCGCCGCAACGACCAGCTCACCGTCGACGAGGTGGCCACGCTCGGCGTCGCCGGCGTGCTGCTCTCGCCCGGCCCCGGCACCCCGCGCCGCGCCGGCCTCTGCATCCCCCTGATCCACCGGTACGCCGGCCAGTTGCCGATGCTCGGGGTGTGCCTGGGACACCAGGCGATCGCGGAGGCGTACGGCGGGGTGGTGGACCGGGCTCCGCAGCTGCTGCACGGCAAGACCAGCGCGGTGCACCACACCGGTGCCGGGGTGCTGGCGGGGCTGCCCGATCCGTTCACCGCGACCCGGTACCACTCCCTGGCGGTACGCCCGGAGACGGTGCCGGACGGGTTCGAGGTGACCGGCCGTACCGCCGACGGGGTGGTGATGGCGCTACGCCACCGCGAGCTGGCGCTGGAAGGCGTGCAGTTTCACCCCGAGGCGGTGCTGACCGAGGGCGGCCACCGGCTGCTGGCCAACTGGCTGGCGAGCTGCGGCCACCCCACGGCGCTGGACAACGTCACCGCGCTCGCCGCCGAGGTCGACCAGCAACGCCTCAGCCTCCCCGGGTAGTCAGTGGTCGCGGCGCGCCTCGTACGAGTCGCCGCCGGGGACAATGGGGGAGTCCGACGGGGACGGCGAGGGCGACGGTGACTCCGGAGGCTCCTCGGTGACGATGATCTCCACCGGGCTGCCGCGCACCTTCTGGCTGCCGCCGGCGGGATTCTGCTCGACCACCTTGCCGGCCTCTTCGCCCTCCCCCTTGGGGCGGTGCACCACCTTGACCTGGAAACCGGCCTCCCGCAGCAGCCGTTCGGCGTCCGCTTCGGTGGAGCCGACCACGTTCGGCACGGTGGTCATGTTTCCCTTGGAGACGAAGACCGTCACCGTGGCGCCTTCGGCGATCTTCGCACCGGGCCCGGGCGTGGTGCTCAGCACCTCGTCCTCGTCCTCGGCGCCGTCCTTGTACTTGATGTCCACCTTCAGCTTCGCCTTCTTCAGCGTCGCCTCGGCGTCGTCCTTGTTCATGTCGGTCACGTTCGGCACGGTGGTGGTGGCCGGCCCCAGGCACACGGTGTACGTGACGGTGTCGTTCTCGTGGACCTTGACCTTCGGAGCCGGGTCCTGGGCGATCACGGTGCCCTTGGCGCACTCGCCGAGCTGGTTCTCCCGCTTGGGCTTCAGCCCGGCGTCGCTGATCAGGGCCTCGGCCTCGGCCGGCTTCTTACCCTTCACGCTGGGTACGGCGATATCCGGCTCCCTGCTGGCCAGGATCAGCGCGGTGGCGATCGCGACCAGCGCGAACACCGCCAGCAGCCCGAGCCCGATCAGTGCCCAGCTGGTCCGGCGGCGCCCGTCGTCCTGCCCCGAGGTGCCGGCCGCGTGCCGCCCGGGCACCGTCGACACCAGCTGGGTACGCTCGTCGGCCGGCAGCACCGGGGTCGCCTCCACCGGGCGCCCCGCCGCGGCGCGCAGCAGGTCGGCGCGCATCTCCCCGGCGCTCTGGTAGCGGTTGACCGGGTTCTTCGCCAGCGCCTTGAGCACCACCGCGTCGACGTCCGGGTTGATGTCCGGGTTGATGTCGCTCGGCGGCCGGGGATCCTCCCGTACGTGCTGGTACGCCACGCTCACCGGGTTGTCGCCGATGAACGGCGGCTGGCCACACATCAGCTCGTACAGCACGCAGCCGGTGGCGTACACGTCGCTGCGGGCGTCGACGGTCTCGCCGCGCGCCTGCTCCGGGGAGAGGTACTGAGCGGTGCCGATCACCGCACTGGTGGCCGTCATCGTCGAGGTGCCGGCAGCCAGCGCCCGCGCGATGCCGAAGTCCATCACCTTGACCTGACCGGTACGGGTCAGCATCACGTTGCCCGGCTTGATGTCGCGGTGGATGATCCCGTGCCGGTGGCTGAAGTCCAGCGCGGCGCAGGTGTCGGCGACGATCTCCATCGCCCGCCGCGGCATGATCCGGCCCTCGGCCGCCAGCACCTCCTTGAGAGTGCGGCCGTTGACGTACTCCATGACGATGTACGGCAGCGCGACGCCGTCCTGGCCGCGCTCTTCGCCGGTGTCGTACACGGCGACGATCGCCGGGTGGTTCAGGGACGCGGCGTTCTGCGCCTCCCGCCGGAACCGTGCCTGGAACGTCGCGTCGCGGGCCAGGTCGGCACGCAGCATCTTGATCGCCACGTCCCGGCCGAGCCGCAGGTCCCGACCCAGGTGAACCTCGGCCATGCCGCCGTAGCCGAGCAGCTCACCGAGCTGGTATCGGCTGCCCAAGAGGCGGGCCTGCTGGGTCATCTCGCTACTCGTCCTTCTCGGTGTCGGGTCCGTTGAAACCGCCGAGACCGCCGCTGGCGCTGGGGCTCGGACCGTCGGACGGCTCGTCGGTGGTCTCGTCGTCAGACGGCTGGGTGGTGCCGGGATCGCCGGGCTGCGTGTGGTCGCCGGTGGGGTTGTCGTTGGGTGCGCCCGGCAGCGTCGGCAGGTCCCCGAGGCCACTCTTCGGCTGTACGTAGATCGTGACCGTGCTGCCCTTGTCGACCTCGCCGTCGGGCTCCACGCCGTTGACCGTGCCGGCCTGGAAGTTGGCCTTCTTGCGCTCCTCGCGGTCGACCTTCAAGCCCTTTGCCTTCAGGTCCTTCTCCACCTCGTCGGCGTTCTTACCGAGGTAGGCCCGCTGGTCGATGGTGACCTTCTCCGCGGCGGCGCTGGCGGTCGGCGTACCACCGCCGGTCGGCTCCTTCTCCTGGCCGTTGAGCAGGAACGCGATCAGCCCGACCCCCAGCAGCAGCAACAGCACCGCGCCGGCGATCCCCAGGATCAGCCCGCCCCGTTTCTTGCGCGGCGGCTCGGGCGGCCCGCCGTACCCGCCGGCACCGCCGCCGGCGTACCCGTAGTAGCTCTCTTCCTCCTGTGCCGGCGTCGGTACGCTCGCCGCGCCCCGCGCGAAGCCGCCCTGCCCAGCGGGCGCGCCCTGTCCCGTCGCCGGCCCGACCGCGGGCATCACCGAGGTGCCGCCCGGGGTGGCCCCGGCGGGGCTGGCCGCCCCCATCGCGCCGGCAGCGGCAC
>JBOGDE010000180.1:0-11685 GCA_050701695.1 Micromonosporaceae bacterium
CCGCCCACGTTTCGATGGGAGATCTTCCGGACAGTCAGGAGAGCCCTACATCGCCCGCGAGACTTACCCATTGCTGCGCGGCTACCGTGTGATCGCATCGGGTCGATAGCACTGGGAGGTACGTGTGGTCACGATCGACCACGGTGATGACGACCAGCACTGGACAGTCCGCGGCCTGGTACTCCCGGCGAGCCTGATATCGCTGCTGAAGACCGGCGGTTGGCGGAACCCGGATGAATCAGCTCTGCGCGCTCTCATACCGTGGTTCAGAGATCCGTTGATCTTCCTGACGAGTGTCTATGGGATGCGGCGAGAAAGCGCATCCATGGACCTCTTCGCCGACGACGAGCCCTCTGCCGAGCTGTTCCGGGAGGTCCGGGGGAGCCAGGTAGCTCATCCCGTCGAACTGCCGTGGCTGGACGTCGAGCAGGCCGTCCTCATCGCCGTCAACCGAAACCCAGGCGACGACGTCGCCCTGGCGCTTGACTACCGGACCGATCGTGGCGACCCGAGAGTCGTTGGTAGCGACTTCTGGACCAACCCGAAGCAGTGTTCGTGGCGCGTCGTGACACCCACCTTTACCGAGCTCGTCGTCCGCCTCGACATCAGATGATCTAGCGACAAGCCTTGACCGAGTAGGAGCGTCAGGTCCGTCGCCAGCCCGGCCGGCTCAGGACCGCGTGGGGCTGCGGGATCTGTCCTGCGTCGTAGTGCAGCAGCTCGGCTTCAAGAGCTGCATCCGGGTAGCCCACTCGCTGTTGCCGGACCAGGTCAGCACGGCCCTGGACCAGCAGATCCGCAAGGGCCCGGGATCGGGCACGTAACGGGCACGCGAAGCGCGGCAAGGCTTCCTGATGATCAAAGCCCCAGGTCGGATGTGGCTCTGACCTGGGGCTCTACATCGGAGCGGGTGAGGGGAATCGAACCCCCACTGTCAGCTTGGGAAGCTGATGTTCTGCCATTGAACTACACCCGCGAGCGGGACCCACTGTACTTGGTCGGGCGACGGTCGTGCACACCAGATCCGAGATCAACCGTTTGTCCCGTGGTGTCGGCGGTACGCGGGCCATAGCATTCCGGGCGTGGACGACCCGAGGATCGCCGCGCTGCTCCGAGAGGGTGATCCGGAGGGGCTGTCGCAGCTCTACGACCGGTACGCCAGCCGGCTGTACGCGTTCTGCCTGACCGTGGTGCGCGATCGCGGCACGGCGCAGGACGTCGTCCAGGACACGTTGATCATCGCGTACCAGCGGGTGGGTCAGTTGCGGGATCCACAGCGGCTACGCCCCTGGCTGTACGCGCTGGCGCGCAACGAATGCCTGCGGCAGCTGCGGCGGCAGCGACGGTCGACCGCGCTGGAGGACGCGGGTGACGTACCGGCGGAGGGGTCGGATCCGGCGACCCAGCTGCACGCGCGTGACCTGCAGAAACTGGTGTGGTACGCGGCGGAGGGGCTCAACCCTCGGGAGCGTGCGGCGCTGGAGCTGTCGGTACGCCACGGGCTCGGCGGCCGGGACCTCGCCGATGCGCTCGGCGTCACCGTCAACCATGCCCAGACGCTACTCACCCGGGCGCGGCAGCAACTGGAGCGCGGGCTGTCGGCACTGCTGATCGGGCGTTCCGGGCCACGCGACTGCCCGGAGTTGGCGGGCATCGTCGACGGCTGGGACGGGCGGCTGACCGTGCTGATGCGCAAGCGGATCAGCCGGCACGTGGAGGGCTGCGTCGCCTGCGCGGCGCGTAAGCGCGACGAGGTGAGCGCCACGGCCCTGCTCGCGGCCACGCCGCTGCCGCTGCTCCCGATCGAGCTGCGGGCAAGGCTGCTCGGGAGTACGGCCCAGCCACCGTCCGGTGAGCCGTCCGCTTCCGAACCGCCTGGCTCCGAGCCACCGGCCGCTGAATCGCCTCGCTCCGAGCGCACTCCGCGCCGGAGGGCCGTTCCGCGGCGGGCGGGGAGGTTCGACCGGGAAGGATTTCCGTACCAGGGGAGGCGTCGGCGGGGCGCGGCGGCGGTGGGTGCGGCCGTGGTGGTGGCGCTGCTGCTCGGGGTGGGAGTCACGGTTTGGTGGTGGTCCACTCCGGACCTGTCCCGGGAGCTCGCTGACGTGGCCGCCCGGCCCAGCGTGAGCAGTACGCCCAGCGTCGCCGCGACCAGTGCGGCGGCGAGCCCGAGCGCCGCACCGAGCCGGTCACCGGCCACCACTCCCGCCGGGCCGCAGCGGCCGCCGACGACCGCCGGCCCGTCGCCGAAGCCGTCGCCGAAACCACCGGCTGCAGGGACGCTGAGCTTCGGCGAGAACCCCCTCCAGGTCGGCGTACTCGCGTTCAAGTCCACCACGATCCAGGCGGTCGCCGGCGCGGTGACCTGGAGCGCCACCCCGAACCCGGCGACCGGAGCCACCCTGTCGGTCAGCCCGGCCAACGGCAGCCTGAGCGCCGGCCAGAGCACCATGATCACGGTCACCGTGAACCGGCAGACGAACCAGAGCGGCTCCGGCACGATCACCTTCACGATCCAGAATGGCGGCACCCAGACCCTGACCGTGACCTGGGACAAGCCGATCCCCTGAAAGTTGTGGTAGCCCGGGTCGCCCGCGACTCCTACCTGCGACATGCGTGACCTGTCACAGGAGGAGAACTGATGCGTACGATCCGCAATCCGCGGCTCGCGGTCGCGGTGGGTGCGACGCTGGCGCTGCTCGGCAGCCTGGCCGTCACCACCCCCGCCGACGCGGCGAGCCCGACGATGGTGCACCACGGCACCGCGACCCGGATCAGCGAGTACCCGATTTCGATATCCGCCGGCACCCGGACCACGCTGGAGACGGTCAAAACCAGCTACGGCTCCGACCCGGTGCTGCACCTGTTGGCCCCGACCGGGGCGCAGGTGGCGATGGACGACAACTCCGGACCGGGGTACGCCGCTCGGCTGAGCTTCGTCGCGTCCCGCAGCGGGACGTACACCGTGGTGGTGCGGTCGCGGACCACGACCAGTACGGGGACCACCCAGCTGTACCGCAACGGCGCGGCCTGGCAGAGCAACGTGCCGTTCGGCGGCTGGAGTCTGACCCTGAGAGCTCTGCGCAACAACGAGCGGATCGACACGGTGAAGCTGGCCGGCGGCGCCACCGTCAACCACTCCCTCTACATCCTGAAGCCCGACGGGCTCGGCATCGAGAGGCGCACCGTCGGCGGCGGCACCGGGGGTGCGGCGGCGTTGACCTGGGGCGGCGACTCCGGTGACCGGCGGGTGCTGGTCGGGGTGCCGCGTACCCACACCCCGGGCGCGGTACGGCTGCTGCGCAACGACGCGGGGCTGTACGGCCACGACACCGACGGCGACCGGCTCGGCAACGAACTCGAGGCGGCGCTGGGCACCTGCTCCAACCTGACCCAGGTCGTGGGCAACTTCGGCTGCTCCCGCGCCACCGACCCGCGCGACACCGACGGCGACGGGATCCGCGACGAGTGGGAGGTGCTGGGCCGCCGGGACGGTACGCCGCACCAGCCGCTGCCGCTGTGGGGCGCCAACCCACGGCACAAGGACCTGTTCGTGGAGGTCGACTTCGCGCAGAAGACCACCGGGGAGACCACGCGGAAGACCACGCCGCGGGAGGCGCGGGACTTCGCCGCGTACTACGGCGACCAGGTGGGATCGCCGTCGGAGCTGCGCATGGCGGTGCACGCGGCGACGCTGCGCAACCCGGACGGCGTCACCGGGATCTCCGTACACATGGACATCGGGGTGACGCCGACCGACCCAGCCGACCGCACCCTGTACGGCAACTGGGGCGGCTACTCGGTGGTGCCGCCAGCGTCGGAGGGCAAGGCGGCGAACGCGAACACGGCGTGGGATACCTACCTGTCGCCGATGCGGCGGGGCATCTTCCGGTACGCGCTGCCGTACGCCTCGGGGGGCGGGCAGACCCCGGTCAACGGCTTCGCGTGGGCGTACGGGCTGGGCAGCGGTTGGCTGGCCGCGCACGAGTCGGGGCACGCGATGGGGCTGGGGCACTCCGGCCCGGCCTACGCCACCCCGAACGTGGACGTCAACTGCAAGCCGAACACCCGAGCCTTATGAACTACGCCTACTCGGCGCAGGCAGGGATCGGCTTCGCCGACGGCACCGGCACGTACGGGCTGAACAACACGAAGCTCAAGGAGTACGCGGCGGTGCCACCGAGCAACACCGCGTACCTCGACGTGCTGGAGAACGTGTTCGACTACTACGTCGACCGCGCGAACGGGCACGTCGACTGGAACCGGGACGGTGTGATCGCGCCGTCGGGCACCACGGTGCGGGCGTACGCCAACTACAAGCCGGGTGGCGGCGGCTGCGAATTCACCCGCTACAACGCGTACGGCGCCAGCGGCGTGGTGAGCCGCGCGGCGCCGGCACTGGCCCGGGTCGGCAACCGGCTGTACGCCTTCTACACCGTCGACGGCCTGGTGAAGTACCGCTACTCGACCGGCACCTGGAACTGCCCGGAGCCCGGCGCGGAGTGCGGCACCAACAGCTTCGGCTCCGAGCGCTCCACCGGGTTGTACGCGGCCCAGGGCTTCGACGTGGAACGGATCCGGGAAGGCGGCGCCGACCGGATCCTGCTGGTGGCCACCGGTAGCACTGGCGTACTGCGGGAGCGGCGGCTGTCGGTCAGTTGGGTCGGCGCGGAGAGCTGGTCGGCGACGGCGACGATCAGTGCCAGCCCGGCGGCGGGGCAGCCGTCCCTGGCGAAGATCGACACCGGGGTTCTCGGCGTACCTGGCGTACAAGGGGACTGATGGGCAGGTGCGCACCAAGCGGCTGTGGACCGGTGGCGGCTGGGAGGACGAGCACATCGCCCGGACCCCGACCGGGACCGCACTCACCATGGGGTCGGCGGCCTCGCCCGCGATCGCCCAGGTGTACGCCCCCGGCCGCGCCACCCGCGAGCTGTACGGCGCGTTCGCCGACGCCACCAACCGGCTGCGCTTCTACCGGTACGACGTCGGCACCGGCGACTGGGTGCCGGCCCCGGTGCTGGAGTCGAACCCGATGATCACCGGCCGCCCGTCGATGGCGTGGGTGCCGAACAGCACGGGTGCGGAGTATCCGGGGCGGCTGTACCTGGCGTACCAGTCGCCCGACCGGGTGATCCGCTGGATGATGTCGTACACCCGGGTCACCGAGAACCCCGACGGCACGGTGACCAAGGCGCCGCTGATCGGGGTGGCGGGGCCGTTCGACAACGTGTGGGGCACCGGGTACGGCATCGAGCTGTTCTTCGAGCCGGGCCGCGACACCAACCTGCGCGCACTGCTCACCTGGTCCAGCGACAAGCCCGAGCGGGACGGGAAGCTCACATTCCGCCCCAAGGCGGACGGGATCCAGGATGTCAGGTACGTCAACTACGACGACTGGCAGGTGCTGCGGGTCAATCTGTGCCGCAACGTGGTCAACCCCGGCGGGCTGGTCTCCAACCCGGTGAGCTGCCCTAGCGCCGACTGGTGAACCACGCGGCGGGGCGGCTGCTCGACCGGGCCGCCCCGCCACCGGCCAGGGCGACACCTGGCGGGTTTTCCCCACTTCCCCTGGTTTCAGCGCAGCACGTACGGTCGCGCATACATGTGGCAATGGCCGCATGTATGGGGAGGAGACATCTAGATGGCAAACACCAGCCAACGCCTGCTGCGCCTCGCCGTCGGCACCGGCGCCGCGTGCGCCCTCGCCTTCACGTTCGTGCCAGCGGTGAGCAGTATCGCGACCGCCTCGGCACCGGTGAACGGTGAGGTCTGCGTCGACGGTTCGGACGCGTCGGACGCAAGGATCAAGGAAGGCAGCAACGCCACCGAGCGCAACGCGATGACCAGGGCTCAGGCCGCGGCGCACGAGGCGCGTACCGCGGACCGGCTGCAGACCAAGCGCAAGCACGGCGAGAGCGTCTCCGCGCAGGCGGTGACGATCCCGACGGTCGTGCACGTGATCTCGAAGGACACCACCCGGGAAGGCGGCAACATCCCGGACTCGATGATCAGCGCGCAGATCGACGTGCTCAACAAGTCGTACGCCGGCACCACCGGCGGCGCGGCGACCGGCTTCAGCTTCAACCACTACAAGACCACCCGGACCGTCAACGCCCAGTGGTACAACCTGTCCCGCAGCGAGCGGAAGGTGAAGCGGGCGCTGCACGAGGGCGGCTACGGCACCCTGAACGTCTACCTCGGCCTGGCCGGCAACTACCTGGGCTGGGCGACCTTCCCGGGTGGCAACCTGGCCATGGACGGCATCGTGGTGCTCAACGAGTCGCTGCCCGGCGGCACCACCACCAACTACAACGGTGGTGACACCGCGACCCACGAGGCGGGCCACTGGCTCGGGCTCTACCACACCTTCCAGGGCGGTTGCACCGGCAACGGCGACTACGTCGACGACACCGCGCCCGAGGGCTCGGCGGCATACCAGTGCCCGACCGGCCGCGACACCTGCGCGGGCGGCGGCGTGGACCCGATCCACAACTTCATGGACTACACGTACGACGACTGCATGTACGAGTTCACCGCCGGCCAGGCGGCCCGGATGCAGGCCCAGTGGGCCGCGTATCGCGCCTAGCCACACGCACCTCACGGTGGCCCGTCACTCTCGCGAGGGTGGCGGGCCACCGCATTTCCGGGGGGTACGGCGGGGTCGTGCCACGTCACGTACTGCGGGGGCCAGGTGTCGCGCCGGTGGTAGTGCGCCAGCATCGCGACCTCGATGGTGAACTCGTACAGCCGCCAGTCGCCTCGCGGCGCCGCGTGATGCGCCGCGGCCACCCGGTCCCGCCGCGCCACGTCGACCACCGGCACCGCCCGCCCGGACAGATACGCCTCGTCGTCGGACTCCTCGGGCGGGAAGGCGTGCAGCGCGTACCTCCCATCGCGATCGAGGTCGGCGCGCTTCGGCGAGCGCACCAGGAAGCAGAACAACCCGTCGTCGGTGACCACCGGACTGACCGGATGCACCCGTGGCCCACCGTCGCCCCGTACGGTCGCCAGGTAACCGAACCCCGGCCCGTACTGATGCAGCAGATCGTGGATCGCGGCGGCGAGCGTCGGCGCCGCCGCGCAGAAGCCCGGCCAATGAACCACCCGCTCATCTTATCGAACATATGTTCGAAGCCCAACCCTCTGATGGACACCCGCCTCAGGAGACGTCGTGACGCTGCCGCCGGATGGACACGTACACAGTGAATGGTCTTGGGACGCACCGAACGGCTCGATGGAACGTTCGTGCGCACGGGCGGTGGAGCTCGGGCTGCCGGCGATCGCATTCACCGAGCATGTCGACCACACGGCCTGGGAGGTCGCGCTCGACGACCTCGCCGGACACGACCATCTCGCGGCCCTCACGACGCCGGACGGGCTGTTGACTCCTCCGGAGTTCGATGTGTACGGGTACCTGGCAGCGATCGAGCGGTGCCGCGACCGGTTCCCGGGTCTTCGGATCCTGAGCGGGCTGGAGTTGGGAGAGGCTCACCGCCACCACACCGCCGCGGCCGGCGTACTCGGCGCCGGAAGCTTCGACCGGGTGCTCGGCTCGCTGCACTGTCTACCGGACGGGGACGGATTCTCGGAGCCGCCGGGCCTCTTCCGGCGCCGTGCCGCGGCCGAGGTGATCCGGCGGTACCTCGCCGAGGTCATCAGGCTGGTCGCCGAGAGCGACGTGTTCTCCGTGCTGGCCCACATCGACTACCCGGTCCGGTACTGGCCGGCGCAGGCCGGGCCCTTCGATCCGTCGGCGTTCGAAGCGGAGTTCCGGTACGCGCTGCGGGCCACCGCCCAGGCTGGCCGGGCGCTGGAGATCAACACGGTGATCCCACTGCACGCGACGATCCTGCGATGGTGGTACGAGGAAGGCGGCGACGCGATCACGTTCGGCAGTGACGCCCACGAGCCCTCCGCGATCGCCCGCGGCTTCCGCGACGCGGCGCAGCTGGCGGAGGCCCACGGATACCGCCCCGGCCGGCACCCGTACGACCTCTGGACCCGCGCGGCCCGGGCCTGACGCGCCCCCAGCGGTCGCTGGCCGCATCTTGATCAGGCAGTGTCCCACCGGCGCCGGTGAAATCGATCCCTGGCGCTGCAGTGGGGACAACGCCCCGCGGTGCCGATGAGTCTCCGGCGCGAACCCGGTCTACCTGTCGAGACCACGAGAGAGGTGATCCGCGATGGACAAGGCGATTTCTCGGGACGGCACGACGATCGCGTACGAGCGCTCCGGCTCGGGCCCGGCGCTGGTGCTGGTGGACGGCGCGCTCTGCCAGCGCGCGATGGGTCCGGCGCGGCCGCTCGCGAAGCTGCTTTCGGAGCACTTCACGGTGTACGCGTACGACCGGCGCGGCCGGGGCGACAGCGAGGACACCGCGCCATACCACCCGGTCCGCGAGGTGGAGGACCTGGAGGCCGTGATCGCCGAGGCCGGTGGCGAGGCGTACGTGTTCGGCCAGTCCTCCGGTGCCGCGCTCGCGGTGGAGGCGGCGCACCGGGGTGTCCCGATCCGGAAGCTGGCGCTGTACGAGATGCCGTGCATCGTCGACGACAGCATCGAGTCGGTGCCCGACGACTACGACGCCCAGCTCGAAGCGATGGTCACCGCCGGGCGGCGCGGCGACGCGGTGAAGAGCTTCATGAAGCGGGTCGGCGTACCGCGGATCGCGATCGCGGTGATGCGGCTGCTGCCGATCTGGAAGAAGCTGACCGGAGTGGCGCACACCCTGCCGTACGACTTCCGCGTACTCCACGGGAGCCAGACCGGCCGGCCGCTGCCGGAGGGGCGCTGGTCCGGCGTCACCGCGCCGACGCTGGTGCTGGACGGCGGCAAGAGCCCCGCGTGGATGCGGAACGGCAACCAGGCACTCGCCGAAGCGGTGCCGGGCGCGGTGTACGGGACCCTGCCGGGCCAGACCCACATGCTCAAGCCCGAAGCGGTCGTGTCGACGCTGCGCGAATTCTTCACCGACTGACCGGTGCGGCGGTGGTCCCGACCGCCCGGTCGGCGCGCAGCACCACGTCGGGAGCCAGCAGGCCGAGCAGCGCCTCGAAGTCGCCGCGGCCCGGAATGCCTCGACGACCTGGCGTTGGCGTACCAGGTCGGCGTCGGGGGCGGCCTGACCGCGTACCCGGCGGCGAGCCCGGCCAATTGCCGTACGGCGGCCGGAGACCTGTCGAGCATCGGAGCGATCTCGTCGAACGGTACGGCGAACATGTCGTGCAGTACGAAGGCGAGCCGTTCGGCCGGGGTCAGGGTGTCGAGCACCACCAGCAGCGCGAGCCCGACCGAGTCGGCGAGCAGCGCCTCCTGCTCGGGATCGGGCCCGTCGTCAGCACCGGCGAGCAGGTCGTGGAGCGGCTCTTCGCGACGGGTACGGCGGCTGCGCAACACGTTCAGGCACACCCGCGCCACGACCGTGGTCAACCAGGCGGCGAGGTTCTCGACGCCGCTGGTGTCGGCACTGCGCAGCCGCAGCCAGGCCTCCTGGACCGCGTCGTCGGCTTCGCTGACGGAGCCGAGCATCCGGTACGCCACCGCCCGCAGGTGTGCCCGGTGCTCCTCGAACCGCTCCGCCGACGGCACATTCTCGTCGGTCACCGTCACATTGATCGCCCGCCAGGTTTCGAGTGGGTAGAGCCACGTCAAGTCCTATCACCTAGGGAGCGGAATCATGACCTCGACCATCCTGGTCACCGGCGGCACCGGCACACTGGGCCGGCGCCTGACACCGTTGCTGCGCGAGGCCGACTGCAAGCTGCGGGTGCTCAGCCGCGGCCACCGCGAGCCAGCCGACGGCGTCGACTTCGTGACCGGCGACCTGTCCACCGGCGAAGGGGTCGCCGCGGCGGTCGACGGAGTCGACACCGTGGTGCACTGCGCCGGCGGCCAGAAGGGCGACACGGAGCTGGCTCGACGTCTGGTCCAGGCGGCGTCCCGGGCCGGCGTACGGCACCTCGTCTACATCTCCGTCGTCGGGGCAGACCGGGTGCCGGTGGTCAGCCGCACCGACCGCGCCATGTTCGGCTACGTCGGCGAGAAGCGTGCCGCCGAGCTGATCGTGTCCGGGTCCGGGGTGCCGTGGACGACGCTGCGCGCCACCCAGTTCCACGAGCTGATGTTCACGATGGCGCAGGCCATGGCGAAGCTGCCGATGATTCCGGTGCCCACCGGCACCCGGGTGCAGCCGATCGACGCCGGCGAGGTCGCGACCCGGCTCGCCGAACTCGCGTTGGGTGAGCCGGCCGGCCTGGTGCCCGACATCGCGGGGCCGCGCGCGTACCCCCTGAAAGATCTGATCGGAAGCTACCTGCGGGCGACCGGGCGGCACCGGCTGATGCTGCCGGTCAGGCTGCCCGGCGGTGCGGCGCGGGCGTTCCGCGCCGGCGCCAACCTCGCCCCCGACCGGGCGGTCGGCCACCGTACCTGGGAAGACTTCCTGGCCGCCCAGCTCCGCTGACGCGCGTGGATCAGGACGGCTGGCGGATTCCTGAGGGTGGCCGGGTGGCGGCGGCAGGCTTGGGTAGCCTGCAATGATGCTGCTCTCCGACCGGGACCTGATCGACCAGTTCAAGCAGGGGCGGCTGCAGCTCGAACCCTTCGAGCCGACGCTGATCCAGCCGTCCAGCATCGACGTACGGCTGGACCGGTGGTTCCGGGTCTTCAACAACACGAAGTACACCCACATCGACCCGTCGATCCAACAGGACGAGCTGACCTCGCTGGTCGAGGTGCCCGACGACGAGCCGTTCGTGCTGCATCCGGGCGAGTTCGTACTCGCCTCGACACTGGAAGTGGTGACGCTGCCGGACGATCTCGCGGGCCGGCTGGAGGGCAAGTCGTCGCTGGGGCGGCTCGGGCTGCTCACCCACTCGACGGCGGGGTTCATCGACCCGGGGTTCTCCGGCCACGTCACGCTGGAGCTGTCCAACGTGGCGAACCTGCCGATCACGCTCTGGCCGGGCATGAAGATCGGCCAGCTGTGCATCTTCCGGCTCTCCTCGCCCGCCGACCACCCGTACGGCTCCAGCGTCTACGGCTCCCGCTACCAGGGTCAGCGAGGCCCGACCCCGAGCCGTTCCTGGCAGAACTGGCGCACCTGGCCCACCGCCTGAACGTGATCACCCGCCGCCGGGCCGTCGCCCGCCGTACCAGCTGAAACTTTCTGTTGGGTGTACGTCGGCGAACGGCAGGTATTGACGGGTCCCGAGCCAGCCACCAGAGTGGGACGAGTTGATCCCCCGTCAACACACTCGGGAGGCGTCGCAGATGAGATCCAGATATCTCGGGATGGCGGTCGCGCTGGCGGTCGCCCTCACACCGTTGAGCGCCGCGACCGCGGCACCGGACGGCGGATACACCCTCTCCGACGGCACCGAGCGGCAGCAGGCGTTCGCGGACGCGGCCGCCGACTACGGCGTACCCACCGAAGTGCTGCTCGCGGTCTCCTACCTGCAGTCGCGCTGGGACGCCAACCTGGGCCAGCCCAGCCGCGCCGCCGGGTACGGGCCGATGCACCTGACCGACATCGCCTCCGTCGACGACGACCCGCACCACGACCACGGCGACCCGCGCGGCGACGACTCGCGGCCGTACCAGGCACCCGACGACAGCGGCCCGGCCCCCGAGCCGCCCGCGGCGCTGCGGACGCTGGAGACCGCCGCTGAGCTGACCGGCCT
>JBOGDE010000181.1:0-11642 GCA_050701695.1 Micromonosporaceae bacterium
TCCCGGCACAGCCCGACCAGCCGGCTGAACCGGCGCGGCCGGCCGCTACCCGGAGCCGCCGTACCGATCGCCGGGGCGGGGACCGCGATCAGGCCGGCGTACAGGCAGGCCAGGAAGCCGACCTGGAACCGCAGCCCCGGCATCGCCGGCAGCAGCACCCGGTCACCGGGCGCGGCGACGGCGAGCAGCTCCGCGGCGAGGGTACGGGCGGCGAGGTCGAGTCCGGCCGCGGTGAGTCGGGCAGCGGGCTCACCGTCGCTGCCCAGCGCGGTGAGCGCGAGCTGCTCCGGGGCGTCCTGAGCCCGCCGGTGCAGGATGTCGGCGAGCGTGCCGGCGCGGCGCAGGGTGGCGGTCACCGGCCGGCCTTACCTGTCAGCGAGGGCAGGAACCGGCCGGTACGCGCGATGTGTGCGCGGTACTCATCGCCGAACTCCGACCCGCTCAGCCGGCGCTCCTCGCCCGCCGCGGTCAGGGTCAAGGTGACCGCCATGTACACCAAGAACCCGGCCGTCACCCAGTGCGGGAAGAACACCGACGCCGCGGCGTACAACAGCAGGTACGAGCTGTAGAACGGATGCCGGATCCGCCGGTACGCGCCGTGCGTCACCAGGTGTCGCGGGGTGTCGCCGGCCTGGTGGAAGTGCGCGAGCGGGATCCGGTGCGTACCCCAGGTGAAGCACATCAGCCCGATCGACGCCGCGCTGAGCCCGACCGCCACCAGGTCGGTCGCCACCGACCAGCCCGCCGGAGCCAGCGGTCGCAGCCCGATGGCGTACGCCGCCAGCAGGAACAGTGGGCACAGCGAGTGCGGCAGCGAGGTCGCCCACCACTTCGCGCTGACCCGGAAGTCCCTCCGGAAGAAGCACAGGGTCAGCAGCGCGATGCAGGCGAAGTTCAGCACGAGCAGCAGCAGCACGGGTGGGTTCATGGTCCTCATCCGATGGGGGTACGGGTGGCGTCGGGGACGGTCAGCGCGAGCTGCGGCACCGGGCTGGCGCGACGGCCGGGCAGCCACCAGTTCGCCCGGCCCATCAGCCGCATCGCGGCCGGTGCCACGATCAGCCGGATCAGCGTGGCGTCGAGCAGGATCCCGAGCGCCAGACCGAAACCGAGCTGCTGGATCGGCAGGATCGTGGTGAACGCGAACCCGCCGAACACCGCGATCATCAGCATCGCCGCGCCGGAGATCAGCGGCGCGGTGTGCGCGAGGCCGCGCGCCACGCTGGTCGGATTGTCCGCGCCGGCCTGGTGCTCCTCGCGGACCCGGTTGAGCAGGAACACCTCGTAGTCGGTGCTCAGGCTGAACAGGATCGCCAGCAGCAGGATCGGGACGAAGTTCTGCAGGTGCCCGAAGTGCTGCGCGCCGAGCAGGTCGACCCCGTAGCCGTGCTGGAACACCAGGACCAGCACGCCGTAGGTCGCGCCGATCGACAGCAGGTTCATCAGGATCGCCTTCAGCGGCAGGAACACCGAGCGGAACGTGACCAGCAACAGCAGGTACGCCACCACCGCGATCACCCCGATCACCGGGAGCAGGCCGGCCGAGATCGCGGCGTTCGCGTCCACCCCCTCGGCGGTCTCGCCGCCGACCACGATCCGCAACGCCGGCCCGTTGCGCCGGTCCGCCTCGTGCCGTACGTCCTCCAGCAGCGCCCGGGTACGGGCGCCGGAGGCGAAGTCGTCGGAGATCACCTCCAGCACCGCGGTCCGCCGGTCCGCCGACAGGTAGTGGTCGATCCTCGCGCCCTCGTCGCGGCTCACGGCGCTGTACGGCATGGGATACGCGGAGGTGACCCGGCTGACATGGTCGAGCCGTTCCAGCCGCTTGTGCAGCCGCGCCAGCTCGCCGGCCCGGGACCCGTTCAGTGGGGACTCGGAACGGACCACCACCTGGATCGGCGACGCGGCGCCCTCACCGAACTCGGCGCGCATCGCGTCGTACCCGAAGCGGACCGGCGAGGAGCTCGGCACGATCCGCACGTCCGGAGTGAACGTCGTCAGCTGCAGCGCCGGCGCGGCCAGCAGCCCGACGGCGACCAGCGCCAACGCCAGGAACGCGTACGGCCGCGCCATCACCCGGCGGGCGAAGCCGCTCCAGCGCCCCGCCGCGGGCGCGCGCAGCCGCTTCGGCAGCGGCAGCCGGTCACCGAGCAGGTACAGCACGGTCGGCAGCAGCACCACCGAGGCGAGCACCGCGAAGCTCACCACCACGATCACGCCGAGCGCGATCGAGCGGATCGCGTTCAGGTCGATCAGGAACAGCGCGCAGGTCGCCAGCACCACGATCAGCCCGGCGAACAGCACGGTCTCGCCGCTGGTACGCAACGTGGCGGCGAGTGCGGCGGCGCGGTCCCGGCGCCGGGCGTACTCCTCGACGTAGCGGGAGATCACGATCAGCGAGTAGTCCACGCTGACCCCGAGCCCGATCATGGTCGCGGCGCTCTGCACGAACAGCGACAGCTCGACCTGCCCGGCCAGCACACTGAGCACGCCGAACGCCAGCCCGATCGAGACCCCGCCGACGATCAACGAGACCAGGGTGAGCACCACGCTGCGGTACAGCAGCACCAGGATCAGCAGAATCAGCGGCAGCGTGACCAGCTCCGCACGGCCGAGCCCCTCGGCGCTGAGCCGGTTCACCTCGCCGAAGAACGCACCGGCGCCGACCAGCGCCACCCGCAGGTCCTGGTCGGCGTACCGGCGGTCCAGGTCGGCCTGCACCACAGGGAGCACCCGCCGCGCCTCGCCCTCGGGCAGCCGCAACGCGATCGTGGTGACCGCGGTACGCCGGTCCTCGCCGACGAACCGCTGCCGCCCCTCCGGGGTGGCGGTCCGCCAGCCGTACCCGCCCGAGACCCGCAGCCGGGGGTCGTCGCGTACGGCGTCGACCACCTGCTCGACCCGCCGGATGAACGCCGGCTCCGCGGCCAGGTGGCGGGTGTCCCGTACCACCAGGGTCACGGTGGTCTCGCCGCGGCTGCCGAAGCCGGAGGTCAGCGCCTCGGCGGCCTGTTCGGAGTCGGAGCCGGGGACGTACCAGCCGCCGCCGCTGAGCCGGTCGGGCAGCGGCGCCGCCGCGATCCCGGCCGCGACGGTGGCGACCAGCCACAGCCCGAGCACCAGCCAGCGGCCCCGGCCGAGGAGTGCGGCGAGCCGTCGCGCGATCACGCGTCCGGGCCGGTGGTCTGCCGGCGGCGCAGCAGCGCTTCCAGGTCGCCGAGGGTGTGCAGGTCCTTCAGGTCCTGCTGGTGGAGCACCACGTCGTACTCCTCCTGCAGATCCACCGCGATCTCCACGAAGGTGAAGCTGTCCGGCGCGAGCTCCCGGATCGCGGTGTCCGGGGTGAGCCGCTCGGCCGGCGCCGAGACCAGCGTGCTGATCCGCGCGGCCAGGTGGTCGAAGTCGACGGTCGGCATCATCGGTCCTTGGTCTGGTGGAGGAAGTCGAGCCGTTCACCGTGCTCGACCAGGGTCTTCGCGTACACCTCCTGGTCGGCGGCGTCGAAGCGCGCGACGGTGGCCGCGATCTGCTCCGCGCCGTACGTGCCTTCCATCTCGCGCAGCGCGTCGCGGACGTACTCGATGTGCCAGCGTTCGTCGAGCATGATCTGTTCGAGGGTCAGCTGGATCCGCGGATGCAGGTCCGGGGTCCGCAGGTGCTGGCGGTACTGGCCGATCACCCGCTTCTCGAACACCTGGGTGATCGCCATGACCTCCATCAGGTTCGCCGGCATCCCGATCGCCCGCAGGTACTGGTCCTGGTACGACTCGCGCAGCTTGATCGGTGTGGCGTCCAGGTCGTTGAGGCACTCGGTCCAGTAGCGGGCGTGGTTGGCCTCGTCGGCGAAGTGGTGGGTCACCTCCGCCTGCAGCTTGCCCGGCCGCACCGTACGCGCGACCCGGCCGAAGAACAGCGCGCCGTTGATCTCCGAGCTGCGGTAGTAGCTGAGCAGCCAGCGGTCGTTCTCGCTCAGACTCACGCGACCTCCTCCGTGGTGGTACGCCCCCATCTGGTCCGGACCAGCCGGCGGCACACCGCGCGGGCCAGCGGCCGTGGCGCCGTGGCCGGGTACGCCGGCCACACCGCGCGCAGCCGGCGGTTGTCGAACTCCTTCGGCAGGAACAGCTGCTCGGCGAACGGTGCGACCGAGCCGAGCGCCTGCGCCATCGGGCTGGCCGAGAGCGCGCCGGCCGCCTCGGTGAGGTCGCGGAAACTCGCCAGGTCGCAGAACTCCGGCCGCAGCAGCCGCCGCCGGGCGAACCCGGGGTCCGCCTCGAACTCCTGGTACGCCAGCTCGACCAGCTCCCCGACCGGCGTGGTCTCCAACGGTGACGGCGCCAGGTGGTAGATCCCGCCCGGAGTCTCGGGCCGGGCCAGCCAGGCCACGCCGCGGCTGGTGAACTCGGCGGTGGCCAGGCAGAGCCGGGTCCGCGGGTCACCGGGCAGCAGCGAGAGCAGGCCGTAGAAGAGCAGCTTCAGGGTGTTGTGGAACGCGTTGTGCTGCACCACCGCGCCGGTGTCGTCGTCGGCTACCACGGTGGCCAGCCGGGCGATGGTGAGCGGCAGCCCGGTGGCGGCGGTGACCGTCTCCGCCCGATGCTTCGACCACTCGTACGCGTTGACGAAGCCGGGGTCGGCCGGGTGCGGGGCCTCCGGCACGACGCCGACCTGGCGCCCGGCGCTGAACAGTGTGGAGAGCACCAGCAGCCGCCGCAGCCGTGGGCAGCGGCGGGCGAACTCCGCCACCTGCCGGGTGCCGTCCACGTTGACCCGCCTGGCGTCGGACTGCGAGACGGTGAAGTCGGTACGCGCGGCCGCGTGCACCACCACCGTCACCCGTCCGGGATCGACGGCGCCGAACGGCTCCGGCGCGCCGCCCAGCTCGACCGGCACCACCTCGACCCGCCCTGCCAGCGCTGTGCCGTCGCCGAGTGCGCTGCGGAGCTCGGTGTCCCGGCGGGCCAGCTCAGCCCGGTCTGCGGCGCGTACGGCCAGGATCAGCGGCTCGTCGGTGCTGACCAGCAACCGGCCCGCGATCCGGCGGCCGAGGTATCCGGTAGCTCCGGTGATCAGGATGGTCATGCGGCGCCGCCCGCAGCCGGCCCGGAGGTGAGGGAGCGCAGCGACCGAGCCGGAGGGTCGGCTACAGGGCGGCTGAGGGCCGCATGACCCGCACGAGCGAAGCGAGTGCCATCCAACAGAGTCATGCGGCCCGCGCTCCGTCGACTGCGCGGCGTACGGCGGCCACCACGTCGGGCCACCCGGCGGGGTCGGCGCCGTACCGCCGGGTGATCGCGTACACCCATCGCTCCAGGCCGAACGCGACGCAGCCGGTGACCGCCGGACGGCCGTCCCGGAGCAGGTCGAACGCCGCCCCGAAGTGGTCCTCGTGCAGGTTGGCCGACGCGATCGCCAGCCCGTCGAAACACGCCTCGTACTTGGTCGGTCGCAGCCGCTGCGCCAGGTACGCCGGATGCCGGGCCGGCTCGAAGAACGGGTCGGTGGCGGCCTGCCAGACCACCGGCAGATCCAACTCGCCGAGCACCCGGTCGACCGCGGCCCGGGTACGGCCGAGGAAGTCGGTGACCTCCTCGCGGGTGCCCAGGCAGATCAGCTCGTGCATCCGGAAGCTCCACTGCCGGCGCAGCGGCTGGTAGTGCGCTTCGCGCCGGAAGCAGGTGTTCCGCGTGGTCAGTACCCGCGGCCCGGTCAGTCGTTCTCCCTGGTGGTGCAGGTAGACGTGGTAGCACGCCGCCGGGGTGAGCACCTCGCGGATCGCGGCGTGGATGCTCAGCCGTACCCCGTCGGAGTCCATCGGTGCGGCGCGGAACACGCGCAGGTTCTCCTCGTCCGGATCCAGGCAGACCGGGAAGGTGGCCAGGTGCGGGAACGAGCCGAGGAAGTCGGTCGCCTGCAGCTGGCCGATGTCGAGCATGGCCGGATGCTGCTCGGGCTCGGCGTCGTACGCCTCGCCCAGCACGTCGTACGCCCGCTCGCAGTCGGTGGCGAGCCGGCACAGCGGACCGGTCAGTACGGCGTGCCCGGCCTGCGACCAGCGCAGCCCGACCGGCCCCAGCTCGCCCAGCAGTTCGGCGGCCACCCGGCCCGCTCCGCGGGCGGTCACTCGGCCCGCTCCGCGGACAGGAACCGGTCGGCGATCGTGGCGATGCTGTGGAAGTCTCCGGCCTCGAGCCGGTCGACCTCGATCGCCTCGCCGCGCAGGCTCTCCAGCAGCAGGATCAGCTCCGGGATGTGCAGCGACGTCAGGTGCCGGCGCTCGAGCAGCGGGAGGTCGTCGGTCAGCTCGTCCGGCCGCAGGCCGCGGGCCTTACTGGCCACCCATTCCCGTAGCGCGACGACGTCAGAATGCATCGGGCTCCTCCATGAGCAGGCCGGTCGAAGTCAGGAAACGCAGGCATTTGGCCGAGACCCGGCGCCGGTGCGCGCGCTGGGCAGGCGACTGCCATGCCGCCTCCGCGCACCACCACGGCTTGTCGAGGCCGCAGTCGGCGTACACGTCGGGGTTGTAGTACTCGCGCCAGGTCGTGGTGAAGAACTGTCCGAGGTACGCCCGGATCTCGGCGAGCTGCTCGGCGCCCCACCCGGGTGCATGGACGTCCCAGAGCGCCTTGACGATCGCCCGGTTGAACACCAGGTGCCGGGACTCGTCCGCGTGGTGCGCCTGGTTGATGAACCGGGCCAGCGGATGCAGCCGCTCGTCACGGGCCTGCAGCACGTTGTACCGGTCGGCGTGCTCCTCGAAGATCAGCACCTTCGCGAAGAAGAGCAGGTCCGCGACGCCCCGGTCGGGTGCGCCGGCGAACGGCACGTGCCGGCTGCGGTAGAGCTTCGCGTACCGCCGGCAGAAGCCGCCGAAGTAGACGCTGTGCTTGTTCTCCTCGTCCAGGAAGTGGTGCAGGTAGTCGGCCACCTCCACCAGGTCCGGGCGGTACAGCCGGTTGGCCAGCCCCTCCATCAGCGCCTTCTCGCCGTGGATGTTCAGGCTGAAGAAGTTCGCCGCCTCGTGGAAGGTGAGCCGCCGCCGCCCGGTCTCGTCCAGCTCGTCCCACGCCGCGGTGCCGTACAGCGAGGACAGCTCCGGGGTGAAGAACCAGTCGGCCGCCGGGTCCACGGACGGCGGCCAGTGGACCGCCTCGTACGGGTTGGTGTACTTCGCCCGGGACAGCTCGTTGAGCCGGGCCACCGTGCCGGACATCGCCGCGATCGCCTCGCGCAGGGTCGTCGTCATCGGCACTCCTCGGTGGCCTCGAGCAGCACGGCCTGCCAGTTCAGCCCGTAGCCGGCCACCACCAGCAGCACCCGCTGTCCTGGCCGGACCCGACCGGAGTCGGCCAGCTCGGCCAGGTTGACGATGGTGTCCGCGGAGATCGCGTGGCCGTTGTCGGGCAGGGTCGGCTGCCACACCGTCGCCGCGTCGATCCCGATCAGGCGGGACAGGATCTGCCACGCCCTGCGGTTGGTGTTCTGCGGCACCACCCAGTCCAGGTCCGACGCGCTGAGCCCGGCGCGTGCCAGCACCTGCCGTACCAGTTCCCGGGTGTACGAGAAGTAGGTGCCGATCGTCTCGTCGTCGGTGGCGGCGTGCAGCCCGCCGTTGGTGATCTGTTCGGCGGCGACGAACCGGAACCTGCCCGGCTCGCGGGCCACCACGCACGCCGCCGCGCTGTCCGAGATCAGGTTGTACGAGTGCTCGTACCGCGCGCCCTCGGGGAACCGGTCCGCGGTCACGCAGAGCACCCGCTGCCACTCCGGCTCGGCGACCAGCAGCGCGTGGGCCAGCCGTACGGCGCCGAGCATCCCCGTGCATCCCTGCTGGGTCACCCCGATCACGGCGGCGCGGGGCTGCCCGAGGTCGGCCTGCAGCCGGCTGGCCGGGTAGTCCATCAGGTGCATCACGTCCCGGCTGGACCGCCACGCCGCCTCGTCGCCCACCGTGCCGTTGCCCGGCAGGCAGGTGGCGTACAGGATCGCGTCCAGCCCGGCGGTGAACACCCGATCGGGAAGCTGCCGGACCGCGAGCCGCGCGAGGTCGTACGCGGTGGTCCCGGGATCGCACCGGTGGTGCCAGGCAAACCCGGCGGAGGCGAGATCCTCCGCGGCCGAGACCAGCCTGCCGGCCTGTCCGGACTCCACGACGCTGGTCTTGCGCTCACCCAGGGCATGCCCGAAGCAGTCGACGTGCACCGCATCCATAGAAAGCGCGCCTCCGTGAGCCGGTCTCAGTAACAAGCGGCGCCCACGGTAGGAGTCCGCGCTCACAAACCACTCTCACTGTGCTGTAACGGGTCGCTGTGCGGTAAACGGGTCACCGCTGTAACGGGTCACCGACCTCGGTGCGGCACCACCTGGTAGTCGCCCTTCGGCAGGCCGGAGGTGTCCAGCGTGGACTTCCGTACGCGGTCGCCCTCGACCGTGCACCGGGTCAGCGTGCCGTTCGGGGCCTTGATCAGCGCGCTGCTCCCGGACTCCCAGATCGCCGTGGTCAGCCGCGGGGACTCGGGATCGACACCGATGCCGTCGCAGCCGGTCAGGGGCGCGGCGTCCCGGGTGAGGTCGACGACGGTGAACTCGGCGGGGTTCGCTTCCGCCACCAGCAGCCACCGGCCGTCCGGGGACGGTTGCAGCAGGCTCTCGGCGGTCACATCGGCGATGTCGCAGACCTTGTGTACGGTCCGGAAGTGCCGCACCGGGTCCAGCGCCAGCACGCAGATCCGGTCGCCTGTGGAGCCGACGGCGTAGACCGTGCCGTCGCGGACCGGTGCGTCACGCGGGATGAAGCCTTCGAGCTGCGCGACCGGGGTCGGGTCCGGCACGAAGGCGCCCGCCGCCGGGTCCCACATGTCGTACCAGCCGTCGGAGCCGCCGTCGCCGCCGCAGCAGATCGACGCGATCACCAGCTTGCCGCCGAGCCAGGCCACGGGCTCGGCGGCCGGCGCGTCGGGTACCCGGGTCGAGCGGTCGGTGACGATCCGGTCCCCGGCGATGTGTCCGGTGTGGACTCCGCTGTCCGTGGTCCAGGCCAGCCGGGTGCCGTCGGGGGAGAACAGGTATCCCGAGCCGTCCAGCCGGCTCGACACGCCGTTGACACTCATGAACCAGTGCTGCTTGTCGCCCCGGTAGACCCAGCCGCCGGCGCCGCGCACGATCTCGATGTCATCGGCATCGCCGATCCCGGGCAGCCGCAGGGTACGCCCGTCGGTCAGCCGCAACGTGTCGCCGGTCAGCACCTCCACGGGCGGGACGGTCTTCGCCGGAGGTGTGGCGGGCGGCGCGGGCTGGGCATTGTCCCGGGCGCCGATCAGCCCCACCCCGGCCGCGACGGCGAGCACCGCCACCACGGCCGCCGCCGCCAGCGCGACGGTACGCCGGCGGCGTACCCGGCCGGCGCCGGCGATCGCCGTACCCGCCGGATCGACCGTGGCGGGCAGTTCGGTGAGCTGCTCCTCGAACGTCGCGCGCAGCTGCTCTTCGATCCTCGTCATCGCGACTCACTCCCGCCGAGCTCCAGCACCGGCTCCACTCCGGTGGCAGGGGCACCGATCCTCTGCTGTAGGCCGCGCAGCGCGGCGGAGCACTGACTCTTGACCGTGCCGACCGAGATGCCCAGACACCGGGCGGTGTCGGCCTCACTCATGTCCTCGTAGAACCGCAGCACCAGTACGGCACGCTGCCGGGGCGGCAACGCCCGGACCTGCTGCCAGAGCGCGTGACGCTCGGCGTACCCCTCCAGCCGGGGATCGTGGTGTGACCGCTCCGGCAGGATGTCGGCCGGTCGCTCGCCGTGCCACCGGCGCCGCCACCAGCTGGTCGCGGTGTTCACCAGGACCTTCCGGGCGTACGCCTCCACCGCACCGCGGTCGGCGATCCGGTGCCACGCCAGGTACGTCTTGGTCAGCGCGGTCTGCACCAGGTCCTCGGCATGGCCCCGGTCCCCGGCCAGCAGGTACGCCGTCCGCAGCAGCGCGGTGTGTCGCGCCGCGACGAACTCGCGGAACTCGCGTTCAGCCGTATCCGTGCCCAACGTCCCTACCCCCGGTCGGTTCCATCATGAACCTAAGGACGCCGCGCCGCCGCGGAAAGGTTGGGCCATCGCGAGGGTATTCGTGTGTGGTCGGTTAGCAGTGGGCGTCACCTGGGTTCGGTGCGGCGAGGTGTGGGTCGTCACCGGCCGCTCCCCAGACGATCGTGGCGACGTAGAGGAAGCGCGGTGGGTCGCAGCCCCCGCCGTCCTGCCGCCAGCCATGGAAGAAGGCCACCCACTGACCGCTGGCGAGCCTGATCAGCTCCGCACCGCCGGGTCCGGCGACGCTGGTGTTGTACCTGGTCATGATCGCCTGCGCGCGGTCCATGGGGTACGGCCCGGCGACGTTGGTGGACCAGTTCACCGTGGTCTTGTAGTCCGGGGTCTGGTACAGGTCGCGGGACGTGAACAGGAAGTACCTGCCGGCCTGGTGGATGAGCTGGAGGTTCTCGTAGTTGAAGCTCCGCGCGCCGAGCAGGGTGCGTCCGCCCTGTTTCGCCAGTCCTTCCGGACCCAGGCCCTGCAGCCAGATTCTGCGGATCCCGTTCGGGCCGTTCGTCTTGTACAGCAGGTAGTTCCGGCCGGTGCCCGGGTCGGTGAAGAACGACGGGTCGATCGCGCCGTTGTGTTCGGGGTCGCACGCGAGCGGGTTGTCACTCGGCCGGAACGGCCCGGTGGGTCCGGTGGTGGACGTGGCGACACCGATGCACCGGTCTCCGCCGCCCCGGGGCCGCGCGGTGAAGTACATGTGGAACGTGCTGCCGCCACGGTGCCACACGTGTGGACCCATCACCGATCCGCCGTCCGACCAGGGGATGGCGTCGAGGGACTTGCCGAGCCGTTGGTACGGCCCGGTCGGGGAGTTGGCGCTGATCACGGGGATCTTGCGGACGTCCGACGAGCCGTCGGTGGCGTAGGAGTAGATGGTCCCGTCGTGCTGGACTACGGCGGGATCGGCGTGGTTGAAGTCGGTGACCTTCGTCGGCGGTAGCGCCGCGGCCGCGGCCACGTCGGAGGCTGCTGCCCGCTCACCGCCGGACACGGCCGCCGAGGCCGCCGGCACCGTGCCCAGCGTCAATGCGGCCACGGCGGTGGTGGCGATCAGCGTACGTTTCCGGCTCTTCAGGACCCCTGTCGGATTCACGGGTACCTCCACCGCGCTTAAGTTTGTGAAGGAAACTTATTGGCTACCCGGGGGTACGTCAACGAGCCGCCCAGCGGCCGCTGGCCGGTACGGCTGCGGACCAGGCCACCGGCAGGTCTCGGTTCAGGCACGGTACGGGGTTCGTCTGTTGCCAACGGGCTCGCCGAGCGGCCCGTCGCCGCGTCGCTGGTCGAGCCGCGGTGGGCGGTGCTGCTGGCCGGCGTCGGATGGCTCTGCCACGGGGTGTGGGACGCCTACCACTTCGTACAGAACAAGATCGTCAACCGGCCGTGGTCGGAGTTCTGCACGGTGGTCGACGTGGTCGTCGACCCGGCCCTGATCGTCGTCGCCCTGACGATGTGAGCCGGCCGCTGGCAGACCGGGGTCGTCAACCCGCGGATTCCGCTGGGTAGTCGTCCAGATCGCGGAGTCTCCGCACCGGGCTGAACCACAGGA
>JBOGDE010000182.1:0-11583 GCA_050701695.1 Micromonosporaceae bacterium
TCCCGCGCCTGCCGGCCGGCCTCGGTGGTGTCCTCGCCGAGGCTCTCGGCCAGCTCGAGCGCCGCCACCCGGTGCCGGGCGACCGCCGCCGCGAGATCGTGCCGACCGGTGCCCACCCGGTCGAACCAGTCCGCCGCCGCCCGGTGCAGCCGGGCCCTCGCCGCCCGGGGCAGGCGCCGGTACGCGGCGTCACGCATCAACTGGTGCCGGAACCCGAACTCCGGCTCGGCCGCCATCGCCGAGCTGGTCGCCTCCACCAGCATGTCCCGGCGGCACAGCACCTGCAGCGTGCTCGCCGCCTCGCTCTCCCGGAGCTCCAGCACGGCGGCGATCGCGGCCGGCCAGACCCGTTCGCCGAGCACCGCGGCGGCGTGCAGCACGGTGCGCTCGGTACGTTCCAGCAGGTCGATCCGGTTGGCGAGGACGCCGTGCACCGTCTCCGGGATCACCAGCTCCTGCAGGTCGGACGGCTCGTGGCTGGGCCGCTCGGCGAGCATCCGTACGTACTCCACCGCGTACATCGGGTTGCCGGCGGTGATCGAGACCAGCCGCTGGGCGTACGAGGCGGGCAACTGGTGCCGCGCGAGCAGCGACTCCACCAGGGTGCCGAACTCCTCCCCGCGCAGCGGGCCCAGCGACACGGTCAGGGTCCCGGGCAGGATCGCCGCCCACGCCGGGTGCTCCTCCAGCAGCTCCGGCCGGTACGTACACAGCAGGAACAGCGGTACGTCCTCGGCGGCCTCCACCAGCTGGGCCAGGAACCGCAGCATCCCCGGATCGGCGTAGTGCAGGTCCTCTACCGCGATCACGGTCGGTTCCCTGCGGGCCATCGCGAGCAGTACGTCGCGCCACGCCGACTCGGCCTCGGCGGCCGCCACGGACCGGCCCGGCAGTCCCACCAGCGGCCCCAGCAGATCGGTCAACCGCTCGGTACGTTCGGCCGGCACCAGGTCGCTCAGCGCCTCGGTCAACCGCTGCCGCGCCGTGGCCGGGTCGTCGGTGTCGAGGATGCCGGCGTAGGACTTCACGATCTCGGCCAGCGCCGCGTACGCCGCACCCTCGCCGTAGGGCAGGCCGCGCCCGACGCACCACCGGATCGCCAGCTCACCGCTGGAGCTGACCCGGCGGCGCAGCTCGCGGACCAGCCGGCTCTTGCCCAGCCCGTGCGCCCCCACGATCGAGACCAGCTGCGGCTGTGACTGCCGTACGCAGCGGGAGAGCACCCCATTTAGGACGTCGAGTTCGTGTTGGCGACCGATGAAGGCGGTCGCCTCGACCAGGTCGGCCTCCTGCCGGTCGATCGGTGCCTCGGCGAGCCAGGCCTCGATCGGGGCGCTGCGACCGGTGAGGGTGACGCGCCGCGGCGGCTGTGCGTACCGGACCGCCTCCAGGGTGGCCCGGTGGGTGACCGGCGAGACCAGCACCCCACCGGGCGGGGCGTGCTGCTGCAGCCGGGACGCGGTGGCCACGGCGTCACCGGCGACCAGGGCCTGCCCCGCGTCGCGTGCCGCCTCCAGATCCACCAGCACCTCGCCGGTGGCGACGCCGACCCGGAACCGCATCGGGTAGCGCCCGGCGAGCGGCCGGGCTTCCAGCTCACGCTGCAGCGCCAGCCCGGCCAGCACCGCCCGGGAGGCGTCGTGCTCGGTCTCCACCGGCACCCCGAACACCGCCATCACGGCGTCGCCGATGTACTTCTCGATCATGCCGCCGTAGCGGTGGATCACCGCGCTCGCGGTTGCGAAATAGTCGACCTGCAGCCGGCGTACGTCCTCGGGGTCGAGCTGCTCGGCCATCCCGGTGAAGCCCACCAGGTCCACGAACAGCAGGCTGACGGTACGCCGCTCCTGCCGGCCGACGCCGACCCCGTCATCGGTGGCCTCTGCCGGGTGGCCGCAACTGGTGCAGAACCCGAGGCCCGGAGCCATCCCCTCGCCGCAGGAGACGCACCGTACGTGCAGAGCCGAGCCACACCTGCCGCAGAACCGGTGGTTAGCCTCCGCGGCGGCGTGACAGTGCAGACATACCCGGTCTATCGGTCGCCACCCCCTTGAACGGACGCTTGCGCCGATCATGGCAATTCGCCGACGACCGCGCGACGGCCGTACGGCCCGGAATTACTGTCGGACGGACGACACTGTGCAGGTCCCCTTGGAGGAGCACGTTACCGTCTACCAGGATTTGTCCGTTGGGCGGTCCGGTGTAGCCGCCGGCCACCCTTACGCGCGGGGAAGGTAGTGAGATGAGCGAACAGACCACCAGCACGGACGTCGCGGAGCCGGTCAAGGACGACCCCAACACGCCACAGGACGAGAGCCTCAAGTCGCCCACCACCGGTGACGAGGACGACGCCAGCACCCAGGGCAAGGGCATCAGCTAACCGCTTCACGACCACCTGACCGCCCGGGGCGCAACCACCCGACGCGGTACTCCCAGGTCGCCCACGGGGCACGACGGCGACCGGCGGTGAGTGCCCTCGGTCGCGCCCGGGGCGGTCCACGCGTCAGGGCCGCCTGACGCCGCCGCCGACCTCAGCGCAGCAGGCCGGCGTGCCGGGCCGCGGAGACCGCCTCCACCCGGTTGCGGGCGCCGAGCTTGCGCATCGCGTTCTTCAGGTGGGTCTTCACGGTGGTCGGCAGGATCGACAGCCGGTCGGCGATCTCCCGGTTCGTGCAGCCTGCCGCGAGCTGGATCAGCACGTCCGCTTCGCGCCGGGACAGCCGTACCATCGCTCGGGCCGCCTGCGCTGTCTCCCCACCGGAGAGCCGGTCGCTCAGCGCCACCAGTCGCTCGCGGAGATCCGGATCGGCGACCGCGGCGGCGATCGCGACCAGCTCGGCGTTGAGCTCCGCGACGTCCCGGCCGGTCAGCGGCGCGAGGTCGCCGCGGGCCCGGTGCCGCTGCTCCTGCAGGATCCGCTCCAGCCGGCGCTGCACCTGCTCCTCGACCGCGATGTCGTGCGCCAGTTGCCGGGTCACGGCCATCGCGGCGTCGACGGTACGGTCCCCGAAGGCCGTGGGGGCACGGGCGGCGCCGTACACCACCGCTCGTACGGCGCCCTGCACCCGGACGGGGAGGGCGATCGCGGCGCGGAGCTGGTCCGCCGCCACAGCACGGTCGAACTGATGGGTGATGGTCGTGGACTCCAGGTAGTCCTCCACCGCCACCGGGCGCCGGCACTCGAGCGCCCGGCCGCCGAGGCCGATGCCGGGCTCGATCACGATCCCACGCAGCAGCTCGCAGCGCAGGTTGTGCAGCTCGCTGAGCACCAGGCGGGCCCCGCCGCGCGAGACGGCGCCGCCAAGGGCAGCGCCGAACTGGTCGAGCTGGGCCAGGCGGGGCAGAGCGCGGCGAATCTGCGTCGTCACGACGTCTCTGGCTGCAATCTCCGTCGCCATCTGCGCCTCCACGGTGATGGCTCAGGAGCATGGGACATGCGGGCGGAAACGTCAATGCGTCACAGGCTCCTCCCTTTGGAGGAGGCCGAGTCGTAACAGCCTCGTTAACCTCCGGTGTGATCTAGGCCATACCCTGTTCACGGAGGCCTGATGCTTGCAGTCCGCAATCTCGAGGTCGTCTACGACGACGTGATCCTGGTGCTGCGGGGCGTGAGCCTCGACGTGCCTGATGGCACGATCGTCGCCCTGCTGGGCGCCAACGGCGCCGGCAAGACGAGCCTGCTGCGGGCCGTGTCCGGGCTGCTCGACATCCACTACGGCAAGGTCACCAAGGGTTCGGTGACGATCGACGGCGAGCCGATCCACCGGCACAGCCCGGCCCGGATCGTGCGGCTCGGCGTGAAGCAGTCCCTGGAGGGGCGGCGGATCTTCGCCGAGTTGACCGTCGACGAGAACCTCCGGGTAGGGGCGCACGCCAACCCGCGACAGCTCCGCGACAACCTGGACCGGGTGTACGGGCTGTTCCCGCTGCTGGCCGAACGGCGCAAGAGCACCGCCGGCTATCTCTCCGGCGGCGAGCAGCAGATGCTCGCCATGGGGCGCGCGTTGATGTCCAATCCGAGGTACCTGCTGTTGGACGAGCCCAGCCTCGGGCTGGCGCCGCTGCTGGTGCAGCAGATCCGGGACCTGATCGTGGAGATCAACCGGCAGGGCACCACGGTGCTGCTGGTGGAGCAGAACGCCACCATGGCGCTGTCCATCGCCGAGCACGGGTACGTGCTGGAGACCGGCAAGATCGTGATGGACAAGCCGGCGGCCGACCTGCTGGCGGACTCCGACATCCGGGAGTTCTACCTCGGACTCGGCGCCGAGGGCGCCGCGAAGTCCTTCCGCGACGTCAAGCACTACAAGCGCCGGAAGCGGTGGTTGTCGTGACCGTCGCCGAGCCGCGCCACACGCCGAGCACCGCGCCGGACGGCGCGCCGATCCTGAGCTTCACCGACGTGCACCTGTCATTCGCCGGCGTCACGGCGATCAACGGCGTCTCGTTCGAGGTCGGCGCCCGCGAGCTGTTCGCGATCATCGGCCCCAACGGCGCCGGGAAGACCTCCGTGTTCAACGTGCTCTCCGGGGTCTACCGGCCGCGCCGCGGGCAGGTCCGGTTCCACGGCGTGGACCTGATCGGGATGCGGCCGCACCGGATCGCCGCCCTGGGAATGGCGCGAACCTTCCAGAACATCGAGCTGTTCGCCAACCTCACGGTGCTGGACAACCTGATGCTCGGACGCCACGCCCACATCCGGTACGGCGCGCTCGCCGCCTTCGCCTGGTGGGGCCGCGCCCGCGGCCAGGAGCTCGCCAACCGCGCCGTCATCGAGCAGATAGTCGACTTCCTGGAGCTGGAGCAGTGGCGCGAGCATCCGGTGCGGCTGCTGCCGTACGGGGTGCAGAAGCGGGTCGAGCTGGGGCGCGCGCTCGCGGCGGAGCCGAAGCTGCTGCTGCTCGACGAACCGGTGGCGGGGATGAACCTGGAGGAGACCGAGGACATGGCCCGGTTCATCCTCGACATCCGCGACGAGCTGGACATTCCGATGATCATGGTGGAGCACGACATGGGCATCGTGATGGATCTCGCCGACCGGATCATGGCGGTCGACTTCGGGGCGGCGATCGCCACCGGCACGCCCGCCGAGGTGCAGCGGCACCCCGACGTGATCCGCGCCTACCTAGGGGAGGAGGCGTGATGAGCACTGTGGAAACCGCGCCGGCCGCGGCGCCCACACAGACCACCACCATCGCCACCCGGATCCGGGAGCGTGCCCGGACCGCCCCGCGGAAGATCGCGATGCGGGAGAAGGACTTCGGGATCTGGCAGGAGGTGACCTGGGCCGACTACTGGGAGAAGGTCGAGCTGGTCGGGCACGCGCTGCTGGCGCTCGGCGTGGAGCCGGGCGACAGGGTCGCGGTGCACTCCGAGAACCGCCGCGAGTGGCTCTACAGCGACCTCGGCACGGTCGCCGTACGGGCGATCACCGTCGGTCTGTACCCCACCAACCCGGCGCCCGAGGTGGTGTACCTGCTGTCGAACTCCGGCTCCAAGGTGCTGATCGCGGAGGACCAGGAGCAGGTCGACAAGGCGCTCGAGGTGCTCGACGAGCTGCCCGACCTGGAGCGGATCGTCTACCTGAAGCCGCGCGGGATCCGGCGCCGGTACGACAACCCCAAGCTGCTCTACTGGGAGGAATTCCTGGCGCTGGGCACCGTACACCGGGAAGCGAATCCCGGCGCCGTCGACCAGCGGATGAGCCAGGCCCGGCCTGACGACGTGATGACGCTGGTCTACACCTCGGGCACCACCGGACCCCCGAAGGGCGCCATGCTGAGCGTCGCGAACGTGGAGTTCGCGATCCAGGTGCTGATCCACTCCGGCGGCTTCACCTCTCCCCCTCCGGACGACCGGGACATCCTGCTGTCGTACCTGCCGCTGTGCCACGTCGCCGAGCGGATCTTCACCACCTGGTTCAACGCCGCCGCCGGGGTGCAGGTGAACTTCGCCGAGTCGATCGCCACCGTGCAGACCAACCTGCGGGAGATCCAGCCGACGATCCTGTTCGGGGTGCCGCGGATCTGGGAGAAGATCCTGGCCGGCGTCAACATCCGGCTCGCCTCGGCCTCGCCGGTCAAGCGCTGGTTCTCCCGGCTCTGGCTGCGGATCGCGGACCGGATCGGCGACACGCTGGTACGCACCGGCGGTAACCACACCCTCGGCACCCGCCTGCTGTACGCCGCCGGCTGGCTGTTCCTGTTCCGCCCCCTGCGGGACCGGATCGGGATGCGCAAGGTCCGGTACGCCGCGTCCGGCGCCGCGCCGATCGCGCCCGAGGTGCTGAAGTTCTTCATGGGGATCGGGGTGCCGATGCACGAGGTGTACGGCATGACCGAGAACAGCGCCATCGCCACCGGGAACCGCCCCGGGCGGATCAAGCTCGGCACCGTCGGCGAGCCCCACGACGACATGGAGCTGCGCATCGACGGAGCGAGCGGCGAGATCCTCACCCGGCACCCCGGGGTCTTCGCCGGCTACTGGCGCAACGACGAGGCCACCCGCGCGGCGGTCGACGCCGACGGCTGGCTACACACCGGCGATGTCGGTGAGTGGGTCGGCGGCACGCACGTCAAGATCACCGACCGGATGAAGGACATCATCATCACCGCCGGCGGGAAGAACGTCGCGCCGTCAGAGATCGAGAACACGCTGAAGGCCTCGGAGTTCATCAAGGAGGCGGTAGTGGTCGGGGATCGCAGGCCGTACCTGGTGGCGCTGATCGGTATCGAGTGGGACACCGTCGGCGACTGGGCGCAGCGCCGACGGATCCCGTACACCACGTACCGGGATCTCTCGGAGCGGCCGGAGGTGATCGAGCTGGTGCGGGGCCTGCTCGACGAGGTCAACGCCCGCTACGCCGCCGCCGAGCAGGTCAAGAAGTTCCGGATGCTGCCCAAGGAGCTCGACCACGAGGACGGCGAGCTCACCGCCACCCAGAAGGTCAAGCGCTCGGCGATGAGCCAGCGGTTCTCGGAGCTGGTGGAGTCGATGTACGGGGGTGGCGCATGAGCGAACTGCTGGGCGGCCTGGTCAGCGGGCTGGGAAACGGGTCGGCGTACGCCCTGCTGGCCCTGGGATTCGTGATCATCTACAAGGCGACCCGGGTGATCAGCTTCGCCCAGCCGGCGTTCATGCTGGCCGGCGCGGTGCTGGTGAGCTATCTGGCCGGCCCGGTGGGCTTCCTCCCCGCGGTGGTGCTGGGCGTCGCCGGTGTCGCACTGCTGGCTCTCGGGGCCGAGCGCGCGGTGGTACGCCCGATGGTCGGCCGGCCGGTGTTCGTCGTCGCGATCATCACGCTGGGCATCGACATCGCGCTGCGGGTGGTGGTCAACGGGTTCATCGGCACCGACGTGCTGCAGGTGGGCGATCCCTGGGGGCTGCGGCGCATCGAGATCGGCGGCGTCGTGGTCCAGCAGCGGCACCTGGCCGCGATCCTCACCACCGCGGTGGTGATCACGGTGCTGTTCCTGTTCTTCAAGTACTCCCGGCTCGGGCTGGCTATGCGGGCGGCCTCGTTCGACCAGGAGACCGCGCTCGCCCAGGGCATCTCGGTCGGCGCCGTGTTCGCACTGTCGTGGGCGATCGCGGGCGGACTCGCCGCGGTCTCCGGCATCTTCGTCGCCACCGGAGGCGGGATCGACCAGCAGATGTGGATCGTCGCGCTGAAGGCACTGCCGGCGATCATCCTCGGCGGCCTCGACTCGCTCGGCGGCGCCGTGGTGGGCGGCCTGACCATCGGCGTGGTGGAGTCGCTGGTCAGCGCCTACCAGGGCGACGTCGCGCCCTGGCTGGGCCAGAACTTCTCGGTGGTCTCCCCGTACGTGGTGATGCTGCTGGTGCTGCTGGTCAGGCCGTACGGCCTGTTCGGCACCAGAGAGGTCGAGCGGGTATGAAGGGCAGGCCGGCGCTCTACACCTCGTACGCCCAGCATCTGCGGCTGTGGAACACCACGCCGAAGCGGCGGGCGATGCTCGCGCTCGCCGTCGTGGCCTTCGCCCTTCCCTTCGTGTACGACGACCAGACGCTGCGGCTGCTCGCGCTGGGGTTCGCCGCGGCGATCGGCGCGATCGGGCTGAACCTGATCACCGGGTACGCCGGCCAGGTCTCACTGGGCCACGCGTTCTTCCTGGCGATCGGGGCGTACACGGCGGCGGCGCTGAGCGGCGACCCGGCCGAGCGCACCCTCGGTTTCGGGGTCACCAACGTGCTGGTGTGGCTGCTGGCGGCCGGGCTGGTGGCGGCCTTCTTCGGGGTGCTGGTGGCGCCGCTGGCGACCCGGCTGCGCGGGCTCTACCTGGCCATCGTCACGCTGGGTCTGGTCTTCCTCGGCGAGCACATCTTCAAGGAGTGGAAGCAGCTGACCGGCGGACCCGGGGTCGGCCGGCCGGGACCGGTGCCGGTGCTGTTCGGCAACCAGCTCAACGCACCCGGGGACACGTTCACCGGCGAGCAGAAGCTCTACCTGCTCACCCTGGTGGTACTGGTCGTCTTCGCGGTGCTGGCGCGCAACCTGGCGCGCTCCAAGGTCGGCCGGGCGTTCGCCGCGATCCGGGACCGGGACGTCGCGGCCTCGGTGATCGGGGTGAGCCTGACCCGGTACAAGGTGCTCGCGTTCGCAGTGTCGTCGTTCTACGCCGGCTGCGCGGGCGCCCTGCTCTACACCATCACCGGGTTCATCGAGCCCGGTTCGTTCAACCTGCTGCTGTCGGTGCAGTACATCGCGATGGTGCTGATCGGAGGTGTGGGCACCATCTCCGGGTCGATCATGGGCGCGCTGTTCATCACCATGCTGCCGAAGCTGACCCGGGAGCTGCCGGCGTTCGCTCCGTTCCTCTCGTCCGACGCGAGCGCCCCGTTCAACGTGTTCCAGCTCGAAACCGTGCTGTACGGCCTGCTGATCATCGGCTTTCTGTTGTTCGAGCCGCGCGGGCTGTACGGCATCTGGGTCCGGGCCCGCAACTACTGGAAGTCCTGGCCGTTCTCGTACTGACCCTGACTGGTCCGCCCGGCCACCATGGCCGGTCACGAAGGAGGAATCATGACTCTCCGCACAACACGATGGGCGGCGGTCCTGGCCACACTGGCCCTGGTCGCCACCGGGTGCGGGCTGCGCGGCGGCGACGAGGTGACCACGGGGGTAGGCGTCACCAAGGAGCCCTGCAAGGGCACGCCCAACAAGGACAACGGCTGCATCTACCTGGGGATCATCTCCGACCTCACCTCCGGTCCGTTCGCGGCGCTGGCGGTGCCGATCACCGACGCCCAGAAGGCCTTCTGGAAGCGCGTCAACGACGACGGCGGCATCGGCGGGTACGACATCGACGTCACCACGTACGTCAAGGACAACAAGTACAACCCGGAGACCCACAAGCAGGTCTTCGACGAGATCGAGGGCAAGGTGCTCGGCCTGGCGCAGACCCTGGGTTCGCCCACCACCGCCGCGATCATCAACGACCTGAAGGCGAAGAAGATCGTCTCCGCGCCGGCGTCCTGGACCTCCATATGGGAGTTCGAGGACGTGATCATCGAGTCCGGCACCAACTACTGCTTCGAGTCGATGAACTCGGTCGACTACGCCGCCGACGACCTGGGCGCGAAGTCCGTGATGGCGGTGCACTACGCGGGCGACTACGGCGACGACGCGGCCGAGGGCGCGAAGGTCGCGGCCGAGGCCCGGGGCCTGACGTTCGCCGCGGTGGAGACCCCGCCGGGCCAGGACAACCAGGCCGCCGCGATCAAGGCGGTGGTCGGCAAGAAGCCCGACGTGGTGATCCTGACGACCGGACCGACCGACGCCGCCGTGGTGATCGGACAGGCCGCCGCCAGCGGGTTCAAGGGCACGTTCATCGGCACCAGCCCGACCTGGAACCCGGCGTTGCTGAAGAGCCCCGCCGCGCAGGCGATCAAGGCGCTGTACAAGCAGTCCGGCCCCTGGGCGCCGTACGCCGCGGACACCCCCGGCCACAAGGCGATGCGGGTCGCGCTGGGCGAGGTCACCGCGAACGACGGCTACACCTCGGGCTGGATCTGGTCGTACCCGATGAAGGCGGCGCTGGAGAAGGCCGCCGAGGACGGCGACATGACCCGTGACGGTCTGCTGAAGGCCGTGAAGTCGCTCGACAAGGTCGACTACGAGGGCATGCTGCCGGAGGAGGCGGGCAACTACTCCGGCGACCCGAACGACGCGGTGTTCCGGCAGAGCCTGATCAGCAAGGTCGACGAGTCCGCGGCCACCGGCGTCACCGTCGAGAAGGAGCTGTTCGTCGGGCCCACCGGAGAGGGCCACGACTTCAAGGCCGCCTGCTCCTAGCGAGCCTTCCGACCCGTACGGTCGCTACCTAGTGGTGATGGTGGTGGCCGTACGGGTCGTCGGGGTGGTGGTGCGGCAACTGCGGGGCGCCGACCTTCGACTCGAACCCTGGTAGCGCGATCCGGTACACGCAGCTGTCGCACGACATCCGGATGTCACCGGCGAGCGCTTCGTCGTACCGCTCGATGACCAGGTCGGCAAGCGGATCGGTGTCACCCAGCACCGCGCCGCAGCTCACCGCCACGTCGGGGTGCCGGGCGCCCCACTCGTCGGCCTGCTCGACCACCCGGTCGGGCAGCACCCCGGAGAACAGGAAGTACGGCAGCACGACCACGTGCCGCGCTCCCAGCGCCGCACACCGGTCGAGCCCGGCGGGCACTCCCGGCTCCGCGAGCGAGATGAACGCGTACTCGACACCGACGCCGGTGGTCTCGGCGAGCAGCCGGGCCACCTTCGCGACCTCGGCGTTGGCGTCCGGATCGGTGGAGCCCCGCCCGACGAGCAGCACCGTGGTGCCGGCGCCGCCGCCCGCGTCGCGCAGCCGCTCGGTGAGCAGCGCGAGCAGCGCGGGGTGCGGACCGAGCGGCCTGCCGTACCGCACGGTGATGTCGGGGTGCCGCTGCTTCTCCCGGGTCAGCGCCCCGGGTATGTCACCCTTCGCGTGCCCGGCCGCCACCAGCATCAGCGGTACGGCGGCGAACCGGCGGTGCCCGTCGGCGACCAGCGAGGCCACCGCGTCGGCAAGCGGCGGCGCGGACAGCTCGATGAAGCCCCCGGCGACCGGTACGCCACGGGCGGCGAGCCGCTTGCCGAGCCGCTCGGTGAACTCACCGAACTCCGCCACCCCGGCGTCATCCCGGGTGCCGTGCCCGACCAGCAGCAGCCCGGGTGGTGTCCTCACGCCTGGTGTCCTCACGCCTGGTGTCCTCACGCCTGGTGTCCTCACGCCTGGTGTCCTTCCGCGAGGGGATCCCCGTACAGCAGGGCGTTGACGGTGGCGGCGGCGACGCCCGCGCCGCCCTTCGAGGTCACGTTGCTCACCGCGGGCAGCCCGGACTCGCGCAGCGCGGCCTTCGATTCAGCGGCGCCGACGAAGCCGACCGGCAGCCCGACCACGAACGCGGGGCGTACGTCGCCGGCGGCGGCCAGCCGGAGCAGCTCGTACAGGGCGGTGGGGGCAACCCCGACCACCCAGACGGCGCCGTCGGCGGCGCGCCGGGCGGCGAGCCGGAAACCCGCCGCCGACCGGGTGAGCCCCTCGGCGGCGG
>JBOGDE010000183.1:0-11439 GCA_050701695.1 Micromonosporaceae bacterium
GGCTGGCGCCGGGCGGCCGGCTGCTGGTGGTCGACTCCCCCGACGCGCCGGCCCGTCCACTGGACTGGCTGCTCGCCCCGCTCGCCGCCGGCGCCTCCGTCGTCCTGGTCCGCCACCCCGACCCCGATAAGCTGGACACCCTGCGCGCCCAGGAGCAGGTAACCGCAAGCCTCCCGTGAACAGCCGGTGGGCGCCGAGCCGCGCTGATCGGGCCGCGGGCGCGGCTGGGCGCCCGATGAGTGATCAACCTTGGGCGCGCTGGGCTGCCAGCTCCTCGAACGCGGTGAGGGACTCGGGATTGGCCAGGGCACCCTTCGCGGCGGCGGTGTCGGCGGGGGTACCGGTGAGGATCTTCTTCACCGGCACCTCCAGCTTCTTGCCGGACAGGGTGCGGGGCACCGCCGCCACCTGGTGGATCGCGTCCGGGACGTGCCGCGGTGACAGGCTGCCGCGCAGCGCGCCGGCGATCCGCCCCCGCAGCGTGTCGTCGAGGGAGACCCCCGGCGCCAGTGCTACGAACAGCAGCAGCTCACCCGCGCCGCCTTCGGCATCTTCCAGGTGTACGACCAGCGAGTCCGCGACCTCGTCCAGCCCCTCGACGACGGAGTAGAACTCGGCGGTGCCGAGGCGTACGCCGCCCCGGTTGAGGGTGGCGTCGGAGCGGCCGGTGATCACACAGGAACCGCGCTCGGTGATGGTGATCCAGTCGCCGTGCCGCCATACCCCGCCGAACACGTCGAAGTACGCCTCCCGGTAGCGCGACCCGTCCTCGTCCCCCCAGAAGCCGACCGGCATCGACGGCATCGGCTCGGTGATCACCAGCTCCCCCAGCTCACCGACCAGCGGCTTGCCTTCCGAGGAGTACGCCTCCACCTTCGCGCCCAGGCAGCGGCCGGAGATCTCGCCCTCGTACACCGGGAGCAGCGGGGCGCCGCCGACGAAGCCCGTACACAGGTCGGTGCCGCCGGAGAAGGACATCAGCAGCACCTCGGCGCCGACATTGTCGTACACCCAGCGGAATCCCTCGGGGGGCAACGGCGCGCCGGTGGACCCGACACCGCGCACCGCCTCCAAGCTGGCCTCCTCACGCGGCACCAGTCCGGCCTTACGGCAGGCGAGCAGGTACGGCGCCGATGTCCCGAGGTACGTCACCCCCGACTCGGCGGCCAGACGCCACAGGGCACCCAGGTCGGGCTTGGCCGGGTCACCGTCGAACATCACCACCGCGCTGCCGACCGCGAGGCCGGAGACCAGGTAGTTCCACATCATCCAGCCGGTGGTGGTGAACCAGAAGAACCGGTCCCGTGGCCCCAGGTCCATCTGGAGCGCGAGCGCTTTGAGATGTTCGAGCAGGATGCCGCCGTGGCCGTGCACGATCGGCTTCGGGAGCCCGGTGGTGCCCGAGGAGTAGAGCACGTACAGCGGGTGGTCGAACGGCACGGCTTCGAAGGCCAGCTCAGCCGGCTCGGCCAGCAGCTCGCTCCACGGCAGCGCGGAAGGCAGCCCCTCGCCGAGGTACGGCAGCGACACCACGTGCTCCAGGCTGGGCAGCGCGTCCCGGATCGCCGCGACCTCGTCCAGGCGGGAGATCGACTTGCTGCCGTACCCGTATCCGTCGACCGCGACCAGCAGCTTCGGTGCGATCTGCCGCCACCGGTCCACCACGCTGCGGGTGCCGAACTCCGGCGCGCACGAGGAGAAGATCGCTCCCAGACTGGCGGTGGCCAGCATCAGCACCAGCGTCTCCGGGATGTTCGGCAGGTACGCCGCCACCCGGTCGCCCTTCGTCACCCCGAGCCGCGCCAGCCCGGCCCGGGCGCGCGCGACCTGGTCGCGCAGCTCGGCGGCGGTCAACGTGACCGGCTCCCGGGTCTGGGAGTGCGCGATCACGGCGGGTGCGTCGCCGGCCAGCCCCGGCATCCGCAGCAGGTTCTCCGCGTAGTTCAGCCTCGCGCCCTCGAACCAGCGCGCGCCCGGCATCCCGCCACTGACCACCTCGGTGTACGGGGTGTGGCCGACCACCTCGAAGTACTCCCAGATCGACGACCAGAATCCGGCGAGGTCCTCGGTCGACCAGCGCCACAGCGTGTCGTAGTCGCTCGCGTGGAATCCGCGGTGATCCGCGAGCCAGCGCAGGTAGTCGCCGATCCGCGACGTGTCGAGCACGTCGGCGGGCGGCCGCCACAGCACGTCTCCGAAGGTCATCTGGCTCCTCCACCGCGTCGTAGGGGGACGCCGCTCATCTTGCCCGCCCGGTCGGCGCCGTACGCAATGGGCTCCGCCACCACAATCCGCGGGCGCACCAGCCCGCTGAGCCGTTCGCTGGCAAGGCCGCACAAGCCGCCGTGTGCGTTCTTTGCACACAAGGCGCGGAGAACGCAGCCAGCGGGCGGCTCAGCGGCTAGGCCTCGCCGCGGGAGGCGAGGATGGCGGTACGGCGAGCCAGCCGGTGCTCGCGCCGGATCTCCGCTTCCCGGAAGCGGCGCGCGTCGGTGTCGGTCTCCGGCACCACCGGCGGGATCCGGCGTGGCGCCCCGGAGGGATCCACCCCGACAAACACCAGGTACGCGGTGGCGACCCGTACCGGGGCGGTGCCGGCCTGGTCCCACCGCTCGGCGAGCACCTGCACCCCGACCTCCATCGAGCTGGTGCCGGTCCAGTTCACCTGGGCGTGCGCGTACGCCAGGTCACCCACACGTACCGGCTCCAGGAAAACGATCTCGTCAATCGCCGCGGTGACCGCGTTGCCCCCGCTGTGACGGGCCGCCGCCGCACCCGCCGCGTCGTCCATCAATTTCATGATCACGCCGCCGTGCACCGTGCCGTACAGGTTTACATCGACGGTGGACATGATGCGACTCAGCGTGACGCGTGAGAAGGATGTCGGCTTTTTGGCATCCGCACCGGGGTTCTCGCTCATAGCAAGAGAAGGTACGGTGCCAGACGGACCGTCCCCCAGGGAAGGCACACCCCGTGCGACATTTCTTGAGTCTCCTCGCCGGTCTGCTGATCGCTCCGGTGGCCTGGATCGTCATCGGACTCGGCCAGACCAAGCTCGGGCTCGCGGCGGCCGGCGACCAGTACGACACCGGCCGCGCCATCCCCGCCCTGGCAGTCCTCGCCGCCGCCGGACTGCTGATCGGCCTGATCGGCAGCACCAGGATCTCCCCGCTGGGGCCGCTGTTCGCCGGCCTGCTGCTGCTCGGCGGCCAGGCGCTGTACGTCTGGCGCCCGAGCGTGATTCCCGGCCTCGGCTCCACCAAGCTGCTCGGCGTACCGGCGGGCGCCTTCATGAGCACGCCGGCGTCGACCGGGCTCGCCGGCGTACTCGGAGCGAGTCTGGTGGTCGCGCTGCTGAGCATCGGTCGCTGGCGGCGCTGGCCGAAGTTCCAGCAGCCCGACGACGCGTTCCTCTCCGACAGCGCGGCACCGATCGGCTCGCCCACCCCACCCGGTGCCCGGCAGGGTTTCGGTGCCGACGACCCGCTGGCGGGGCGGCCCGGCGCCGAGGAGCCGACCCGCGCCTTCGCCGGCGCCGGCGGCCCGAGCGGCGACCCGGGCAGGTACGAAGCGTTCGGGTACATCTCCGACGAGCCCACCCGACCGGCACCGCCGTGGCCGGACTCCCCCGCTCCCGCGTGGCGCCCCGACCGCGACTACGACGAGTCGGCGAGCACCACCCGGCTCCCGGGCGCCGAGCCCGGCCCCTGGACCGAGCCACCCCGCCGCTGACGCCCGCGCCGCGCCGCGCGGACCGTAAGGCACCCGCGGAGTTGTCGGGGTGTCTAACTCACCCGACACCCCGACAAGTCCGCAGTTGTACGGGACGAATCAGCCGCGACGCCACTTCTGGTTCGCGCCGCCGTGGCATTCCCAGAGGATCAGCCGGGAACCGTTCGCGGTGCCCCAGTTCTGCACGTCGACGCACTTGTTGGCCTGCGGGTTCACCAGGTCACCCGCGCCGCTGAGCACGAACTGCTGCGCCGGATTGCCGCTGCAGTGCGCGAGCTGGATCACCGCGCCGTTCTGGATGGAGCCCCACGCGACGTCCATGCACAGGCCGAAGGCGCGGATCGTGCCATCGCCGGGGAACGTCCAGTTCTGCGCGGCGGTGCCGTTGCAGGTCCAGATCCACAGGTACTGGCCATCGGCGCCGTTGGAGTACGGCACGTCGATGCACTTGCCGCTGTGCTGACCGATCAGCCGGCTGGTGCCGCCGCCACCGGTGGTGGACAGGTTCAGCCCGTACACCGAAAGGATCTCGTTGACGGGCTGGAAGAACGTCCGGCCGCCGGTGCTGCAGTTACCGGAACCACCGGAGGTGACGCCCTGCGCCTGGTTGCCGGTGACGTACGAGCCGCCCGAGTCCCCCGGCTCGGCACAGGCGCTGGTCTGGGTCAGCCCGTAGACGTACGCGCCGTTTCCGTAGTTCACCGTGACGTTCTTGGCCTCGATGGTGCCGCAACGCCAGCCGGTGGTACGCCCGGACCGGCACACCGAGCTTCCGACGACCGCCTCCTGCGAGCCCGCGACCCCGACGTTGCCGCCGGAGTAGTTGTTCACCCACGGGCGCGGCGTCCAGTTCGAGTTGACCCGTACCCAGGCGTAGTCGTTGCCGGGGAACGAGGAGCCCTGGAAGGTCCCTTGAGAGACGCCGTTGTAGCCGGTGGTCGAGCTGCCCGCGCCGCCGCAGTGACCGGCGGTGACGAACCCGCCCGCGACGGAGAAGCCCACCGAGCACAGCACCGAGTTGTTGATGCCGTACTGGTCGCCGCCCCGTACGTCGTACACGGTCCGGGGCGCGTCGCGCCGGGTCTCGATGCGTACCGCCGAGGCGTCGGCGCCGCTGGCCGCGATCGCGCTCGCGGCGGCGGGACGGGTGGCGGCGACGACCACGACCCGGTTGCCGGGCACGTCGACGTACCAGGCGTGGAGGGCGTTGCCGCCGCGCGGCAGTGACCGGTCCAGTGTCGCCTTGACCGCGTCGAGCTCCCCCTCGGTGCGCTTCACCTCCACTGGTACGGCGCCGGCCGCGCGTACCCGGGTGGCGTCCGTGGGGCTGGTGACCCCGACGGCGAGGCGGTTGCGGTCGGCGTCGTACCAGGCGCCGCCGAAGCGGTCGCCGAGGGTCTTGCGTAACCGCTTCTCAACGTACGGCGCGGCCGCTTCATACGTGATCCGCGCGCTGGCCTCGGCGGCGGTCAGGTCGAGGTCGCGTTGCATCGCCTCGAGCTCGGCGGCTAGGCCGTTGTCCGCTCGGGTGGCTGTGGGGGCGGGGGTGGTGGGGGGTCGCTCAGCGGCGACGGCGGATATCGGCGTGAGGACGATCGCGGCGCCTGCCGCCGCGATCGTGAGCGCAGGGATTCGCATCAGATGTCCTTCGGGGTGTGGTGCGGGAAGGTCTGTGAGAGCGCTCTCACGCGAGAGTGGTATAAGTAAAGAAAGTTGTCAATAGGTGGCAGCGATTAGGCCTGAGCCGTCGGGGCGGCGGTCAGGCCTGGGGCGGGTTGACCCAGGCCTGGTGCAGGTTGACGTAGTTGCCGCAGGTGTCGTCGAAGATCGCGTCGGTGCCACCGTACGGCATCTGGGTGGGCGGCATCGTGAACTCCACTCCGGCGGCACGGAGCCGTTCGTAGTCGCCCCCCAGGTCGCCGGACTCCAGTGAGATCGCCGGTCGCCCCGCGTCGTACACCTTGCGCTGGAAGGCACCGGACACCTCGTCGACGGCGCCCAGCATCAGCTCCGTGCCGTCCGGGTCGTCCGGCGAGACCACGGTGAGCCACCGCGCGCCGGGGCCGTACTCGGCGTTCGTCTTCACCTGGAATCCGAGCTTCCCGGTGTAGAACGCCAGCGCCCTCTCCTGGTCCGTGACGAAGATCTGAGCCAGCCTGATCCGCATGAGCCGAGGCTAGCCGGCTGGATGGTTCCTCGCGGTAGCACCGGTGCGTGTGCGGCGAGTTGTGCGTGCCGCGTGACTCGACCCGGCGGGGCTCGGGCTAGAACGGCGGATGCCGGTGCTCGAACACCATCACGGTGTTGCCGCGCTGCTCGAACGCGACGTGCAGGCGGTAGCCCTGCTGGTAGATCGTGTTGAGGTGGCTGGCCCAGGCCCCGGCCGCCGCTGGTACCTGATGGCCCACGACGTCGACCGCGACGACTGGCGCACCTTCCGGCTGGACCGGATGCGCGAGGTGGAGGCGACCACCTGGCGGTTCCGGGCGAGGGAGCATCCGGACCCGGTCGGCTACGTGCAGCGGTCGGTGACCGAGGCGCCGTACCGGTATCTCGCCCGGGTACGGGTGCACGCCCAGGCCGACCGGGTGCGGGAGCTGGTGCCGCCCCAGGTGGGTCGTGTGGTGGACGATCGCGACGGCTGGTGCGTGCTCGTCGTCGGCGGCGAGAACCTGGAGTGGCTCGCCGTACACGTGGCCCACCTTGGCTTCGAGGCCCAGGTGCTGGAGCCCCCGGAGCTGCGGGATGCCGCCGCCCGGCTCGCCCGCCGCCTCACGGCGATGGCCGGGTAGGCGGGGCGAGGGGATTGGCTGGTTAGAGCCCTACCGCAGGAGTTGGCGGGCGATCACTACGCGCTGGACCTGGTTGGTGCCCTCGTAGATCTGGGTGATCTTGGCGTCGCGCATCATGCGTTCGACCGGGTAGTCCTTGGTGTAGCCGTAGCCGCCGAGCAGCTGCACCGCGTCGGTGGTGACCTCCATCGCGACGTCGGAGGCGAAGCACTTGCCGGCGGCGCCGAAGAACGTCAGGTCCGCGTCACCGCGCTCGGACTTGGCGGCGGAGACGTACACCAGCTGCCGGGCGGCCTCTAGCTTCATCGCCATGTCGGCGAGCATGAACTGGATACCTTGAAACTCGGCGATCGCCTTGCCGAACTGCTTGCGCTCCTTGACGTACCCGGCGGCGTAGTCGAGGGCACCCTGCGCGATGCCGACCGCCTGGGCGCCGATGGTGACGCGGGTGTGGTCGAGGGTGCGCATCGCGTTCTTGAAGCCTTCACCGGCGTTGCCGATCATCCGGGACGCCGGGACCCGTACGTTGTCGAAGTACACCTCGCGGGTCGGCGAGCCCTTGATGCCGAGCTTCTTCTCCGGCGCGCCGAAGCTGACCCCGGAGTCGCCCTTCTCGACCACGAAGGCCGAGATGCCCTTCGATCCGGCGGCGGGGTCGGTGACGGCGAATACGGTGTAGAACTCCGAGACCCCGGCGTTGGTGATCCAGCGCTTGGCACCGTTGATCACGTAGTCGTCGCCAGAGCACTCGGCGCGGGTCTTCATCCCCGCCACATCGCTGCCGGCCTCGGGCTCGGACAGGCAGTACGAGAACATCCCGTCGCCGCGCGCCACCGCGGGCAGGTACTCCTTCTTGAGCTCTTCGGAGGCGGCCAGCAGCAGCGGCATGGTGCCGAGCTTGTTCACCGCCGGGATCAGCGATGCGCTGGCGCAGACCCGGGCGACCTCTTCGATCACGATCGCGGTGGCGAGCGCGTCGGCGCCGGCGCCGCCGTACTCCTCGGGGATGTGGGGGGCGTGGAAGTCCGAAGCCTTCAGCGCCTGGTACGACGCCTGCGGGAACTCCCCGGTCTCGTCGGCGTGCGCCGCGTGCGGCGCGACCTTCGCCTCGCACACCTCGCGGACGGCCTCGCGTACCGCCTGGTGCTCCTCCGGCAGACGGTACGCGTCGAACTCCGAGTCCCCAGCCACCCTGACCTCCTGAACGTTCCTTCAGCTCCCCAGACAATACCGGCGGGTAACCACCGGCCGACCAGCGCGGCCCAGTGGCATCCGACACGTCCGCGGGCCGTACCGGTCACACCGTAGTCTTCCGCTACGCGTGGCGTTACCAGCAGATATTGCGGCCACCGGGCCGATCGGACACCGCATGTTGACGGTCAAGCTGGGTACAGAAGGGGTCACCAGACACCTGGAACCGCTATCCTCCACCCGTGGTGAGCCGATCGGGCAGTACGCCCGGTACGCCTCCGCGGCCGTAAGCCCCGCACCGCCATCGCCCCCTTGCTTCGAGGAGACCAGGCGTGACCGTTCAGTATCCGAGCACCTCTCCCGTACAGCCCCACACCGCCGTGGTGCCGCCGTCGGGAGCTCCGCGTCCGCGGCTGACCTTCGTGGGGACCGGCTACCTCGGGGCGACTCATGCCATCTGCATGGCGGAGCTGGGGTACGAGGTGCTCGGCGTCGATGTCGACGAGGCGAAGATCGCCAAGCTCGCCGCCGGCGAGGTGCCGTTCCACGAGCCGGGGCTCGACGAGCTGCTGCGCCGCAACCTCGCCCACGGCAGGCTGCGGTTCACCACTGACTACAAGGAGAGCGCCGAGTTCGGCGACGTCCACTTCATCTGCGTCGGTACGCCACAGCGCCCCGACGGCATGAACGCCGACCTGACGTACGTCGAGAACGCGATCATGACGCTGGCGCCGCACCTGTCCCGCAAGGCACTGGTCGTCGGCAAGTCCACCGTCCCGGTGGGCACCGCGTCCTGGGTGCAGGAGCTGGTCAACCGGCACGCCCCGGCCGCGTCCGAAGTGGAGGTCGCCTGGAGCCCGGAGTTCCTGCGCGAGGGCTTCGCCGTCGACGACGTGATCAAGCCGGACCGGCTGGTCTTCGGGGTACGCAGCGAGTGGGCCCGCGGCATGCTCTACGCGGCATACAAGGGGGTCTTCGAGCTGGCCGCCGCCGAGGACCGCGAGGTCCCCGTGGTGGTCACCGACTTCCCCACCGCCGAGCTGGTGAAGGTGGCCGCCAACGCGTTCCTCGCCACCAAGATCTCGTTCATCAACGCGATGTCGGAGATCTGCGAGGCGACCAACGCCGACGTCACGCTGCTCGCCAAGTCGATCGGGTACGACGCCCGGATCGGCAAGGCGTTCCTGCGCGCCGGGGTCGGCTTCGGCGGCGGCTGCCTGCCGAAGGACATCCGCGCGTTCCAGGCCCGCGCCCAGGAGCTCGGCGTCGGTGAGGCGCTGCGGTTCCTGCACGAGGTCGACCTGATCAACCAGCGCCGGCGTACCCGGGTGCTGCAGCTCGCCTCCGAACTGCTGGACCGCCCGTCCGGGCCCGCCGGACCCGACTTCACCGGCGTGAAGATCAGCGTGCTCGGCGCGGCCTTCAAGCCGAACACCGACGACGTACGGGACTCGCCCGCCCTCGCGGTCACCAAGCTGCTGCACAAGGCCGGCGCCGAGGTCATCGTGTACGACCCGGAGGGCATGGAGCACGCCCGCACCGAGCTGCCCGAGGTGGCGTACGCCAAGACCCTCACCGACGCGGTCTCCGGCGTCGACCTGGTGTGCGTCCTGGTGGCCTGGGAGGAGTTCCGGCACGCCGACCCGCACTCGCTCGGGGAGCTGGTCGCCGGGCGCCGGGTGATCGACGGCATGAACTGCCTCGACCCCGTGATGTGGACCGCGGCCGGCTGGACGTACCGCGGAATGGGCCGTCCCGCCGCCGACTGAGTACCCACGCCCTTGCGGGATGGGTAGCAGTACTCAGGTCCGGCGTTGTCCGCACAGGGCATGCTGACGCGGTAATGACCCACCTCCGAGAGGTGCTTCATGGCCGCGTACCAGTGCCTGCGTTGCCAGGCCACCGCCAACGACGAGGCCGGCTGCCCGGCCTGCGGCGCTCCGCCTGACCCGCTCGGCGCCGAGCTCAGCCAGCTGGGCGAGCAGCTCGCCGCCCTGCAGCGGCGGGATGCCGAGCTGCGTGTGGCGTACGCCGGGGTGACCGCCGAATGCGGCCGGGTGGAGCACCGGATCGCCGAGCTGCGGCACCAGGTCGCGCGGCGCGGCCCGCTCGCCGACCAGCCCGTCGGTACCGCCGCGGCCGAGGTGCCCGCCGGTGGCCCCGCCCTGTCGGAGTGGACTCTGGACGCCAGCCACGTACCGGCGAAGGCCCCGGTACGGCGGCCGTCACCACGGCCCCGACCCGCGCCGCAGCCGGCCGGGGTGGCCGCGACCGGTGTGCTGACCGGGCCGGCCGCACCAGGTGTGCCAACCGGGCCAGCCGGGCCGGGCGGACCGGGTGGGCCGGGGCGGCATGCCGCGCCGTCGAGCCGCCCGGAAGCCTCCACCCGGTCGGTGCAGAACATCCTGCTGATCCTCGGCGGGCTGCTGCTGGGGGTGGCCGCGATCGTGTTCACCGCAGTCGCCTGGGCGTACTTCGGGATGGTGGGGCGGGCCGCGATCCTGGCGGGGATCACCGGGATCGCACTGGCGATCCCGGTGGTGCTGCGGCAGCGGCAGCTCACCGCGACCGCCGAGACGGTCGCCTCGCTCGGGCTGCTGCTGGTGCTGCTCGACGGCTGGGCCGCCTGGACGGTGAACCTGTTCGGGGTGCACTCGCTTGCGCCCAGCGGTTACACGGCCCTGGTGTTCGCCGTCGCCTCGATGGTGGCCGCCGGCTACCAGCGGGTGAGCCGGCTCGCGGCGCCGTGGTTCTGGGCGCTGCTCACCGCGCAGCCGGTGCTGACGCTGCTGGCGATCGCCGGTGACACCGACTGGCTGGGTTACGCTGCCGCGCTGGCCGGTACCGCCGCGATCGACCTGGCGGTGGTGACACTGCTGCGGCGTACCCGTACCCAGCCGGTCCTGCTGGTCATGGCGCTGATTCTGGGGGTCGCCGCCGGCAGCCTCGCGATCCTGATCTCGCTGCTGCGGCTGATCACCACCGACGACGTGGGAACAGCCGTGATCGCCGGGCTGGTGCTGGCGGCCACCACCCTGCTCGGGGTCGTCGGCGCCGCCGGTGGGAAGCTGCCGGCGGTACGCCCAATCGCGACCGGGATCGCCGCGGTGGCGCTGGTGGTGGCGGTGGCCCGCCCGGTGGCGCTGCTCTTCCCCGGGTACGGCCTGCTCACCGCCGCCGTGGTCACGGTCGGGGTTTGGGCGGCCGCCCGTGCCCTGCCCGAATCGTGGCGTACGGGACCCGTGGTGGCGTGCTGGGTGACGGCCGGGCTGGTGGCGCTGCCCGCGGCGGCGTACGCCCTGATCGGTGGTGCCGTCGTGCTGGTGGCCGGGTTCCCGGCCTGGCACACCGACCTGGACTCCTGGCAGGTGATGGTGGCCGGCACGGACGTGCGGTGGCAGCAGCTGCTGGTGCTGGCGCTGCTGTCGGCCGCCTCGTACGTGCTGGCGCCGGAGACGTACCGGAAGCTCGCCGGGCACCACGCCGCGATCGCCGGCGGCGGCATCGTGACCCTGGGCGCCACCGCCGGGCTGCAGCTGCCGTGGTGGTCGGCGCCGGTGCTGGGCGTACTGGCCGGGCTCGGGCTGGTCGCCGCCGGAGCGTACGCCCACGGCCAGGACGCGCTGGGCCGCGCCGTTTCACGCGCGCTGATCGGCACGCTGCTGCTGGGGTACGCCCTGCTGGCGGCGCTGACCCGTCCGGGCGCCACCGCCCTGACGTGCGC
>JBOGDE010000184.1:0-11407 GCA_050701695.1 Micromonosporaceae bacterium
CGCCGGGTGTGGGCCAGCGTCGGCGGCACCCCGGCCTGCGCACGGTGAGCGTCTCGGCCATGCCCTCGCGCAGGCTGCCGGCCGCACCCAGCTCACGCGCCAACGCGACCAGAGCCGCTTCGGCGGCCAGGGCGGAGCCAGTGGTTAGCGCGGATTTCCACGCAACTGGTTCGGGGCAAGGGGTGTCAGGCGAGTTCGTAGCGTAGGGTGCGGTTTGCCCACCATGGGATGGTGGTGTCGTTGGGTAGGTCGGCTTGGCGGAGGACGGGTTGGTAGGCGCGTCGGTCGAGGCGGACGGTGATGGTGTCGTCGGTGGTGGTGATGGTGCCGCGGGTTTCCAGGAACCGGCGTTGTAGCACGTCGGGGGTGACACTGGCGTAGCCGGGCAGGCGTTCTCGTAGGGCGGCGGTGAGTGCTTGGGCGAGCACGCAGAGCATGATGTCGAGGTCGACGTTGAGGTTCACGGTGGAGGACAGTGCGTCTGCGTGGAAGGCTTGGATGATTTCGGCGAGGCGTTGCTCGATTCTCATCCGGCGGGCGTAGTGAGTGATCAGAGCCTTGATGGACAGGTCGGTGTCGTTGGTGATGATGACCGTGGGGGTGTCGCGGCCGAGGCCGGTGACGATGAGCTGACGCACGGTGCCCGGGTAGTTTGAGAGCTGCACGCTGGTGGACTCGTGCACCCGGGGCTTGTTGAACTTGCTGGGCCTGTCCAGCGTGATCGTTTTGAAGTCTTTGCTGGTCAGGGTGTTGATCTGTTTGACCAGTGCGGTCGAGCGCATCCTGAGGGTGAGGAATTTGACCCCGCGGGTGCCGAGCTGGGCGAGTACCGGCTGGGTGGTGACTTTCTGGTCCATGATGAGCATGTGCGGATCTGACCCGGACACGTTCTTCCAGTGGTCGCAGAAGGCGATGACCTCGCGGTTCTGGGTCGATTTGGAGGTGTCGGCGTTGGCGTAGACGAGGTTGTGGGTGCCGGAGTCTTGGGCGAAGAACGTCAACACCGATCGGGCGCGCTGGGAGCGGGTGGGCACGTAGTGCTTTTCCAGCACCGGGTCGTGGCCCCAGTGCATGATGGCGTGGAAGTCCAGGTCGAAGATCGTGTTCTCGCTGGTGGCGAGCCCGCTGTCGATCATCTTGGCATCGAGGGCGGCCAGGAACGCTCGTTGGTGCTCGTGGCTGGTGCGGTAGGAGTAGTCGGTGAGCGCGGACTTCTTCGGTAACGTAGCCAGCCCGGCGAACAGCGATGCCGCCGGGTCCGATAAGAGCAGGTCGTCGACGTGGGACACCCGGCGGGTGCGGGTCAGTTTCAACGCCAAAAGCGACAACAACCACGACACCGCCGGCACGACGCGGGTGCCGGGATAGCCGGCCTGACGGACCAGGCTGGGCAGGTCGAGGGCGACCAGGTCGGGGATGAGCAGCAACAGTCCGGCCTTGCCAGTCTCCACCCGCCGCGGCCACGTCGTGAAGTCGAGCTTGGCCGCACGCGGCAGCCGGGTGTCGCGCCCGGACGTGGCCGGTGAGATGGACGCTTCGGGTTCGGGGTGACGCAGCAACCTGCCGAACCCTTCCTCGGTGAGGATCTCCCCCACGCTGGTCCGGTTCAACGGTGTGCCCTCGTTCGCGAGGCAGGCGGAGATCTCATAGGTAGACAGCCCGGCCCGGCGCAGTTCGATCACCCGGGCGCGCACGCGTTCCTTGGCCGGCGCCACCCCCGGCGGCGGGCCTGGCTTGCGCGCTGGGGCGAACAACCCCAGCTTGCCGGCGCGATACTCACGGACCAGGTTCACCATGCCCCAGCGGGTGTAGCCGAACCGTTCACCCGCCTCGGCATGGGTCAACCCGTCCACGAAGTACGCCCGCAGCGCTTCGTAGCGGCGGTGGTTCACCTGTTCCGGCGCGGTGAACCACGCCCCACCATCAGATTGTGGCGATCTCGCTGTCACATGTCATGTCTACCAGACCTGACAGTGTCTCATCACGGACCTCCGCCGCCCGGCGTGTCACCCAGCCCATCGGCATTCATCCAGCTCAGGCCGGGTATCGCCCCGGTGCGACGGAACTGACCACGCGAAGACCCGAATGACAGTTCCGTCATTCAGCAGCTAGATCTCAGCAAGCCAGCGAAGAAGATCCACGCCACCCGGAGGCATAACCACAGGTCAACGCGGATATCGCTCACGCCATGACCCGCACGCACCGGGAACATTGCCCCGAACCGGTTGTGCGGAAATCCGCGTTAGCGCCAATCGAGAGCCGCCGGACCCACCGGTAAGCGGACGGGCCGCCGGGCACTGGCCCACGAACCAGTACGGCGGCCGCCTGCGCGGCGAGGCCGGCGGCCATTGGCGGACCGGTTGACCAATTCTCCTGCTTCCGCTAAGGTTCCAACCATCATCACCGTGTCTCTGCCCAGAGTTGGCGGAACGGAGAGCCCACATGACACCTGAGGGCAACAGAAGCGGCAGCGCTCGCGTCACTCGCCGCAGGCTCCTCGCCTCCACGGCCGCCGCCGTGGCGGTGGTCGCGGGGCTGAGCGCCGCACCCGGCGCCGCCGCGGACCCACCGGAGCGGCCCGGAGAGGTCATCCGGCTCCACCCGGACAATCCGCACTACTTCGAGTTCCGCGGGCGTCCCACCGTGCTTGTCAGCTCCGCCGAGCATTACGGGGCGGTCCTCAACCTCGACTTCGACTACGAGATCTACCTGCGCACGCTCGCCCGCGGCAAGCTCAACTTCACGCGCCTGTTCACCGGCTCTTACGTGGAGCCCAACATGTTGACCCGCTTTGGGAATAAGAACACGCTCGGGCCAGCCCCGGGCCGGTTGCTGGCCCCGTGGGCGCGTAGCGGCACGCCCGGCTACGCCAACGGCGGCAACAAGTTCGACCTGAACACCTGGGACCCGGCGTACTTCGCGCGGCTGCGGGACTTCGTCGCCCAGGCCGGCCGGCGCGGCATCGTCGTCGAGGTCACGCTGTTCTCCAACTACTACAACGAGCCGAACTGGGGAACCAGCCCGTTGAAGGCCACGAACAACATCAACGGCGTCGGCAACGTCGGTGTGAACGAGGCCTACACCTTCGCTGACCCCGGTCTGCTGGCGGCGCAGGAGGCGATGACCACCAAGATCGTCAGCGAGCTGCAGGACTTCGACAACGTGATCTTCGAGATCCTCAACGAGCCGAGCACCAACTCGGTCCGCTGGACCTGGGCGGAGCCGTGGCAGGAACGCATCGCTGAGGTGATCGGCGAGACCGAGGCCGGGCTGCCGCCGGAGCAGCGGCACCTGATCGCCCAGAACATCCTCGCTGGGGGCGCCCAGACCCCCGAGCAGTGGACGGTGGTCGACCCGAACCCCGCGGTGTCGCTGTTCAACTTCCACTACTCCACACCGGAGGTCGTCCGGGCCAACTACGGGCTCAGCAAGGCGATCGGCCTCGACGAGACCGGGCACACGGGGCCCACGGACACCCCGTACCGCATCCAGGGCTGGCGGTTCATGCTGGCCGGCGGCGCGCTCTACAACAACCTCGACTTCTCCTTCACGATCGACTCGCCCGAGGGGCAGGAGCCGATCGGACCAGGGTCGAACACCGGCGGCGGCCCCGTGATCCGGGACCAGCTCCGGGTGCTCAAGGACTTCATCGAGCGACTCGACTTCATCAACATGATCCCCGACCGCTCGGTCATCACCGGCGCCCTGCCCTCAGACGTCCGGGCCGAGGCGCTGGTACGCGACGGCCAGGACTACGCCATCTACCTCGACGACGGCGGCGGCGGTAACCGCGGCGGCGGCGGGGAGTCCCCCAACATCGACCGGCAGTTCCCCGTGACTGTGCGTCTGCCGGCCGGCCACTACCACGCCGAATGGCTGAACCCGACCACCGGTGATGTCACCCGGCGGGAGAACCTCCACCACGAAGGAGGTGAGGTTACGTTCGACTCGCCTACGTTCCGCCAGGACATCGTTCTGCACATCACACGCCAAGGGCCCCGGCCGCGGTAGCCACGACTGGGGGTGGGCGCCGCCGTCGGCTCCCACCCCCAGCAGCTTGCGTGCGTCGCCTCCTGCCGGACGCTGCAGTGCTTCGCCGTCCGCACGATCACCGTGATCGCTGTGACTCTCGCTGAAGCGGGCCGGGTGTACTTGTTGGAGGCGATCCGCCGGGACGCCAGCCGGGAGGGCCCCGCTGCCATCCAGGCCGAGGCGTTGGTACGCGAACGGCCTGGCGTACGCCGGCTGCCTCGCCGCAGACCTCGGCCAACCGCATAACGGCGACCTCGACCAGGCCAGCGACAGAACGCGCCACCATCGACGAGGCGGTCACCGTGATGCGCCGCCACCGCGCCCGACGGCGCAGTGCTCACGACCATGATGCACTGTCGCTCTGGCTCTCTCGGTAGTGGTCGCCTGCTCGCTCTCAGCGAAGGACCGCCGGTAGCCGGGTGAGGCCTCGGCGGTCACCGCGTTCAGCCCAGCAGGGTGGGTCGTTATCGACCAGCGAGAACTCGGCGAGCGCGGAGAACGTCTCCAGCATTGCGCTCATCTCCAACCTCGCTAGATGGGCGCCGATGCAGGTGTGCGGCCCGGCGCCGAAGGCCAAGTGGCGGTTCGGGCGGCGGTCGAGGATCACCGTGTCGGGATCACTGAAGGCTTCAGGGTCACGGTTGGCGGCGCCATAGCTCAGTGCCACGACGGCGCCGGTCTCGATCGTCGCTCCACGCAGCTCCACATCCCTTGTCGCGTTGCGTCCGAAAGTCTGGATCGGGGTGGCGTAGCGCAGGAGTTCCTCCACCGCAGCGGGCAGGAGAGCCGGGTTTTCGCGCAACCGTGCGCGTTCGCCCGGATGCCGAGCTAGGTACTCCAAGGCCACCGACATCGCGGACGCGGACGTCTCGTGACCGGCGACCAGCACAACGGCACAAAAGGCACGGACCTCCTGCGGACTCAGCCGGTGGCCCTCCACCTCGGACTCGATCAACATGCCGATGAAGTCGTCCCGCGGCGCAGCCACCCGCTCCGCGACCAGCGAGTCGATGTAGTGATGGAACTCTGTGGTGGCCCGGCGAGCATCGTCCACGTCGTGCGCGCTGTGGAACAGCCGGGTGACCCAGGCCAGCCACAGCGGCTCGTCCTGCGGGGGCAGAGACAGGAACTGCGACAGCGTGCGGAGAGACAGCGGGACAGCGAAGTCGCCGACCAGGTCTCCACCACCGCGTTCCCGCAACTTCTCCACCAGGTGCTGAGCCAGCGTCGCGATGCCCGGCTTCATTCCCTCGACGCGCTTCTTGCGGAACACGGGACTCACTAGCGCGCGATGGCGCGTGTGCTCCGGTGGATCAAGCTCGATCGGCAACATTTGGTAGTCGCGCTGCACGACCATCGGGATCGCGGTCACCCCTGCCACGCTCGATGTGAACGCCTCATAATCGCTGGCGGCAGCGCTGACATCATCGTACCGGGTAAGCAGCCAGTAACCACCGTTGCCACGTTCAGGAAAGTACTCGTCCGCGTGCATAACGGGGCACTTCTCGCGTAGCCTCTCATACACCGGGAATGGATCACGCGCGAAGTCCGGATCGTGCATCCGGAATCAGATGCAGGGATCCGTTCCGCTACCTGTCCCGTCAGACATGGCCTATCCTTTCGATCGGTGTGGTCAGCATCACCGGCCGCTTCGACGCGCTCATCCAGAGCTATTGAGCGGCGGAAGCCGCTCATAGGGGCCTCACCATTCCTTTCATAGATTGGTCGACCAGTTGACCAATCTCAAGATAATCGCTATGCCCTGGTGTGTCAACGGAATTGCCGGGTCGCTTCCAACGAACCATGGCACTGAGGACGCCGTTGTCGCCGGCCTACTCTAGCCGAAGTTACCGCGTGTGCCGTCTCAGTTTTGACCTTGTCACTTGCGGAACACGCCGCGGCGGATGGCCTGCTCGGTCAGGTCGGGGAACCGGCGCTCGACAATTGAGTCAGGACGATGAGGTGGGGGTGAAATGCGGGTGGAAGCGGGGACGGCGGGCCAGCCACTCCTTGACCTCCGCGTGGGCGTGGGTGCCGTAGTTGTCCAGGACAATGTCTGCGAACATGCCCTTGGGTACCTCCCGGTTGGCGTTGCGCCGTAGTCGTTGGTCATCGTGCCCGTCCGGCCCTTGGTCATCGGCCAGCTTGGGCCGGGTGCGATCCAACGCCTGGATCTTGTTTAGTCGGGGACGAGACGCCGGCGCGCGGGCTCTCGGCCGTCGGTCTTCTCGTCCCCCGCCAAACCCGGCGTGCGGGTCATCCCCGCACCCGGGCTCTCCACGGGATCCGAGTCGGTCGTGTGATGAGTTCCGAGACGCGCCCGACCAACGCCACATCGTCGTCGCGGGTACGGTGGAAACGCGCTCCAACTGGGTCTACCAGCTCGGCGGCGTGCGCGGCGGTTAAGTCTAGAATCTCGTACACGTCGTTGATCGCCGCGGGGAAAATGTGCTCGGGTACGAGCCAGTACGTTGCGCTGAGCAACGCCACCCCGGCTTCGGTCGCGGGTCAGCGGTGGAGAACACCACCCGCGGCAACGCCGCGCCGCGACGGCACAGCCAGGCGGCGACGCCACCGGCGGGTCGCGATGGTCAGGTTGCGCACGACCGCGACACCCTTCGGGTGCGTTGAACGAGATCGGGGTCGTCGGCGTGTTGTGCGAGGAACTCCTGGAGCTGCGGGTCAAGGGCCATGCGGATCGCCTTCGGTGACTCCGGCATGAAATGCGGCGCGTAGCGTTGTCGCGATCTGGCCGTATGTCGCGTGTGCGCGGTCGAAGGAAGCGGGCAGGCGTGCGTAGCCGTGGATCATCCCGGCCTCCCGGACCGCGGTTACCGGCACCCCGGCGGCCGCTAGGCGCCGGGCGTAGGCCTCGCCCTCGTCGCGGAGCGGGTCGTACTCGCAGGTGAGGACGAACGCCGGCGGAAGCCCGGCGAGGTCGGCGGCGCGCAGCGGCGATGCCTCGGCCAGATCCCCATCCGCCGGGCTGGGCAGGTATTGCTTCCAGTACCAGCGTGCGGTCTCGGCGGTGAGGCCGTAGCCCGTCGCGTTCTCGGTGTACGACGGGGTGTCGCAGCGAGGCTCGAGCATCGGGTAGATCAGAACCTGGGCCGCGAGGCGGGGGCCGCCCTGGGCGCGGGCGCGTAGCGTGATGGCGGCGGCGAGGTTGCCGCCAGCACTGTCACCGGCCACGGCCAGGCGCGCCGGATCTGCCCCAATGCTCTGGCCGTGCTCGGCGAGCCATGCGGTGAGCGCGAAAGTGTCGTCGAGGGCAGCGGGGAAGCGATGCTCCGGTGCCCGCCGGTAACGCGGCGCCACCACCAGTACGCCGGCCTGGCTGGCCAGGGCGCAACACAAGGCCTCGTGCGTCTCGGGGCTGCCGACGACCCAGCCGCCCCCGTGCAGGTAGATGAGCACCGGCAGCCCCGGATCCAGCGAGGGTGCCCAGATCCGAATCGGGATCTCGCCCGCCGGGCCGGCCACGGTCAGATCTTCACGGCGGACCACCGGCTCGGCTAGCCCGGCGAGCGTGGCCGTCAGCTCCTCGATGGCGTGGCGCGAGACCGGCACCGGCGCAAGATGGTGCGGTTGGCTGCCGAGCCGCGCCATCCGGGCGAGGTAGCTGTGCGCCTGAGGATCGAGCGGCATCCGGGCCCTCCTTCTCCACGTGTGTCAATCATGTGGCCGCGAAACGGCCCGGGCCTTGGGCCCGCCAACTCAGTGGTCGGGGACGATGACCGACCGCAACGTCGTGCCCGAGGACAGGGCGGCGAACGCATCCGCCACATCCCCCAGCCCTATCCGGGCAGTGATCAGCTCGTCGAGCATCAGGTCGCCACGCAGATACCAGGTGGCCAGCATGGGAAAGTCACTCGCGGGAAGGCAGTCGCCGTACCAGCTGGATCGGATGTCGCAGCGCTGCCAATGCAGCTCCGAGAGACCGATCTCGACCGTGGCCGCAGTCTCTGGAATCGCCAGCAGCACGCAGCGACCACCAAAGTCACAGGAACGTAGAGCCTGCAGCACCGTACGCGGCTGGCCCACCGTGTCGAACACCGCGTCCACCCCCAACCCGCCGGTCAGCTCCTTGATCCGGGTGACCGGGTCCTCGGTCTTTGCGTCGATGGTGTGGGTGGCACCGAAAGCTTGTGCCCAACCGAGCTTCTGCTCGGACACGTCGACCGCGATCACCCGCTCGGCCCGCAACAGCCGGGCGCCCTGGACGACATTGATCCCGACGCCACCGCAGCCGAATACCGCCACGGTCCGTCCGGGGTGCAGATCGGCGGTGTAGGCAACCGCGCCGTACCCGGTCATCACACCGCAGCCGATCAGGCAGGCCGCCTCGGGGGCGATCCCGGGCGGAATCGTGATCGCCTGGGATGCGGCGACCACCGTGTGTGTGGCGAAGGTGCCGAGCCGCGACACCCGCGTGAGCACCTGGCCGTCGGATCTGGCGCGCAGCCGTGGACCCGCCTCGGGCGGCGTCGCGCAGCGCGCCGGCGCGCCCCGCAAACAGTAGCGGCAGCGGTCGCACGGCACGCGGTAGGCGAGCACTACCGGGTCGCCCACGGCGGGTCGGCTCACGCCCGGCCCGACAGCCTGTACCACCCCCGCCCCCTCATGCCCGAGCAGGTACGGGAACTGGGTGCCCATGGTGCCCCGGCTGGCATGCATATCGGTATGGCACACACCGGTGGCCTGTATCCGGACCAGCACCTCACCGGGCCCGGGCTCCTCGACGATCAGCTCCTCGACCTTCGAGGCCTCGCCCGGCGCCCGGACCACCACGCCACGCGCGATCAGGCTCATGACTGCCTCCCGACTACAGGCGGCCCGCGGCCGGTGGATCGGATTTTCTGACTGGGGACAACCGCAGCAGGGTCGTGCCGTAGCCGCCAAGGTGGGTGGTGGCCGAGTGGTCGCCGGCCGATATCCGGGCCGGCATCTCCTCCGGCGTGAGGTTGGCCAGGAGTACCTCGACGCCGCCGGTGTCAGCCACGGCGATGGCCGCGAGGCGGCCGTTGCCACCCTCGGTGGCGAACCGGGGCCGGCCGGACATTGCGGCCAGCCCCGCCAGGGCTCGGTGCACGGGGAACACCGAGCCAGGGGCGGCCGGGAAGCCGGGGTGTGCCAGTGCCGGGTCCCGGCGAGCGAACAGTCCACGCCAGCCGGCGGTCTCAAAGTAGGTGAGTTCCTGGGCGCTGGCCAGGGCGGCCACGCTGCCGACGGTCCACGCTGCCGTGAACGCAGCCGCCTGCCGCGGGTCGACCGTTGGCGGCAGCTCGCCGGGTGGCGGCGGGGCCTGGATGCCGGTGGCGACGGGGTTGAACCTCGGTCGCAACGTCACCGGCCCCACTACCAGGGGCAGCCCCCCGGCGAGGCGGCGTGCCGAGTTCACGGTGGCGGTCTGTCCCTCGAGCGTCTCCATAATCGAGCGTTCGTCGAAGGCGTGGACCTGAGGGTTGATGGCGTAGGTTACGACGTCGAGCAGCGCCAGCGGCAGTACGGTCCGGTTGAGATCGGCGAAGTTCGCTGTGCTGCCGCCGCCGAGCGCCACGGCGAGCCCTGCCCGCTCAAGCAGGTGGCGGACGTGGCGGGCCACCTGCTCGCCGGTCGTCCAGGTGCCCACGTCGAAGACGTAGAGCCGCCGCACCGTGCCCGCGAGCATGCCGAGGTGTCCGGCCACCGTTTCGAGGTCGGAACCCTGGTCGTGGCTCAGCGCGTCAACGTCCAATGGCACACCCAGCGCCCGGGCTTCGGCGGCTGCGCTGTCCAGCGACTCGGGCCACTGCGGCTGTCTCGGGTCTATCCAGACCCGAAGGTGATCCGGCCGCAGCCGGCCGACCTGCCGGGCTTCTTCGGTGTCCAGTGGCTCGCCCTGGCTGTGCGCGCCCAGGCCGAGGCGGGGCAGCGGCGGCAGGTTGGCGGCGTCGTCGATCCTGATCGCGGTGGTGCTGGCGGTGGGTCGCCGCTGAGGCCGCATCCCGCCCGGCGTGTGGCCGGTGAGGGTCACCGCCTGCCGGATGCGCTCGCCTGCCGAGACCTGGCGGGGGTAGGGCAGCCGCAGCGGCGTGCAGTAGGTCTTGTACGACGCGTCGGTCCAGTTGCGTTGATCCTCGGTTTCGAACAGCTCGCCGTCGAAAGCCAGGTCGAGCCGTTTCCCCGCGCCGAGCGCGTGCGCCATGCCGGCCATCTCGGGAAAGGGCTGGTGCGCCGAGATGTCGGTCGGGAAACGCATTTGCCGCTCGCCGGCAACTGTTCGTATGGTGACGGGTGCGCCGGCGAGGGTCAACGGGTGGAGCAGGCAAAAGCCGATCCGGTTGGCGGCGAAGTCGGCGCCGGCGACGCCGTCCATCGCGAACGTGACCGTGCCGGAGCGTCCCTCGATCGTCGCGTCCCAACTGAACGAGACATCCCCCCAGGCGTGCACCGACCGGAACGTCACCGTGAAGCCGTCGGGCCGGTGCTCGATGTGCAGGTCGCCGAGTCGCCCGGGGATGGTTTCCCAGTTGGCGTCCCGGACGGCAACGTACACCTGCAGCAGGGCCAGCTCGTTACCGACGTACACATCGCGTAGTGAGCCAGCGCCGAACATAGCGGACACCACCCCGCTGCGCAGCGCACCGTTCGCCTCACCCGCGGCGCTCATGTCACCACCCCGCCACAACGGGGTTGCGCAGCCGCCCGATCGCGTCGACCTCGACCTCGACAACGTCGCCGGGCGCGAGGAAGCTCGGCGGCGACCTGAACAGCCCGGCACCCGCCGGTGTGCCCGTGCTCACGATGTCGCCCGGCTCCAGGGTGATGTACCGGGCGACCAACTCCAGGCCGGCATCCAGGACCTCGGCGGTGCCGGCCTGTCAGGACAACGGCGACCGGAAAGAGCATGTTCGCGGTCGCCTCGCCCTGGCGCCGCTCACCGTTGACGCAGGAGGCGACCTGCAGCGCCTGCGGATCGGGGATCTCGTCTGCCGTGACGATGCAGGGCCCCATCGGCGCGAAGGTGTCAAAGCCCATGCCTAGGGTGATCTGGTTGTCCTTGAACTGCACGTCGCGTCCGCTGACGTCATTGACGACGGTGTAACCGAAGATGTGCTCGGCGGCGTCCTCGCGGCGCAGGCCCCGGCCGGCCCTGCCGATGACCACAGCGAACTCGACCTCGTAATCGACCTGGCTCTGCGGGCAGGGGATGCGGATCGGCTCGCCGGGCCCGATCACAGCGGTCGGCAGCTTGGCGAAGAAGAACGGCTCGGCCGGCAGCGCGCCGGAGCGGATGACCGCCAGCATACCGGTGGCGCCGGTCGCGGCGACACCGTCGCCGGTGAGCACACCGACCCGGGGGCCGGTGCCGTCGGAATAGGTCACGAGCCGC
>JBOGDE010000185.1:0-11401 GCA_050701695.1 Micromonosporaceae bacterium
CGTCGGTACCGCCCGAGGTGGTGCCCGATGCGCCGGAACGTGCCCGGCGGGGCCGCTCCCGGCGGGGCCGGCGCTCGGCCTCGACCGGCTGCTCGCGGCCCGGGATCACCTCACCCTTGTAGATCCACACCTTCACGCCGATCCGGCCGAAGGTGGTACGCGCCTCGAAGAAGCCGTAGTCGATGTTCGCGCGCAGCGTGTGCAGCGGCACCCGCCCCTCGCGGTAGAACTCCGACCGCGACATCTCCGCGCCACCCAGACGACCCGAGCACTGCGCCCGGATCCCCTTGACCAGCGGGTTCTTCATCGCCGACTGCAGCGCCTTACGCATCGCACGACGGAAGTTGACCCGGCTCGCCAGCTGCTCGGCGATGCCCTGGGCGACCAGCTGAGCGTCGGACTCGGGGTTCTTCACCTCGAGGATGTTCAGCTGTACCTGCTTGCTGGTCAGCTTCTCCAGCTCGCCGCGGATCCGGTCCGCCTCGGCGCCCTTGCGGCCGATCACGATCCCCGGACGCGCGGTGTGGATGTCGACGCGTACCCGGTCCCGGGTGCGCTCGATGTCCACCTTGGAGATGCCCGCGCGCTCCAGACCGTGGGACATCATCTTGCGGATCTTGACGTCCTCGGCCACGTAGTCCTTGTACAGCTTGTCGGCGTACCAGCGGGACTTCCAGTCCGTGCTGATGCCGAGCCGGAAGCCGTGTGGGTGAACTTTCTGACCCATTACTCGGCACTCTCCTTCTTCGACGCCTCAGAGGTCTCCGGCGCGGCGTCGGTCGCCTTCGCGGTCGCCTGCTTCGCGGCCTTCTTCGCGGTCGTGGTCGCGGCGGGCGTCTCGCTGGCCGCGGTGTCGGCGGCCGGCTTGCCGGCGGCCTTCGCAGCCTTGCGGGGTGCCCGCGGCGGCGCGGCGACCTGCACGCTCTCCAGGACCACCGTGATGTGGCTGGTGCGCTTGCGGATCCGGTACGCCCGGCCCTGCGCCCGCGGCCGGAACCGCTTGAACGTCGGGCCTTCGTCGACGTACGCCTCGGCGACGAGCAGCGAGTCGGGGTCGAGCCGCTCGTTGTTCTCCGCGTTCGCCATCGCGCTGGCGAGCACCTTGTAGATCGGCTCGCTGGCAGCCTGCGGCGCGAACTGCAGCACCGTGAGCGCCTCCTGCGCGGGCAACCCGCGGATCAGGTTGACGACACGGCGCGCCTTCATCGGCGAGACGCGCACGAAACGCGCGACCGCTCTGGCGCCCGGCAGCGTGGGCGCGCCACCTGTGGTTGGCATCGGGAGTCCCCTTGCTCTTTCTATCCGTACGTACGTCGTGGGGGCCGCCGGCTCAGCGCCGGCGGGCCTTCCGGTCGTCCTTCTCGTGGCCCCGGAACGTCCTGGTCGGGGCGAACTCGCCGAGCTTGTGCCCGACCATCGCGTCGGTGATGAAGACCGGGACGTGCTTGCGCCCGTCGTGTACCGCGATGGTGTGGCCGATCATCTCGGGGATGATCGTCGACCGCCGCGACCAGGTCTTGATCACGTTCTTGGTGCCCTTTTCGTTCTGCACGTCCACCTTCTTGAGCAGGTGGTCGTCGATGAACGGGCCCTTCTTCAAGCTGCGAGGCATCTGCTGCTATCTCCCACTCAGCGCTTCTTGCCGGTACGACGGCGCCGGACGATGAGTCGGTCGCTCGGCTTGCTCTTGGCGCGGGTACGCCCCTCTGGCTTACCCCCCGGGTTGACCGGGTGGCGGCCACCCGAGGTCTTACCCTCACCACCACCGTGCGGGTGGTCCACCGGGTTCATGGCGACACCACGGACGGTCGGGCGCTTGCCCTTCCACCGCATCCGGCCGGCCTTGCCCCAGTTGATGTTGGACTGCTCGGCGTTGCCCACCTCACCGATCGTGGCACGACACCGTACGTCCACCAGCCGGATCTCGCCCGAGGGCATCCGCAGGTGGGCGTACGCGCCCTCCTTGGCGAGCAGCTGGATGCTGGACCCCGCGGACCGCGCCATCTTGGCGCCGCCGCCGGGACGCAGCTCCACCGCGTGCACCGTGGTACCGACCGGGATGTTGCGCAGCGGCAGGTTGTTGCCCGGCTTGATGTCGGCCCGCGCGCCGTTCTCGATCGGGTCGCCCTGCTTGAGGTCCTTCGGGCAGAGGATGTAGCGCTTCTCCCCGTCGGCGAAGTGCAGCAGTGCGATCCGGGCGGTGCGGTTCGGGTCGTACTCGATGTGAGCGACCTTCGCCGGGATGCCGTCCTTGTCGTGGCGCCGGAAATCGATCAGCCGGTACTGCCGCTTGTGACCACCACCGCGGTGCCGCGTGGTGATCTTGCCCTGCGCGTTACGGCCGCCCTTGGAGTGCAGCGGGCGCAGCAGCGACTTCTCCGGAGTGTCCCGGGTGACCTCGACGAAGTCCGCGACGCTGGAGCCACGACGACCCGGGGTGGTCGGCTTGTATTTGCGAATACCCATAGTCTCGTCCTCAGCTCACCGGACCGCCGAAGGCTTCAATACGGTCGCCCTCGGCCAGCGTCACGATCGCCCGCTTGGTGTCCTTGCGCTTACCCCAACCGTGACGGGTGCGCTTGCGCTTACCCTCCCGGTTGGCCGTGTTCACCTTCAGCACCCGTACGTCGAAGATCTGCTGGATCGCGATCTTGATCTGCGTCTTGTTCGCGTCCGGGTGCACCAGGAAGGTGTACTTGTTCTCGTCCAGCAGGCCGTAGCTCTTCTCGGAGACGACCGGCTGGAGGATGACGTCGCGTGGGTCAGCGATAGCCACCGCGCTCACACGCTCACCTCGCTCCGCTCGGCGGCGCGCTCGCGCGCGCTGCTGCGTCGATTGGCTCGCTCGCTACGCTCCCTCACGTCGCGTCCTCCTCATCGTCGTCGTGCTTCGCGCCCGGAGCCGCGAAACCGGCCTTCTCGGCGTCGTCGACGCTGGCGAAGAAGAACTCCGCCTTGGTCGCCTTGTAGTAGCGGCTGCCCGGCTCGTGGAAGAGCCCCGACTGCTCGTTGCCCTTGATCGGGTACGCCTCAGGCACCGAGCCGTCCTCGGGCGGGATCACCGAACCGGCGTACGGCCCGGGCACGAGCTCGACCGCCTCGGCCTTGACCGGCTCCGCCTTCTCGGCCTTGGCAGGCTTCTCGGCCTTCTCAGCCTTGACGGCTTTCTCAGCCTTCTCGGTCTTGACGGCCTTCTCCGCCTTGGCGGCCTTCTCCGCCTTGGCGGGCTTCTCGGCCTTGGCCGACTTCTCCGCCTTGGCGTCGCTCTTGGCCGCCTTCTTCTTCGGCTTGGGCGCCTCGGTGATCTCCAGCTCGCCACCGAGGAACGCCTTGAGCGCCGCGGTGGTGAACACGATGTCGTCGTTGACCAGCACGTCGTAGGTGTTCAGCTGGTCCGGCGTGAGCAGGTGCACCGTCGGTACGTTGCGCAGGCTCTTCCAGGTGAGCTCGTCCTCGCGGTCGATCACCACCAGGGCGCGACGGCTCTCCACCACGCTGGCGAGCGCGGCGAGCGCTGCCTTGGTGGAAGGCACCTCGGTCTCGACCAGCTCGGTGACGACGTGCAGCCGGCCGTCACGGGCCCGGTCGGAGAGGGCACCGCGCAGCGCGGCCGCCTTCATCTTCTTCGGCACCTTCTTGCTGTGGTCGCGCGGCACCGGGCCGTGCACCACACCGCCGCCGGCGAACTGCGGCGCCCGGATCGAGCCCTGACGGGCGCGACCGGTGCCCTTCTGCCGGTACGGCTTCTTGCCGCCGCCGGCGACCTCGGCGCGGGTCTTGGCCTTGTGGGTGCCCTGCCGCGCCGCGGCCAGCTGCGCCACCACGACCTGGTGCATCAGCGGGATGTTGGCCTGCGCGTCGAAGATCTCGCCCGGGACCGTCACGGTGCCGGTGGTGTCGCCGTCGGCATCCCGTACGTCCACGGTCACGGGGCTGGTCTCGGAGACTGTCTGCGTCATGCCGCACCGCCCTTGCCGGCCGGGGCCTTGGCGGCGGTACGGACCAGGATCAGTCCGCCCTTGGGGCCAGGCACCGCGCCCTTGATCAGGAGCAGGTTGTTCTCGGTGTCGATCGCGTGCACGGTCAGGCTCTGCACCGTGTGCCGCACGCCACCCATCCGACCGGCCATCTTCTGGCCGCGGAAGACGCGACCCGGAGTGGCGCAGCCGCCGATGGAGCCCGGCGAGCGGTGCTTGCGCTCCACACCGTGCGAGGCGCGCAGACCGTGGAAGCCGTGCCGCTTCATGACACCGGCGAACCCCTTGCCCTTGGTCTTGCCGGTGACGTCCACCAGCTGACCGGACTCGAAGGCCTCGACGGTGATCTCGCCGCCGAGCTCGTACTCGCTCGCATCGGTGGTACGCAGCTCCACGGCGTGCCGCCGCGGCGCGGTCCCGGCCTTCTCGTAGTGGCCGGACAGCGGCTGGTTCACCTTGCGCGGGTCGATCTGGCCGTACGCGAGCTGGACGGCGGAGTAACCGTCCTTGTCAGCGGTACGCACCTGGGTGACGACGCACGGCCCGGCCTGCACCACAGTGACCGGGACGACGCGGTTGTTCTCGTCCCAGACCTGGGTCATGCCCAGCTTGGCGCCCAGGATGCCCTTGACTTGCCTATCCATCGTCTCCGGTCCCTACAGCTTGATCTCGATGTCGACGCCGGCCGGCAGGTCGAGCCGCATCAGCGAGTCGACGGTCTTCGGCGTGGGGTCGAGAATGTCGATCAGTCGCTTGTGCGTACGCATCTCGAAGTGCTCGCGCGAGTCCTTGTACTTGTGCGGCGAACGGATGACGCAGAAACGGTTGATCTCCGTCGGCAGCGGCACCGGTCCAGCGACGTGTGCGCCGGTACGCGTCACAGTCTCGACAATCTTCCGCGCCGAGGAGTCAACGACCTCGTGGTCGTACGCCTTGAGCCGGATGCGGATCTTCTGTCCCGCCATGGTGGCTTCGGTTTCCTTCTTCTCGTGCCGCTGCTGGTCGGCCGCAGCAGGCGCCTGACGACGCTTCCTACGTCCGTTGTGTCCGACCCCCGCGGTCGGGCGTGTCGCGCCTCGGGCCGTGCTCCGCCACCGGAATAATCTCCAGTGGGAACCGGCGGCAGGCCGTACGCCCTACCTCACAGGTTGGACTCCGAGCCACTCCACATCACAGCTACGCGATGAGAGACACTCGCCGGGCGCAGACGACTGAGATAACCCACTCGCCCCGCGCAACGCAACCTGTTCATTATGCCGCATCGAACCGGCATCACGAAATCGGGGTCGTTGGGCCTCCGCCAGGCGGAAGCCCAGTGGTGGTCCCGGAGGGCGCCAGCCCTCCGGGACCACCCGGGAACTACTTGAGGATCTTGGTAACTCGGCCCGCGCCGACGGTCCGACCACCCTCACGGATGGCGAACTTGAGACCGTCCTCCATCGCGATCGGCTGGATCAGCTGCACCGTCATGGCGGTGTTGTCGCCGGGCATGACCATCTCGGTGCCCTCAGGCAGCGTGACCACGCCGGTGACGTCGGTGGTGCGGAAGTAGAACTGAGGCCGGTAGTTGTTGAAGAACGGCGTGTGACGGCCGCCCTCCTCCTTGGACAGGACGTAAACCTGGGCCTCGAACTCGGTGTGCGGGGTGGTGGTGCCCGGCTTCACGACGACCATGCCGCGCTCCACCTCCTCGCGCTTGGTGCCGCGCAGGAGCAGACCGACGTTCTCACCGGCACGCGCGTCATCGAGCACCTTGCGGAACATCTCGACGCTGGTGACGGTGGTCTTCATCGACTTTTCCTTGATGCCGACGATCTCGACCTCTTCCATCGGCTTGAGCACGCCGCGCTCCACCCGGCCCGTGATCACGGTGCCACGACCTGAGATGGTGAAGACGTCCTCGACCGGCATCAGGAACGGCTTGTCGATGTCGCGCTCCGGCTCCGGAATCGACTCGTCGACAGCGTCCATCAGCTCGCCGAGCTTCTCGGCCCACTCGGCGTCGCCCTCCAGCGCCTTGAGCGCGGAGACACGCACCACCGGTAGGTCGTCGCCCGGGAACTCGTACACCGAGAGCAGCTCACGTACCTCGAGCTCGACCAGGTCGAGGAGCTCCTCGTCGTCGACCATGTCGGCCTTGTTGAGCGCCACGACGATGTACGGCACGCCGACCTGACGGGCCAGCAGCACGTGCTCCTTGGTCTGCGGCATCGGGCCGTCGGTCGCCGAGACCACCAGGATGGCGCCGTCCATCTGCGCCGCACCGGTGATCATGTTCTTGATGTAGTCGGCGTGACCGGGACAGTCGACGTGTGCGTAGTGCCGCTTCTCGGTCTGGTACTCGACGTGCGCGATCGAGATGGTGATACCGCGCTGCTTCTCTTCCGGCGCCTTGTCGATCTCGTCGAAAGGCGTGTACGGGTTGAGGTCCGGGTGCTTGTCGTGCAGCACCTTGGTGATGGCCGCCGTCAGCGTCGTCTTGCCATGGTCAATGTGGCCAATGGTGCCGATGTTGACGTGCGGCTTAGTCCGCTCGAACTTCGCCTTCGCCACTTTGTGTCCTCCTAGGACTGTGCTGGTTCGTACGCCGTGTTCCGGCTTCGGTCTTCCGACCCCGTCAAGGGCCGATGCGGTGCAGTTCTTCAGCGCCTCCGGGGCAGGCTACTCACCTGTCGCCTTGGCGATGATCTCCTTTGCCACATTGCTCGGTACTTCAGCGTAGGAGTCGAACTGCATGGTGTAGCTCGCCCGGCCCTGGGTCTTCGACCGCAGGTCGCCGACGTAGCCGAACATCTCCGACAGCGGCACCATGGCCCGGACGATACGAGCGCCACCGCGCTCCTCCATCGCCTGGATCGTGCCACGCCGGGAGTTTAGGTCACCGATGACATCGCCCATGTTGTCCTCAGGTGTGTGGACCTCAACGGACATCATCGGCTCGAGAAGCACCGGGTCTGCCTTGCGAGCGGCCTCTTTGAGCACCATGGACCCAGCGATCTTGAACGCCATCTCCGACGAGTCGACCTCGTGGTACGCGCCGTCGGTCAGGGTCACCCTCAGGCCGACCAGTGGGTAGCTGGCGAGGATGCCGTACTGCATGGCGTCCTGGCAGCCCGCGTCCACCGACGGGATGAACTCCTTCGGGATCCGGCCGCCCGTGACCTTGTTCTCGAACTCGTAGGTCGGGGCGTCGCCGCCCAGCGGCAGCGGCTCGAGGTCGACGATCACCTTCGCGAACTGACCCGAGCCACCGGTCTGCTTCTTGTGCAGGTAGGTGACCTTCTCCACCTTGCGGCGTACGGTCTCGCGGTACGCCACCTGCGGCTTGCCGATGTTGGCCTCGACCTTGAACTCGCGCTTCATCCGGTCGACCAGCACCTCGAGGTGCAGCTCGCCCATTCCCTGGATGACGGTCTGCCCGGTCTCCTCGTCGTTGTAGACGCGGAAGGTCGGGTCCTCCTCGGCGAGCTTCTGGATCGCGGTCGCCAGCTTGTCCTGGTCGGCCTTGCTCTTCGGCTCGATCGCGACCGAGATCACCGGCTCCGGGAAGGTCATCGACTCCAGGATCACCGGGTGCGCGGGGTCGCAGAGCGTGTCACCGGTGGTGGTCTGCTTGAGCCCCTGCACCGCGACGATGTCGCCGGCGATCGCTACCGGGCGCTCCTCGCGCTTGTTCGCGTGCATCTGGAAGATCTTCCCGACCCGTTCCTTGCGGTCCTTGGTCGAGTTGATCACCTGCGTACCGGACTCCAGCTTCCCGGAGTAGATCCGGATGTAGGTCAGCTTGCCAAGGTGCTGGTCGGTCTGGATCTTGAACGCCAGCGCGGAGAACGGCTCGCCGGAGCTGGCCTTGCGCTGCACCGGAGTCTCGCCGTCGGTCGCCGTACCCTCCACCGGAGGTACCTCCAGCGGGCTGGGCAGGTAGTCGATCACCGCGTCCAGCATGGGCTGTACGCCCTTGTTCTTGAACGCGGAGCCGGTCAGCACCGGGTTCAGGTTGCCGGCGATCGTGGCGCGGCGGATGCCGGCCTTGATCTCCCCGACCGACAGCTCCTCGCCCTCGAGGTACTTCTCCATGATCGCGTCGTCGTTCTCGGCGAGCGTCTCGAGCAGTTTCTCGCGGTACTCGGCGGCCTGGTCGGCGAGCTCGGCCGGGATCTCCTCGACCGCGTAGTCCTCACCCTTCTGGGTCTCCCCACGCCAGGTCAGCGCACGCATCTCGACCAGGTCGATGACGCCGATGAAGTCGGACTCATTGCCGATCGGCAGCTGCAGCACCAGCACGGCGGCGTTCAGCCGGTCCTTCATCATCTCCACGCAGCGGAAGAAGTCCGCGCCGGTACGGTCCAGCTTGTTGACGAAGCACATCCGCGGGACGTTGTACTTGTCCGCCTGCCGCCACACCGTCTCGGTCTGCGGCTCGACACCGGCCACCCCGTCGTACACCGCGATGGCGCCGTCGAGCACCCGCAGCGAACGCTCCACCTCGACGGTGAAGTCGACGTGGCCCGGGGTGTCGATGATCTGGACGGTGTGACCCTTCCACTCGCACTTGGTGGCGGCGGAAGTGATCGTGATGCCCCGCTCCTGCTCCTGCTCCATCCAGTCCATGACGGCGGCACCGTCGTGGACCTCACCGATCTTGTACGTGATCCCGGTGTAGAACAGGATGCGCTCAGTAGTCGTCGTCTTACCGGCATCGATGTGCGCCATGATGCCGATGTTGCGGACCTTGGCCAGCGCGGCGTCAGCGTTAGCCACTTCTACCTTCCCCCACAGGCTACGAGCCCCTGTGTAGCACTAGTTCTGTCTGTGGCGGCGGACCGGCGGCCCGCCGTGGTGATGCTGTTGTCGTGCCCGCACCCGATCTGGCTGACACCTCGCGAGGTGGTCACCAGCGGTAGTGCGCGAAGGCCTTGTTGGACTCGGCCATCTTGTGGGTGTCCTCGCGCTTCTTCACGGCCGCGCCGAGACCGTTGCTGGCGTCGAGCAGCTCGTTCATCAGCCGCTCCACCATGGTCTTCTCGCGGCGGGCGCGAGAGTAGTCGACGAGCCAGCGCAGACCCAGCGTGGTCGCGCGGGTCGCCCGCACCTCGACCGGCACCTGGTACGTCGCGCCACCCACCCGGCGGCTGCGCACCTCCAGGGTCGGCTTGACGTTGTCCAGCGCGCGCTTGAGCGTCACCACCGGGTCGGCGCCGGACTTCTCCCGGCAGCCCTCCAGGGCTTCGTACACGACCCGCTCGGCGAGCTGGCGCTTGCCCCGCTGCAGGATCTTGTTGATCAGCTGGGTGACGAGCACGGAGTTGTGCACCGGGTCCGCGGCGAGCGGCCGACGCGGTGCTGGGCCCTTGCGCGGCATGTCAGCTCTTCTCCTTCTTCGCGCCATAGCGGCTGCGAGCCTGCTTGCGGTCGCGGACACCCTGGGTGTCGAGCGAACCACGGATGATCTTGTACCGGACGCCCGGCAGGTCACGCACCCGGCCACCGCGCACCAGCACGATGGAGTGCTCCTGCAGGTTGTGGCCGGCGCCGGGGATGTACGCGGTCACCTCGATGCCGCTGGAGAGCCGCACCCGGGCAACCTTGCGCAGCGCCGAGTTCGGCTTCTTGGGCGTGGTGGTGTACACGCGTGTGCACACGCCGCGCCGCTGCGGGCTGCCCTTCAGGGCCGGCGTCTTCGTCTTGCTGGTCTTCGCCTTGCGGCCCTTACGGACCAGCTGGGAGATGGTGGGCACCGGGTCTTTCGCTCCCTCCGGCCTCGCGGCCGAGCCGTCCTTACGTCGATGGTTCTGTCTCGGTCGTCACCACCCGCCGCGGCCGGTGGTGACTGGGCAGGCGCACCCGGCTCCCGCCGGTCACATCCGCCCGGATCGGAACAGTTGCTCCGACCCCCGCGGTCGGGCGTGTCGCCCGCACGCGGCCCCATGGCCTGAGCCGACGGGGTGGTCTTGCTGCGTGTGTCGAGGCCCGGCACACCGCACCAATTCGGTGACGGTGCTCGCTGAGCGCGGAACGCACACAGGTTGGCCCAGGATTGAGCCCAGGCACGATCGAAAAGGGTACCCACCAAACGGACGCAGGTCAAAACGAACTCCTCAGCGAGGCGCTCGCACCTGCTCCACGTCCGCCGCGGCGGCACCGCAGACCAGCATACCCGGTTGCGGTATCCGGCTACGCTCCGGCGTTCAACACCAGCCAACCCAGCATCGCCACCAGGCTCAACAGGGCACCCGCACCCCCGGTGGCCATCGCGGCGATCGACATTCCGCGGCCGCTGAGCTCCCCGCCCGACCGCGCCACCTGCTGCATGCCGAGGAACCCGAGCACGACCCCGCCGATCCCCATCACCAGCGGCAACGCCGCCAGCGGCCACCAGCAGCATCCCAGCAGCGCGATCACGCAGGACCCGATCCCGCTGGCGAGCCCGCCGATCCCGAGACCGGTACGGGGCTGCGGAATCTGTGGTGCGGCCAGCACGTACCGGTCGGGCTGGCCGTACGGGGAGTGGGCGGCCGCGGCCGGCGCCGGGACAGCCTGAGCCGCCGCCGGGGACGGGTACGGCGGGATCGGCGCCGCCGGCGCGGCACCCGACCCTGGCGGCGCCTGCGACTCCTGCGGCGACGGGCTCGGCTCAGCCGGCTCCGGCTTCTCCAGCGACGGCCCCGGCTCGGGCGAGCGGGGCGCTTCGGGCGAGGGGGGCGCTTCTGGTGAGCGGGGCGCTTCTGGTGAGCGGGGCGCTTCGGGTGAGCGCGACGGCTCGGGCGAGGACTGGGGTGAGGTGGCGCCGGCGTCCGGCATCGGCGAGACCGGCGGCATGGGTGACACCGACGGGAAGCCCTCCCGGGGTGGTGGCGCCGAACCCTCCCCAGACCCAGGCTGCTCGGTCACCGAACCCCTCCTCAGACCGCCGTACGATCACGCGTGCCGGCAGACAGCCTACGCGTTACCCCTCGATCGACGCCTCAGAGGCTCACCCGGCGCCGGGGGCGAGCCGCATGATCCCCACGATCGCCGCGTACACCAGCACCGCCACCGAGATCAGGATCGCGGTCCAGGCCAAACGTTCGCCGGTGCGCAGCAGCCGGTGCCCGGTCAGGAACCCCCCGGCGGCGCGCATCTCCTCGCGCGACTGCCGCGCCAGCCACAGCGCCAGTACGGCAGGGATCAGGCCGCCGACGGTCACCGACGTACCCAGTGCCACGATCCCGAGCGCGACCACGGCGCGCGCCTTGCTGGCGCGTACCGGATCGGCATCGGCGGGGTGGCGCGCCTGGGGTGCCGCCGCGAGCCCGGCGGGGCGGCCAGGATGCACGGTCGACCTCCCGGGCTGACGACGGCGACGCCGGTCGGCGACGCAGCTCCATCATGCCCCAGCGACGCTCGTCTCAGCCCGCCGGCTCCCCGGCCGCGCGCTCCTCGGC
>JBOGDE010000186.1:0-11340 GCA_050701695.1 Micromonosporaceae bacterium
AATCCGGCCAGCGCCGCGTGCTCCAGCCCACCGAACGCCGCCAGCACCGCGACCGGGTCGGCGGGGTCGGGCTGGTGCAGCTCCAGCGCCGCACCGACCACCTCGATCTTGCGCGCCAGGGTGGCGTCGTCCACGCCGGTGCCCCGGCCGGTCACCACCGCCGGGTCGGCGCCGGTGAACGCCGCGATCAACGCCGCGCTCGCGGTGGTGTTGGCGATCCCCATGTCACCGGTGAGCAGCACTCCCGCGCCCGCGTCGATCAGCCGGTACGCCACCGCGATGCCCACCTCGACCGCGGCGCGGGCCTCGTCGCGGGTCAGCGCCGGCTCCACCGTCATGTCGCGGGTGCCGGGGCGTACCTTCCGCGACAACAGCCCCTCGGCCTCGTCCAGCGGCGCCGCGACCCCGACGTCGACCACCACCACGTCGGCACCGGTCTGCGCCGCGAACGCGTTGACCACCGCTCCCCCGGCGAGGAAGTTCGCCACCATCTGGGTGGTCACCTCCTGCGGCCATGGCGTGACTCCCTGGGCGTGTACGCCGTGGTCGCCGGCGAAGATCGCCACGCTCGCTGGCTCCGGGATCGGTGGTGGGCAGCTGCCGGCGAGACCGGCGAGACGTACCGAGAGCTCTTCCAGGGGGCCCAGCGAGCCGGGCGGCTTGGTGAGCCGGCCCTGGCGTTCACTCGCCTCGGCCAGCGCCAGCTCGTCCAGCGGCCTGATCTCCGCGATCGTCTGCTCAATCAGCTGCATGACCCGCCTCGTTCCACTCCGGCGCCGACCCGGCGGCGCTGTCTTCGGTCTCGTCCAGAACGTCGCCGAGCACGGCGACGAACGCATCGGTCGTGGCGCGGTCGCGTACCGCGATCCGCAGCCAGTCGGGGCCCAGGCCGGGGAACGTGTCGCCCCGGCGCACCGCGTATCCGCGCTCCCGCAGGCGGTGCCGGACCGCGGCGGCGTGTGGCAGGCGTACCAGGAGGAATGAACTGGTCGGCGGGGCAGCCACCGTGACGGGCGGCAGGGAACGCAACCGGTCGACCAGGTACGCCCGGTCATCCGCGAGCGCCTCGGCGATCCGGCACTCCTCGGCGAGGGCGACCTCGCTGGCGCAGGCGATGGCGGCGGCCAGCGCGGGACTCGAGACCGGCCACAGCGGCGCCACCTCGGCGCACCGCGCGATCAGCGGCGGCGCGGCGAGCAGGTAGCCGATCCGCAGCCCCGCCAGACCCCAGGTCTTGGTGAGGCTGCGTACCACCACCAGGCCCGGGATGTCGGTACGGGAGGCCAGCGACTCCGGCTCGCCCGGCACGGTGTCGGCGAACGCCTCGTCGACCACCAGGATCCGGCCGGGGCGCGCCAACTTCTCGATCGCGGCGGCCGGATGCAGCACCGAGGTCGGGTTGGTGGGGTTGCCGACCATCACCAGGTCGGCGTCGTCGGGGACCAGCCCGGGGTCGAGCCCGAACGGCGCGGGCAGCAGCACCCGGCGTACCTGGTGGCCGGCCGCGGCGAGCGCCGCCTCCGGCTCGGTGAACTGCGGGTGCACCACCACCGGCCGCCTCACCGCCAGCACCCGGGTCACCGCCGCCACCCCGGTCACCGCCGCAGCCCCGGTCACCGACCGCGTCCGGGTCGCCGCCAGCGCCCTCGCGAGCAGTACGAAGCCCTGCGCCGCGCCCGCGGTGAGCAGCACCTCTTCCGGGTCCCGGCGGTGCCGCGCCGCGATCGCGCGCCGGGCCGGCGCCGGGTCCGGGTACCGCGCCAGGTCGCCCAACGACGCCGCGATCGGCTCGGCCAACCACGCCGGCATCGCCGCCCACCGCACGTTCACCGCCAGGTCAACCAACCCAGCCGCCAACTCAGCATCACCATGATGCCCAAGATCGGGTTCCGGTACGAGCACACCCCGATCCTCCCGCAGCCCCCGCAACGCACCCAGAGCGGGGCGGGCTGCGCCCGGGATTCGGAGTAGTGGCCGTCTCGGTTCGCTCGCAGGCAGCCACTACTCGTAAGTTCGGAAACCCGCCGCAGCGCCTGCGCCGTACCGGCGGGTAAGCTTACTCGAGAGTAATGTTGAGAGGGGCTGGGATGGCTGAGGGATCCACGCTCGCGATGTGGAAGCGGTTGTCCGGGCTGCCGGCCGGGCGGCAGCTGTTCTCCGCCGCGGTGGCGCTGCGGGCGCCGTACTTCCGTACGGTGTTGCCGACGGTGCGCGAGATGCGGCCCGGGTACTGCGAGGTGACCGCCCCGAAGTGGTGGGGCGTGCACAACCACATCGGCACCTTCCACGCGATCGCCGCGTGCAATCTCGCCGAGACCGCGATGGGGATGCTCGCCGAGGCCACCGTGCCGCCGAGCCACCGCTGGCTGCCGAAGTCGATGAACGTCAACTACCTCGCCAAGGCCGAGACCAGCCTGCGCTGTGTGGCCGAGGTGCCGGAGCTCCCCGAGTTCGGCGCCGAGGGTTTCGAGCTGCCGGTGCCGTTCACCGTGTACGACACCGCCGACAAGCCGGTGGTCGACGGCGCCATCACGATCTGGGTGACCCCGAAGAAGTAGCCGGTCAGCGGCTGCCGCGCAGGTCCGGGGCGATCAGCGACCACACCTCGAGGTCGACCCGGCCGCCGTCAACCACCCCAGCGTTGCGGAGCAGCCCCTCGTACGTGAAGCCGGCCTTCTCGGCGACCCGGCGGGAGTCGGAGTTGCCGGGGGCGATCCGCAGCTCCACCCGTTCGAACTCGTGCTCGGTGATCAGGTCCATCATCAGCGCCGTGGTCGCCTCGGTGGCGAAGCCCAGGCCACGGGCGTCAGGGGCGACCGCGTACCACAGCTCGGTGCTGCGGGCCATCCAGTCGGTACGCCGTGCCCACAGGCAGGCCACCAGCTCGTGGTCCTCGTGGCGTACCACCGCGTAGTGGTCTCCGACACCGGTCTCGCGGCGTTCGTCGGCCATCGTGGTGCACCACTGGTACGCCAGGTCGTCGGTCGGCGCGGTGAACGGCAGCCAGCGCTGGGTCTGCCGGTCGGCGAAGATCTCCGAGATCCCCTTGGCGTCACCGGGCTCCAACGGCCGGATCTCCAGCCGGGGAGTGGAGACGGTCAGCCGGGGAAACCGGTACGAGAGTGCGGTCACCCGTCCATGCTGCCGGAAACCGGCCCGGCTCGTGGGGCGTGGGGCAGGTTTACGGGACATTCACCGCGGTCAGGAACCGCTTGGCGACCCCGGGGTACCCCGCCCAGTGCAGGTTGAGGTACGACGCGTGCACCTTGCGCCACACGAACCCCTCCGGCGGGCCGCCCCGCCACTGCCAGGCGGCATTGTCGCCGGAGCGCGGGTTGACCACCGTACGGTGCGACTTGTGCCCGATCAGGGTGGCGCCGAGGCGTACCAGCGGGCTGGAGGCGCGTGAGATCGCTTCCCGGTAGCCGAGCACCTGCGTGTTGGTGCTGGTCGCCGAGGCGTTCAGGACTCCGCACATCGGGCGGCCGTCGAAGTCCTTGACCAGCCACAGCAGGCCGGTCGACTCGGCGACGATCGGCGCGCCGCCGAGGGCGAGCTCGTTGACCGCCCGGCACAGCTGCTCGTTGGCGGACAGCTCGTCGGCGTACAGCTCGGGGAAGGCGCCGCCGAAGACCAGGCCCTGGGTGCCGTCCGGGAGCTGCTCGTCGCGCAGCGGGTCGAACGGCGCCACCTGCGCACCGGCCGCGCTCAGCAGCTCGCTGGTCTCCTGGTACGAGTACCCGAACGTGGGTCCACCGGCCACCGCGATCACCGGGCCGGGGCCGGAGGCCTTCTCCAGCACCGGGCGGGCGGGGCTGACCGGCGCGGCCGGGCTCACCGGCGCCGCCGGGCTGACCGGGGCACCACTGGCCGGCGCGCCACTGGCCGGTGCTCCACTGGCCGGGGCGCTGGTGGGCGTGTCGGACTTCTCCCCGGCCTCCTCTGGTGCGTCCTCGCCCCGCACGGAGCTGCGCGGCGGCAGCACCCGGGTCTGCTCGGCCGGCTTGCGTACGGTCGCGGCCGCCAGCGCGTCGGCGGCCGACCAGGGGGTGGCCGGCAGGTCGGGAGCCGAGCGGGCCAGCGCCACGATCCGGTCCAGGTCCACCGAGGAAGCGATCATGGAGCCGAGCCGGCGTACCGCGCGCACCGCGTCGGTGGTCCGGTCCACCACCGGCGCCACCCCCAGCGAACGGTTGGGCAGCGCGGCGAGGGTGTTGCGGCGCACCATCCCCAGCACCGGCACGCCGATGTCGTCCAGCGACTCCCGCAGGATCTGCTGGTGCCGCGCGGAGGCCACCCGGGTGAGCACCACACCACCCAGCCAGAGCAGCTCGTCGAAGGCGCGGAAGCCGTGCACCAGCGCGGCCACCGACTGCCCCATCGCACCGACGTCGACCACCAGCACCACCGGCGCCTTGAGCAGTCCGGCCACCTGGGCGGTGCTCTCCAGGTCCGCCCGGCCGGAGAGTCCGTCGTAGAGCCCCATGGTGCCTTCCACCACCGCGATGTCGGTGCCGGCGGCACCGTGCGCGAACAGCGGCGCCACCCGGTCGACGCCCTGCAGCCGGGGGTCGAGGTTACGGCCGGGGCGGCCACTGGCCAGCCCGAGGTAGCCGGCGTCGACGTAGTCCGGGCCGATCTTGAACCCGCTCGGGGTCAGCCCGCGCCCGGCGAACGCCGCGAGCAGTCCCACCGCGATCGCGGTCTTGCCGTGTCCTGACGAAGGTGCCGCGATTACGAGGCGTGGAATGGCGGTCATCAACTCGCTCCTAGGCATGACGATCCGACACGTCGTGGGGTCGTGCGGACCCTAAGGATGCAACGTACGCGCCACTGCCGCCCTCCCGGGGTCGTGCCATCCCGGGCGTGTCCGGTGCCTCACGGGGGACTAGGTACGGTGCACGGGTGTGGAATCGCTACGCGTTTCTGGCCCGGCCGCGCTGGATAGCGCTGCTCGCCATCGCCGCCGTCCTCGCCGCCGTGATGGTCGGGCTGGGCTTCTGGCAGCTCTCCCGCTACCACGAGCGCACCGCGATCAACGAGCGGATCGACGCCGCCGGCAGGGCGCAGCCGCGGCCGCTGGACGACGTTCTCGCCGTAGCTGAGGCCCCTGCGGGCGACGCGGCCTGGACCCGGGTCACCGCCACCGGGGTGTATGACACCGATCACGAGATCCTGGTGCGGCAACGTACCCTCTCCGGCCGGGTCGGCTACGAGGTGCTGACCCCGCTGGTACTCGACGACGGCACCGCGGTACTGGTGGACCGGGGCTGGATCCCCCCGGGCCAGGGCGGCGCCACGTCGCTGCCCGACGTACCGGCGGCGCCGGCGGGTGAGGTGACGGTGGTGGGACGGGTGCACCTGCCGGAGAGCGGCGGCGACGCCGCGACCCGGCTGGACGGTGCGCTGGTCTCCCGGCGGATCGACCCGGCCGCGCTGGCGGGCGCGGTCCCCCACCGGCTGTACGGCGGTTTCGTGCTGCTGCAGACCCAGGACCCGCCCGCGGACTCCCGGCTCTCGCCGCTCCCGGTGCGGTACGAGAACCCCGGGCAGAACCTCTCGTACGTGGTCCAGTGGTGGCTGTTCTCGCTGATCGCACTGGTCGGGCCCTGGTTCCTGGTGCGGCGGGAGGCCCGCCGTGACCCGGCACCGGCGAACCCGTCCCGCGTGGCGGATTGAGGGACCAGAATCGGGGGTACGGGTCCCGCCTGGATCACGTAACCGAGGAGGTGCGCCATGACCACGGCCACCCAGACCACCCACTGGACCATCCAGCTGGCGTTCGAAGAGGACGTCGACCACACCACCGCGACCGCGTCGGTGGCCACCCCGGCCGGGGCACAGCTGCACGGCACCGGGCAGGCACGACGTAACCCGCACGATCGGCCGGTGCCCCGGATCGGCGAGGAGGTGGCGGGCGCCCGGGCCTTGTCGAACCTGGCTCACGAGCTGCTCGAGTACGCCGCCCGCGAGATCGAGTCCAACGTCCGCCGCGACGACCCCAAGGTCCGCTAGCGCGCCCGGGTTGCGGGCCACCACCTGCGCCGCAGGGTCAGCCCTCGGCGGGGCGGCCGGCGTGGATCGCACGTACGGTCTCGACGGTGTCGGCCTCGCCGGCGGTCTTGTCTTCGCGGTAGCGCAGCACCCGAGCGAACCGCAGCGCCATCCCGCCCGGGTAGCGGGTGCTGCGCTGCACGCCGTCGAAGGCGATCTCGACCACCAGCTCGGGGCGGACGTACACCGTCCAGTCGTCGCGCCGCTCCTCCAGTGACAGCAGCTTGTCTGTCTGCCACCGCAGCAGCTCATCGGTGAGCCCCTTGAAGGTCTTGCCGAGCATGACGTACCCGCCGTCGGGGTCGCGGGCGCCCAGGTGCAGGTTGGAGAGGAAGCCCCGGCGCCGGCCGTGCCCCCACTCCACGGCGAGCACCACCAGGTCGAGGGTGTGCCGGGGCTTGACCTTCAGCCAGCCGCCGCCGCGCCGGCCCGCCTGGTACGGCGCGTCCAGCGCCTTGACCACCACGCCTTCGTGGCCGGCGTCCAGCGCGCCGGCGTACCACTCGCTGGCCTGGTCGACGGTGGAGACGACGGTACGTGGGATCAGCAGCTGCTCGGGCACCGCGTCGGCGAGCGCGGTCCACCGCCGGTGCGCCGGGGCGTCGAGCAGGTCCTCCCCGTCGAGGTGCAGCAGGTCGAAGTAGTACGACGTGAGCGGCACCCGTTGGCGCGGTGTCCCCGGGTCGCCGCGCTGCCCGACCCGGCTGGCGGTGGCGGAGAACGGAAGGGGCCGCTGGTCGGCGGCGAGCACGATCGCCTCCCCGTCGAGCACCACGCGGCGGGCGGGCAGCGCCCGCGCCGCGGCGACCACCTCGGGCACCCGGGCGGTGATGTCGTCCAGGCTGCGGGTGTAGACCGCCACGTCGTCGCCGTCGCGGTGCACCTGGACGCGTATCCCGTCGAGTTTCCAGTCCACCGCGGCCGGCTGGATCTTCTGCAGCGCCGCGTCGACGTTCGGCGCGGTCTGGGCCAGCATCGGCGCCAGCGCCCGCCCGACCTCGAGCCGGAACGCCCGCAGCGCATCGGCGCCGCCGTCGAGTGCGGCGGCCGCCACCGCCCGCAGATCGCCGGAGAGCAGCAGCGCCCGGCGTACGTCGGCGACCGGCACCTCGGTGGCACGTGCCACCGCGTCGGCCATCACACCGGCGAGCGCGCCCTGGCGTACCTCCCCGATCAGCAGCCGCCGCAGGTAGTGCTGCTCGTCGCCGGTGGCGGCACCGAACAGTTCACCGAGCAGGGCGCGGCGGGCCGCCTGGGACCCGGCGCCCTGCTGCTCACCGATGCGCTGCAGCAGCGCGTCCACCCCGGCGACGGTGAGCGTAGCCACCTCGGCGGGTGGCGGCAGCTCGCGCAGGCTGGCCCAGCCCACCCCGATCTGCCGCTGCCGCAGCTCCCCCGACAGGTACGCCACGGTGGGCACCACCTCGTCCGGGCCGGCCTGCGCCAGGCAGGCCGCGAGCAGCTCGGTCTTGGAGCGCCGGGAGCTGGTGGCGGCGACCGCCGCCGAGGTGGCCGCCACCTCCGAGAGCAGCACCGTGCCTACTTCGCGCCGCTACCCGGTACGGAGCTACCCGACACGGAGCTGCCCGACACGGTTCGGCCCGGTACGGAGCGGCCCAGCTTGGCGAGCAGCAGCGCCTCGGCGACGCAGACCCGGGCGAACTCGCCCAGGTGCAGGCTCTCGTTCACGCCGTGGGCCCGGCTGTCCGGGTCTTCCACACCGGTGACCAGGATCGACGCCTGCGGGAACGCGTCGGCGAACGCGGCGATGAACGGGATCGAACCGCCCACCCCGATGTCCACCGGCGCGGTGCCGTCCCACGCCTCGCGGAACGCCTCACGCGCCGCGTCGTACGCCGGCCCGGTGGCGTCGATCGCGTACGGCGCACCCAGCTCGCCGTCGGTGACGGTGATCTGGGCACCCCACGGCGCCTTCGCGGTCAGGTGCTCGGTCAGCGCCCGCATCGCCTCCGCCGGTGACTGCCCCGGTGCCAGCCGCATGCTGACCTTCGCGCGTACCACCGGAATCAGGGTGTTGGACGCGTCCTGCACCGCCGGACAGTCGATGCCGAGCACCGCGATCGCGGGTTTGTTCCACAGCCGTTCGGTGATCGAGCCGGTGCCGATCAGCGACACCCCGTCGAGCATCCCGGACTCCTCGCGGAACCGCTTCTCGTCCATGTCGACCTGGGTGGGGCCGGCGCTGCCGAGCCCCGGCACCGCGACGTCGCCCGCCTCGTCGTGCAGCGTGGCGAGCACCCGGCACAGCGAGCTGAGCGCGTCCGGGGCGGCGCCACCGTACATCCCGCTGTGGACGCCGTGCTCCAGGGTGCGCAGCTCGACGTAGCAGTCGACCAGGCCGCGCAGCGAGGTGGTGAGCGCCGGCTGCCCGACCGCCCAGTTGCCCGAGTCGGCGATCACGATCACGTCGGCGGCGAGCAGGTCGCGGTGGGTGTCGAGGAACGCCGCGAGCGTCGGCGAGCCGAACTCCTCCTCGCCCTCCACGAAGACGGTCACGCCGACCGGCAGCGCGTCGCCGTGCGCCCGGATCGCCGCCAGGTGCGCCGCGATGCCGGCCTTGTCGTCGGCGACGCCCCGCCCGTACAGCCGGCCGTCGCGCTCGGTCGGCTCGAACGGCGGGCTGTCCCACTCCTCGGCGTTGCCCGGCGGCTGTACGTCGTGGTGCGCGTACAGCAGGACGGTGGGCGCGCCGGGGGGCGCGGGCCTGCGCGCCACCACCGCCGGCTGGCCAGCGGGCGCGGCCAGCAGCTGGATGTCGGTCAGCCCGGCGGCGCGCAACAGCTCGGCGGTGGCATCCGCGGAGCGCCGCACCTGGCTGTGGTCGTACCCCGGGAACGCCACGCTCGGGATCCGCGCCAGCGCCTCCAGGTCGGACCGGATCTCCGGGAGGATCCGCGCGATCTCCGCGGTGAGCTCGGCATCGGTACGGGGGGCGCTGCCGGCCGCACTGCCGGTCTGGGGCTGCTCAGTCATACGCCGGATGCTACGACCTGCCACCGACACCCGGCCGGCAAGGTGGTCAAGTCAGCTCGCCGGCGTACACCGGGGTGGCCAGGACGTTGCCGGGCGGGGCGAGCGGGCACTGCCACGCCGGGTCGTACGCGCAGGACGGGTTGTACGCGAAGTTCAGGTCGACTACCAGCTCGCTCCGGTCTCCCCCGAGATCGGCGCCCTTGACGGTGTCGATCAGGTAGCGGCCACCACCGTAGGTGTCCGGGTGCGGGTCGCGGAACGGCACGAACACGCCGCCGCCGTACGACTCCAGCCACCACACGTCCAAGGTGCCGATCTCCGGCAGCCGCAGCAGCCCGATCCGAGTGAACGGCACCACCCCGTCCGTGACGGTCGGCACCTCGATGCGCGCCGGCTCGGCGGGCTCCACCGGCAGCGCCCCGAACCGCAGCGCCGGATCGTACGGCGCGTGCCGCAGCCCGGCGACATCGTCCCGGCGGTCCGCCGCGATCGGCGAGGCCGGGTGGCGGGCGATCAGCTCCTGGCGGCCGGCGGACCAGTTGCGCCAGCCCTGCTCCGGGTCCGGCGCGGCGCGTACCGCGGCATACAGCGCGGCGACCGCCCGGCGCCAGGCGAGAACGTCAAGACTCACGGCTACCTCCCAGCCCCGACGGTACGTACGGCAGCCCCGCCGGTGTGCCGTGTTCGATCAGCCGGGTGAGCGCGGCGGTGTCGAGATGCTCGGCCACCAGGTCGCCCAGGGTGTCGAGCATCCCGCGCCGCAGCCCGGCGAAGTCGGTGTCCGGTGCGACCCGGAACCCGGTACGGCCGGCCGCGGCCGCCGCTTCGGCAAGGTACGCCCGGCGAAACTCGTCGTGCTCGAACGCACCGTGCCAGTGCGTGCCGCAGACCGCACCCACCCGCGCCCCGTCAGCGCACGCGTCCAGCCGTGCCCCGTCGGCGCCCGCGTCCAGCCGGAACATCGGCTCGGCGGTGTCGGCGACGGTGGCCCGACCGTGGTGGATCTCGTACCCGGCTACGGGGAGCTCCTGATAGCGGCCCGCGGGGCGGGCGAGATAGCGGCCGGCGGGGCGGGCGAGCACCTTATCGGCGGCGAAGTCGACCCGCACCGGCAGCAGCCCCAGCCCGTCCACGGTGCCGCGCCGGCTCTCCACCTCGTCGTGGATCCGCTCGCCGAGCATCTGGTAGCCGCCGCAGATGCCGAGCACCGGCCGGCCGGCGGCGGCGTGGGCGCGTACCCGGTCGGCCAGTCCGGTACGCCGCAGCCAGGCCAGGTCGTCCACCGTGGACTTGCTGCCTGGCAGCACCACCAGGTCGGCGTCGGCCAGGCCGGCCGGTGAGCTGACCAGGCGTACCAGGACACCGGGCTCGGCGGCGAGCGCCTCCACGTCAGTGGCGTTGGAGATCCGGGGCAGCCGTACCACCGCGACCCGCAGCCAGTCGGTGCCGACCGGCGGCAGCCGGCGCCCGAGCACCGCCCCGTCGGGGTGGGCGAGCGAGTCCTCGGTGTCCAGCCACAGCTCCGGCGCGTACGGCACCACCCCGTACGTGGGCCGCCCGGTGAGCGCGGTGAGGCTGTCCAACCCGGGGGTGAGCAGCGCCGGGTCGCCGCGGAACTTGTTCACCACGAACCCGGCGACCAGCTCCTGGTCGGCCCGGTCGAGCAGCGCCAGCGTGCCGTAGAAGGCGGCGAACACCCCGCCCCGGTCGATGTCGCCGACCACGATCGTGGGCAGCCCGCCCGCGCGCGCCAGCCCCATGTTGGCGATGTCGGCCGCGCGCAGGTTGATCTCGGCGGGGCTGCCGGCGCCCTCGCAGATCACCACGTCGTAGTCGCGCCGCAGCTCGGTCAGGGTGTCGGCGACCGCCGCCGCGAGCCGTGGCTTGAGCCGGTGGTAGTCGGCGGCGCCGACCGTGGTCACCGGCTGCCCCAGCAGCACCACCTGACTGGAACGGTCGGAACCGGGCTTGAGCAGCACCGGGTTGAAGCGCACGTCGGGCTCCAGCCCGCACGCGGCCGCCTGCAGCGCCTGCGCCCGCCCGATCTCGCCGCCGCCGGGGGTGACCGCCGAGTTGTTGGACATGTTCTGCGCCTTGAACGGCGCCACCCGTACCCCCTGCCGGGCCAGCCACCGGCAGATCCCGGCCGCCAGTACGCTCTTGCCGGCGTCGGAGGTGGTGCCCGCGACCAGCAGCCCACCCTTCACCGCCGCCTCCCCCGCCCACCGCTGTCCACACGGGCCGCGCCCCGCTGGCCGGCCCGGCACCGGCCGGCACGCCGCCGACCCGCGC
>JBOGDE010000187.1:0-11216 GCA_050701695.1 Micromonosporaceae bacterium
GGGCCGCTGGTGGTGCAGGTCGACGCGCCCGCCACCATCGCCGCCGGGCCCACCCCCTGGGGCCTCCCGCTCCCCGGCGCCGACGTGATCCGGATCACCCCGGCCCGCCGGCACAACGGCGCCGACCCGACCTGGCTGCTCAACGCCGCCGGCGAACGCCCGATCGTGATCGTCAGCCGCGACACCCACCGGCACCCGTACACCCGCTCCCTGGTGGAGAAGCTCGCCGAGCGGCACCCCGACGTCGTACTGGTCGAGATGGGCTGGCCGGCAGCGTGGCGCCCACCCGGACTGCGCGGCTACCTCGCCACCTACGGCTCCAGCCGCGCCAACGCCCAGGCCGCCGCCGATGTCCTCCTCGCCGGCCCCACCGCCTAGCGCCGGCGCGTGATGCCGCGCGGGCATTGGACACCTACTAACGAATCGGTCGGCTCGGTTCGATAGATACTGTCCAATGCTCGTGGCCGACGACCTCGGACACCGGTCAGGCGCCGCCGGGTGGGCGGACGGGGCTGGCGATCTTGCGGAAGGACGAGGACAGCTGTGCGAAGGTCGGTAGCTTCCGGGCCTTCAGGTTGCCGCAGTTCAGGACGCTGAACCCGAAGTCCCGCATCGTGACCGTGATGGTGGAGGAGTCCGTGCAGTCGGGGCCACCGAAGGTCGCGTGCCAGCGCCGCTCGGCGGCGAGCTGCCGGCTGGTCGCCAGCTCCTCTACGGTCGCGAGCTGATCCGGGGTCAGCGTGCCGTCCCTGTCCGGCTCCGAGCCGTCGGAGAAGCGTTCGGTGAAGCGGCCGTCAGGGTGGACGGTGATGGTGCGGAATGCCGCGCTGCTCGCGTAGTGGCTCTCGGTCCAGGTGATCGTGGCGAAGTCGGCGTTCGCCCGCGGTACGCCCGGCGGCGGGGCGACCACGCCCACGGACCCGAGCCCCGCGTACCCGAGCACGCCGAGCAGGAGCGGGGCCGACACGAGAACGACGAGCACGGTGATCTTCAGGCGCATGACCACTCCGACGCGCCACTCAACTCCCAAGTTCCCACCACCAAGCGCGCCAACCGCGACCCAGTATGGATCTTGGTAAGTTAGTGCTCGATTCGAGCACTAACTTACCAAGATCGCGAAGGACCAGCGCGCTGCCCCGCCGCAGCGGGGGCGCCGGCTGTGCCGGTGTCCCCGCCGCACGCGTTCCCGCGATCTTGGTGCGTTAATGCTCGATCCTGCCACCAGGATTCCAAGATCTTCGGGCGGCCGATCCAGGTGCGGGAGTGACCGCGGGGCTCTAACGTAGGCGGCGATGAATACACGCGCGTCGTCGCTGGGACGGATCCCGATCGAGGATGTGTTCCCGGTGGTGGAGTGCGGCCGGTATCCGGCGAAAGCGGTGGTCGGGGAACGGTTGCCGATCGCCGCGACCGTGTATCGGGAAGGCCACGACGCGGTGGGCTGCAACGTGGTGTGGTGGGGGCCGGACGGCGCCGAGCAGGCATTCACCCGGCTCGCTCCCGGCGTACCCGGCAAGGACCGGTGGCACGGCGAGATCGTCCCCGACACCCAGGGCCTCTGGGGGTACGCCATCGAGGCCTGGTCGGACCCGTACCTGACCTGGAAGAACGCGGTCGAGAAGAAGATCGCCGCCGGGCAGGGCGTGGCCGATCTGCACAACGAACTGGCCAGCGGCGTGGACATCCTGACCCGGGCCGCGGAGAAGGCGCCGCCGTCGGAACGCGCCGAGCTCGAAGCGGCGGCCACCGCGCTGGGCAGCGAGACCGAGGACCTGGCCCACCGGGTCGCCCCGGCACTCGCCGCCGCCGACGCCATGTGGCGGCATCCGGTCCGGGAGCTGCTGACCCGGGGCGAGACCTACCACGTGTACGTGGACCGCCCGCTCGCCCTGTACGGCGCCTGGTACGAGTTCTTCCCACGCTCCGAGGGTGCCGTGGTGCCCGACCACGACACCAGCGGCCAGGCCAGCCACGGCACCTTCCGTACCGCCGCACGGCGCTTGGCTGGGGTGGCCGCGATGGGGTTCGACATCGTCTACCTGCCGCCGATCCACCCGATCGGCACGGTCAACCGGAAGGGGAAGAACAACACCCTGGTCGCCGAGCCGGACGACGTCGGCTCACCGTGGGCGATCGGCTCCGCCGAGGGGGGCCACGACGCGATCCACCCGCGGCTCGGCACCGAGGACGACTTCCGGGCATTCGTCGAGCAGGCGCACAGCCAAGGGCTCGAGGTCGCGATGGACCTGGCGCTGCAGTGCGCGCCGGACCACCCCTGGGTGAAGACGCATCCGGAGTGGTTCACCACGCTGCCGGACGGCACGATCGCGTACGCGGAGAACCCGCCGAAGAAGTACCAGGACATCTACCCGGTCAACTTCGACAACGACCCCGAGGGCATCTACGCCGAGGTCCTCCGCATCACCAGGCACTGGATCGGCTTCGGGGTGAAGATCTTCCGGGTCGACAATCCGCACACCAAGCCGGTGGAGTTCTGGCACCGGCTGATCGCCGAGGTGAAGCGGGAAGACCCCGATGTGCTGTTCCTGGCCGAGGCGTTCACCCGGCCGGCGATGATGCACGGGCTGGGCAAGATCGGGTTCTCGCAGTCGTACACCTATTTCACGTGGCGGACCGGGAAGCGGGAGCTGACCGACTACTGCGAGGAGCTGAAAGCAGCCCTTCACTACATGCGGCCGAACTTCTGGCCCAACACCCCGGACATCCTGCACGCCTCGCTGCAGCACGGCGGGCCGCCGATGTTCAAGATCCGGGCGGTGCTGGCGAGTCTGCTCACCCCGAGCTGGGGCATGTACGCCGGCTACGAGCTGTACGAGCACCTCCCCCGCCCCGGGTTCGAGGAGTACCTCGACAACGAGAAATACGAGCTGCGTCCCCGTGACTGGGCCGCCGCCGAGGCCGAGGGACGGTCACTCGCGCCGTACCTGCGCAAGCTCAACCAGATCCGGCGGGACAATCCGGCGCTGCACTGGATGCGCAACCTGACGTTCCACCAGATCGACAACGACGCGCTGCTGTGCTGGTCCAAGCGAGAGCCGGCGACCGGGCACACCGTGCTGGTGGTCTGCTCGCTGGATTCGCATCAGCTGCAGTGGGGTAACACCCAGCTCGACATGCCGGCGCTGGGGTTCGACTGGCACGAACGGTTCACCGTGCGCGACGAGATCACCGGCGCCACGTACGACTGGGGAGAGCGCAACACCGTACGGCTGGATCCGCACCACGAGCCGGCGCACATCTTCACCGTCCACCGCCACCCATGAGTCCACCGCCACCCATGAGTCCACCGCCACCCATGAGTCCACCGTTATCCGTGAGGGCGCCGTGACCACTCTCGACACAGAAGGCAGCCACGTAGCCGGCGGGCACGTCGTCCACCCGACCGCCGACGACTTCCGCCAGGCCCGCATCCTGCCGGTGGAGCCGCTGTGGTTCACACGCGCGGTCTTCTACGAGGTGCTGGTACGTGCCTTCTACGACTCCGACGCCAACGGCACCGGCGACCTGCGTGGGCTGGTGGAGAAGCTGGACTTCCTGTCCTGGCTCGGCGTGGACTGCCTGTGGCTGCCGCCGTTCTACGACTCCCCGCTGCGCGACGGCGGGTACGACATCCGCGACTTCTACAAGGTGCTCACCGACTACGGCACGGTGGCCGACTTCGTACTGCTGCTCGACGAGGCGCACAAGCGCGGCATCCGGGTGATCACCGACCTGGTGATGAACCACACCTCCGACCAGCACCCCTGGTTCCAGGAAAGCCGGCGGGACCCACAAGGCGAGTACGGCGACTACTACGTGTGGAGCGAGACCGAGAGCCGCTGGCCGGAGGCGCGGATCATCTTCGTCGACACCGAGGAGTCCAACTGGACCTTCGACCCGGTGCGCCGGCAGTTCTACTGGCACCGGTTCTTCTCCCACCAGCCGGACCTCAACTACGACAACCCGCGGGTGCAGGAGGACATGCTCGCGGTGCTGCGGTTCTGGCTCGACCTGGGGATCGACGGGTTCCGGCTGGACGCGGTGCCGTACCTGTTCCAGCGCGACGGCACCAACTGCGAGAACCTCCCGGAGACCCACACGTTCCTCAAGCGGGTACGCAAGGTGGTCGACGACGAGTACCCGGGCCGGGTGCTGCTCGCCGAGGCCAACCAGTGGCCGACCGACGTGGTCGAGTACTTCGGCGAACCCGACACCGGCGGCGACGAGTGCCACATGGCGTTCCACTTCCCGCTGATGCCCCGCCTGTTCATGGCGGTACGCCGGGAGTCCCGGTTCCCGGTCTCGGAGATCGTGGCGCAGACCCCGGAGATCCCGACCGGCTGCCAGTGGGGCATCTTCCTGCGCAACCACGACGAGCTGACCCTGGAGATGGTCACCGACGACGAACGTGACTACATGTATACCGAGTACGCCAAGGATCCCCGGATGCGCGCCAACATCGGGATCCGGCGCCGGCTCGCCCCGCTGCTCGACAACGACCGCAACCAGCTGGAGCTGTTCACCGCGATGCTGCTCTCGCTGCCCGGCTCCCCCTGCCTCTACTACGGCGACGAGATCGGGATGGGCGACAACATCTGGCTCGGCGACCGGGACGCGGTGCGGACCCCGATGCAGTGGACCCCGGACCGCAACGCCGGCTTCTCGCAGGCCAACCCGGGCCGGCTCTACCTGCCGACGATCATGGATCCGATCTACGGCTACCAGGCGGTCAACGTGGAGGCCCAGCTCAACTCCTCCACCTCGCTGCTGCACTGGACCCGCCGCATGATCGAGGTACGCAAACGCCACCCCGCGTTCGCCGTCGGCCGCTTCCACGACCTGGGCGGCTCCAACCCCTGCGTCCTTTCCTATGTACGGGAGTACGCCGACCCCGACCAGCCAGCGCCGGACATCGTGCTCTGTGTGAACAACCTGTCGCGCTTCCCGCAGGCGATCGAGCTGAACCTGCGGCAGTGGGAGGGTCACGTACCGGTGGAGCTGACCGGGCGGGTGCCGTTCCCGGCGATCGGCGAGCTGCCGTACCTGCTGACGCTGCCCGGCCACGCGTTCTACTGGTTCCAGCTCACCGGACCGGAGGCCCTCACGTGAGCGAAGCTTGCGAGCGAACCATGTACACAGCAGCGCCCGGTCACGGGCGCCCGAGCGCCAGCGAGGTGCACCCGTGAGCGGCGCCCGCACCGCCTGGCTCGACGCGCTCGCCGACGGCCTCGCCGGCTGGCTGTCGGAGCAGCGCTGGTTCGCCGGCAAGGGCCGCGAGATCGGCACGGTGACGGTGGCTCACGAGTACGGTCTGCGGGCCGAACGCCTCATCAGCGCCGGTATCGACCTGGCACACGCGTTGGCCGATGTGACCTTCTCCGACGGTGGACCGGCCCAGCGGTACCAGATCTTCGTCTGCTACCGCAAGGATCTTCCGGAGAAGCTGGACCACGTCAGGATCGGGCTGATGCCCGGCGGGTCCGTCGCCTACGACGCGCTCTGGGACGAGGGCGCGGCCTCGTACCTGGTCGGCCTGATGTCCGGCTCCGGGACGTCCTTCGGCGATGACCTCGCGGTCTTCCGTGGCGAACCGGCCGCCGAGCTTGCCGATGTCGGGGCCGAGCTGCCCAGCCGGGTGATCGACTCAGAACAGAGCAACACCAGCGTGGTGTACGGGGAGACCGCGATCCTCAAGGTGTTCCGCCGAGTGGTCCCGGGCGTCAACCCGGACCTGGAGCTGAACCGGGCACTGGCCCGCGCCGGCAGCGAACACGTCGCCGGGCTGCTCGGCGCCATCGAAGGCACGCTCGACGGCGAGCCGGTCAGCTACGCCATGCTCTCCGCGTACGCGGACAACGCCGCCGACGGCTGGGCGATGGCCACCGCGTCGGTACGCGACCTGATGGCCGAGCAGGACCTGCGCGCCGACGAGGTGGGCGGGGACTTCGCCGCCGAGTCGCACCGGCTCGGCGAGGCGGTGGCCACGGTGCACGCCGACCTGGCCCGGACCCTCGGCACCGGCACCCTGGGCGCCGACGGACTCGCCTCGCTCGCCGGCCAGATGCGCGCCCGGCTGGAAGCCGCGATCCGGGTAGTGCCCGACCTGGAGCCGTACGAGCACGCGCTGCAGGAGGCGTACGCGGCGGTGAGCGGGGTGCCAGCGCCGGTGCCGACCCAACGGATCCACGGCGACCTGCACCTGGGGCAGGTGCTGCGTACCCCCGCCACCTGGCTGCTGATCGACTTCGAGGGCGAACCCATCACGCCGCTCGCCGAACGGGTACGCCCCGACTCCCCCCTGCGCGACGTCGCGTGCATGCTCCGCTCGTACGACTACGCCGCCGGTCACCTGCTGCTCGCCGAGGAGCGGGCGGCGTACCCGGACGACCACGACCGGCAGCTGGAATTCCGTACCCACGAATGGGTGAGCCGCAACCGGGACGCGTTCTGCGCCGGGTACGCCAATGCCGCCGGTGCCGACCCCCGCGAGGAGGTCGTCCTGCTCCGCGCCTACGAGCTGGACAAAGCCGTCTACGAAACCGTGTACGAGGCCCGCAACCGCCCCGCCTGGCTCCCCATCCCCCTCCGCTCCATAGCCACCCTCACCCCCTAGCCTCCCGCCCCCAGCCCCAGCCCAGCCCGGCCCCGGCGGTCAGGTCGCGACTGGGGTGCCGGTCTCCACAGGGAGGCCGGCTTCGACCCAGTCTTGGATGCCGGCGGCGTATTTGCGGACGTTGGTGTAGCCGAGGCCGATCAGCGCGGCGGCGACCTGCGCGCTGTTCGGGCAGGCGGGGTTGGAGCAGCACGTCACGATCGCGGCGGTCTTGTCCGGCAGCAGGCGGGGCGCCACGGCGGCGATGTCCTCGCTGGGGGCGAGCGGCACCGCGCCGGGCAGGTGCTGCGCGGCGTAATACTCCCCGCCGAGCGCGTCGACCACGGTCACCTCGCCAGCGTCGATCGCGGCCCTGAGTTCGTCACGGGTGATGAGAGCTACCACGGGAACCTCCTGGATAAGTGGACTAGAGTCCGGTTATGCGATCCACGTTAGCGGACCATGGTCCGGTTAACCAGGTGGAGGCAGGGAATGTGGCGGCCGTCTCGTACCACGAGAGATGCCTAGACTGGCTCATGCCCGAACTGCCGACTATCGGCGTACCACCGCGGGAGCGCGCCGACGCCGCCCGCAACCGGCGGCGCGTCCTTGCCGCCGCCGACCGGCTGTTCGCCCGCGACGGTGTCGACGGCGTCTCTCTGGACGCGATCGCCACGGCGGCGGGCGTCGGCAAGGGCACCGTGTTCCGCCGCTTCGGCAGCAAGGCCGGGCTGGCCTCCGCGCTGCTGGACGAACGGGAGCGGGAGCTGCAGGCCGGCGTCCTGTCCGGACCTCCCCCGCTCGGCCCGGGCGCTCCGCCGGCGGATCGGCTGCGCGCCTTCGTCACCGGCTACCTCGACCTGCTGGAGCGCAACCTGGAGCTGGTGCACCTCTCCGAGACCGCTCACCCGGGCGCCCGCTACCAGGTCGGCGCCTATCGGTTCTGGCGGATGCACGTCAGCGTGCTGCTCGCCGAGCTCGACCCCACCCTCGACGCCGAGTACGCCGCCCACGCCCTGCTGGCGCCGCTCAGCGCCGACCTCAACCGCGCCCTGATCACCGACGGACTCGACATCGACCGGATCCGCGCCGGCCTCACCGCCCTGCTCGACCGCTTCCTCGGGAGCCACTGACCCGCAGGACACCAGGCCAGCCAGTTCGGCGCGCACGGCGGGGCGGGCTGTGATGCGATTACGACGTGGTGCACCACGTCGTAAGCCGAGTCGACGCAACGCCGGCCGAATCCGGCCGACTCCCACGCGAGGAGGTAAGGTGCCGCCGGTGACGGTGAGCAGCGAGACCCTTCAGCTGGTGGTGTCCGGCGACCACACCGACCCGCACTCCGTACTCGGCGCGCACGGGCATACCGTGCGGACGCTGCGGCGCGGCGCTGACGCGGTCACCCTGCTCGACGCCGACGGGGTACGGCATCCGATGCGGCCGGTACGCCCGGATCTGTTCGAGGTGAGGCTGGACGGCGAGGCCGGGGACTACCGGCTCGAAGTCCGCGACGGGTTCGGCACCCGGGTGGTGGACGACCCGTACCGCTGGCTGCCGTCGGTGGGCGAGCTGGACCTGCACCTGATCGCCGAGGGCCGCCACGAACGGCTCTGGGCGGTGCTCGGCGCGATCCCCCGCCGGTACGACACGCCGCGCGGCCCGGTCACCGGCACCGGCTTCACGGTCTGGGCGCCGAACGCCCGCGCCGTCACGCTGGTCGGCGACTTCATCGGCTGGGGGCCCGAGGACGGCTGGCCGATGCGTTCGCTGGGCGGCAGCGGAGTCTGGGAGATCTTCGTCCCCGAGGTCGGCTCCGGCGCCCACTACCGGTACCGCATCCAGGGGCCGGACGGGGTGTGGCGCGACAAGGCCGACCCGCTCGCCGGCGCGACTGACGTACCCCCGAAAACCGCTTCCAAGGTGTACGAGTCCCGCTACGCATGGGCCGACGGTGAGTGGATGACCGCCCGGGCCGAGCGCCGCTGGTACGCCGAGCCGATCTCGATCTACGAGGTGCACCTCGGCTCCTGGCGCCCCGGACTGTCCTATCGCGACCTGGCCACGCAGCTGGTCGGGTACGTCACCGAGATGGGCTTCACGCACGTCGAGCTGCTGCCGGTCGCCGAGCACCCGTACGGCGGTTCCTGGGGGTACCAGGTCACCTCGTACTACGCGCCGACAGCGCGGTTCGGGGAGCCGGACGACTTCCGGCACCTGGTCGACGCACTGCACGCCGCCGGCATCGGGGTGATCCTGGACTGGGTGCCCGCCCATTTCCCGCGCGACGACTGGGCGCTCGGCCGCTTCGACGGCACCCCGCTCTACGAGCACCCCGATCCGCGCCGCGGCGAGCAACCCGACTGGGGCACGTACGTGTTCGACTACGGCCGGCCCGAGGTACGCAACTTCCTGGTCGCCAACGCGCTGTACTGGCTGGAGGAGTTTCACATCGACGGGCTGCGGGTCGACGCCGTCGCCTCGATGCTCTACCTGGACTACTCCCGCGCCCCCGACCAGTGGCTGCCCAACGAACACGGCGGCCGGGAGAATCTGGAGGCGGTGGCGTTGCTGCGGGAGGTCAACGCCACGTCGTACCGGCTGCATCCCGGCGTGATGATGATCGCCGAGGAGTCCACCGCCTGGCCGGGCGTCTCGCAGCGGGTGGCCGACGGCGGGCTCGGCTTCGGGTTCAAGTGGAACATGGGCTGGATGCACGACACCCTGGGCTACTTCGCCCAGGACCCGATCCACCGCCAGCACCACCACAACCAGCTCACCTTTGCCCTGACGTACGCGTGGAGCGAGAATTTCGTGCTCCCGATCAGCCACGACGAGGTGGTCCACGGCAAGGGATCGCTGGTCGGCAAGATGCCCGGCTCACCCGAGCAGAAGCTGGCCAACGTACGGGCCCTGCTCGGCTACATGTGGGCGCACCCCGGCAAGCAGCTGCTGTTCTCCGGCTGCGAATGGGCCCAGCCGACGGAGTGGAGCGAGGAGAACGGCCTGGTCTGGCCCTCCGATGCCGGCCACCTCGGGGTGCGGCGGTTCGTCGCCGACCTGAACCGGATCTACCGCGACACCCCGGCGCTGTGGTCCCGCGACATCGAGCCCGGCGGCTTCGGGTGGATCGAACCCGACGACGCCACGTCGAACGTCTACTCCTTCCTGCGGTACGACGGCCACGGTGCCCCGGTCGCGTGCGTCGCCAACCTCTCCGGCGTGGCGCACTCCTCGTACCGGGTGGGGCTGCCCCGCACCGGCCGCTGGGTCGAGATACTCAACTCCGACGCCGAGGTGTACGGCGGCTCCGGCGCCGGCAACCTCGGCGGCGTGACCGCGGCCGAGGACCCCCAGCACGGCTTCCCCGCCTCCGCCGCGCTGCACCTGCCCGCCCTCTCCGTCGTCTGGCTCACCCCCGCCTGACGCGTCTTTAGAAGTCCGCCAGAAAGTTCTGCGATGGGATGTCGAGAACCCGCGGGCGGCTCCGTCCCAGGAGCGAACACGGCCACAATGGGCCGTACCCACCGAGGAGAACACGATGGCCAAGTACCTGTTGCTCAAGCACTACCGGGGCGCGCCGGAGTCGGTCAACCACGTGCCGATGGACCAGTGGGAGCCGGAGGAGGTTTCGGCCCACGTGCAGTACATGCGTGACTTCGCCGCTCGGCTGGAGACCACCGGCGAGTTCGTCGACGGTCAGGCGCTCGCCCCGGAGGGGATGTGGGTCCGCTACGACGGCGAGGGGCGGCCGCCGGTCACCGACGGCCCGTTCGCGGAGACCAAGGACCTGATCGCCGGCTGGATGGTGATCGACGTCGAGACCTACGAGCGCGCGATCGAGCTGGCCGGCGAGCTGTCCGCGGCTCCGGGCGCGGGTGGCAAGCCGATCCACGAGTGGCTCGAGGTGCGCCCTTTCTACGGCGTACAGGCGACGGCCACCGAGTGAACGAGCCGCTGCTGCGGGAGCTGGTGCCCGCGGTGATCGGTGTCCTCGTCCGTCGCGGAGCCAACTTCGCGGCGGCCGAGGACGCCGTGCAGGACGCCCTGGTCGAGGCCGTACGCGGGTGGCCGGACGACCCGCCGGCCGACCCCAAGGGTTGGCTGGTCACGGTGGCCTGGCGCAAGTTCCTCGACGCCGTACGCGCCGATACGTCCCGGCGGCGGCGAGAGGAGCGGGCCGAGGCCGAGCCGCCGCCCGACCAGGGCGAGGCGGCCGACGACACGCTTGCGCTGTACTTTCTGTGCGCGCACCCGTCCCTGACACCGGCCTCGGCCGTCGCGCTCACGCTGCGCGCCGTCGGCGGTCTGACCACGCGCCAGATCGCGCAGGCCTACCTGGTGCCGGAGGCGACCATGGCTCAGCGGATCAGCAGAGCCAAGCGGACCGTCTCCGGCGTCCGGTTCGACCAGCCCGGCGACGTCGCCGCGGTGCTGCGCGTGCTCTACCTGGTCTTCAACGAGGGCTACTCCGGCGACGTCGACCTCTCCGCCGAGGCGATCCGGCTCACCCGCCAACTGGCGGCGAGTGTCCTGCGCCAGAGATTGGTTGATGAAGTCCGGTGTCCAGGTGGTGGCTCGCAAGGCGGAGGAGGAGTCGATCCCGGTGTTGGATCGGCGACGACGA
>JBOGDE010000188.1:0-11171 GCA_050701695.1 Micromonosporaceae bacterium
CCGTGGGGGCGTGGCCCTGGCTGTGTCTGCTCGCCGGAGCGGTGGTGGCGCTGGCCGGCGGAGCGGCGGTGTGGCGGGGCAGGCGCTGGCCCGCGATGGCCTCGCGCTACCAGCGTCCCGCTCCCGATGCGCCGAAAGCCCCGGACGCCCCCGACACCCCGGACGCCCCGGCGCCGGCCGTCTCGACATCGGAGGCCTCGGCCGCTCAGCTGTGGGACGCCCTGGACTCCGGCGCCGACCCCACCGAGGGGCGCTGAGCAGGTCAGGGCGGCAGTAGGGCAACCCGTACCCCGACAGCGGCATGGTCGGGGGCGCCGCATACGATCGGCCGCAGACACCGGAAAGGACAGGTTGCGTGAGCGTGCTCGACGAGATCCTGGCAGGCGTCCGTGAGGATGTCGCGGCCCGCGAGCAGGCCATCGCGCTCGAAGAGATCCGGGACCGGGCCGCCGCCACACCCCCCGCCATCGACGCGTTCGCCGCGCTGCGGGCACCCGGCGTGGGTGTGATCGCCGAGGTGAAGCGCTCCTCACCGTCGAAGGGGCAGCTCGCCGAGATCCCCGACCCGGCCGAGCTCGCCTCCGAGTACGCCGCCGGCGGCGCCCGCTGTGTCAGCGTGCTCACCGAGCAGCGCCGCTTCGGCGGCAGCCTGGAGGATCTGGCCGCGGTGCGGGCCGCGGTCGACGTACCGGTGCTGCGCAAGGACTTCATCGTCTCGAGTTACCAGGTGCACGAGGCCCGGGCGTACGGCGCGGACCTGGTGTTGCTGCTGGTCGCCGCGCTGGAGCAGAACGTGCTGATCGGGCTGCTGGAGCGGATCGAGTCGCTCGGGATGACCCCGTTGGTCGAGGTGCACACCGAGGAGGAGGCCGACCGCGCGCTGCAGGCCGGTGCCCGGGTGATCGGCGTCAACGCCAGAAACCTCAAGACTTTGGAGGTAGACCGCGCGGTGTTCGAGCGGATCGCACCCGGTCTGCCCCGGGACGTGGTCAAGATCGCCGAGTCCGGGGTGCGCGGCCCGCACGACCTGATCCGGTATGCCGCCGCCGGCGCCGACGCCGTACTGGTCGGGGAGGGTCTGGTCACCCAGAAGTCGCCGCGGGAGGCGGTCGCCGAGCTGGTCACCGCGGGCAGCCACCCCGCCACCCCGAGGCACGCGGGATGAACATCCCCGACTCCATCGGCCGGTTCGGCCCGTACGGCGGCCGGTACGTTCCCGAGGCGCTGATCGCCGCGCTCGACGAGCTGGACGCCGAGTTCGGCAAGGCGATGGCCGACGAGGAGTTCGTCGCCGAGCTGAAGCGGCTGTTCCGGGACTACGCCGGCCGCCCGTCGCTGCTCTACGACGCCACCCGGTTCTCCGAGGCGGCGGGAGCCCGGATCCTGCTCAAGCGGGAAGACCTGAACCACACCGGCGCCCACAAGATCAACAACGTGTTGGGGCAGGCGCTGCTCACCGTACGGATGGGCAAGCGGCGGGTGATCGCCGAGACCGGCGCCGGTCAGCACGGCGTGGCGGCCGCCACCGCCGCCGCGCTGTTCGGGCTCGACTGCACCGTCTACATGGGCGAGGTCGACACCCGGCGGCAGGCGCTGAACGTGGCCCGGATGAACCTGCTCGGCACCACGGTGGTGCCGGTGACCAGCGGCAGCCGCACCCTCAAGGACGCGATGAACGAGGCGTTCCGGGACTGGGTCTCCAGCGTCGATGACACTCACTATGTGGTCGGCTCGGTCGCCGGCCCGCACCCGTTCCCGACCCTGGTGCGCGACTTCCAGCGGGTGATCGGCGACGAGGCCCGGGAGCAGGCGCGTGAGCTGCTCGGCAGGCTGCCCGACGCGGTCTGCGCCTGTGTCGGCGGCGGCTCCAACGCGATGGGCATCTTCTACGCCTTCCTCGGCGACACCGACGTGAAGCTGTACGGCTTCGAAGCCGCCGGCGACGGCGTCGACACCGGCCGGCACGCCGCCACCCTGACCGGTGGCCGCCCCGGCGTACTGCACGGCTCCCGGTCGTACGTGCTGCAGGACGTGGACGGGCAGACCATCGAGTCGCACTCGATCTCCGCCGGGCTCGACTACCCGGGCGTCGGGCCCGAGCACGCCTGGCTGCACGAGACCGGGCGGGTGGACTACCGGCCGGTCACCGATGCCGAAGCGATGGACGCGTTCCAGCTGCTGTGCCGTACCGAGGGGATCATTCCGGCGATCGAGAGCGCGCACGCCCTGGCAGGGTCGCTGCGGGTGGCCAAGCAGCTCGGATCAGGGGCCACGATCGTGGTGAGCCTGTCCGGACGTGGCGACAAGGACATGGACACCGCCGCCGAGTGGTTCGGTCTGCTACCGGGGGACCAGCCATGAGCGAGCTTGCGAGCGAATCATGGGCATTGTGCGTGCGCGAAGTGCCGCCCGAGCGAAGCGAGGGTGTGCGATGAGCGTGTCGGTGGCCTTCGAGAAGGCCCGTGCCGAGGAGCGAGGGGTGCTGGTCGGTTATCTGCCGGCCGGGTTCCCCACCGTCGAGCGCGGCATCGAGGCGATCCACGCGATGGTCGACGCCGGGGTCGACGTGGTCGAGGTCGGGTTCCCGTACTCGGATCCGGTGATGGACGGGCCGGTCGTCCAGCGGGCCGGTGAGGCGGCGCTGGCCGGTGGGCTGCGTACCGCCGACGTGCTGCGCACCGTGGAGGCGGTGGCCGCGACCGGCGTACCGACCCTGCTGATGACCTACTGGAACCCTGTCGAGCAGTACGGCGCCGACGCGTTCGCCCGCGACCTGGCCGCCGCGGGCGGGGCGGGGCTGATCACCCCGGACCTGATCCCGGACGAGGCCGGACAGTGGCTGGCCGCATCTGAGCGGCACGGCCTGGACCGGGTTTTCCTGATCTCGCCCAGCTCCTCCGACGAGCGGCTGGCGATGACCGTGGCACAGTGCCGGGGCTTCGTGTACGCCACCAGCGTGATGGGTGTGACCGGCGCCCGGGCACAGACCAGTTCGCTGGCGCCGTTGCTGGTGGCGCGGGCGCGGAAGGTCACCGAGCTGCCGATCGGGGTGGGTCTCGGCGTACGCGACGGCGTGCAGGCCGCCGAGGTGGCCGGCTACGCCGACGGCGTGATCGTCGGTAGCGCGCTGATCCGCTGTCTGCTCGACGCCCTAGACTTCGCCGCGGGGCTGCGGTCGTTGACCGCGCTGTCGGGCGAGCTCGCCGACGGGGTGCGTCGCCGCTCCCAGGGCTAGCTGACGGCGACCTCTTCGGCCTCCGGGACCTCGGGCTCGGCCGAGCGCTGTACGTCGCGGAGCACACCGCAGCGTCCGGCGGCGGCGTCGTCGACCGCGATCTGGGTGGTCGCCGTCAACGGGTCGGGCAGGTTGTCCGGCTCGGCCCAGGTGAGGCTGCGGATCCAACTGGGGGAGTTGACCAGCGCTTCGCCGCTGACGATCCGGGCGCGGAACACGTGCACCAGCACGTCGGGGAGCCCTTCGCCACAGCCGTCACCGGTCAGGTGGTAGATCCCCACCAGTTCGACCGGCTCGATCTCCAGGCCGGTTTCTTCGCGTACGTCGCGGGTGACCGCGCGCACCGGGCTCTCGGCATTGCGGATCTTGCCGCCGGGCAGACCCCACAGCCGATGCCCCTGCTTCTGCTGGCAGAGCAGAACGCGGTCGCTGGAGTCGGTGATGACTGCGGCGACCGCGGATGTGAGGGAGTTCATCTCTGCACATTAGGAGGTGACCGGGGTCACCGGCTAGGGATTGGCACGGGTAGCGTGTGGCCTCGTGAATCTCGCCTCCATCCCCAGCCCCGGCGCCAGCGAGTGGCGTATCCCTCTGCCGTTCGTCGATTGGGAGATCCCGATCCGGGCGTACGCCCTGTGCATCGTCGCCGGAATCATCGTAGCGGTCTGGCTCACCGAGCGCCGGCTGCAGCGCCGTGGTGTGCCGGCCGGCACCGTCATCGACGTCGCGATGTGGGCCGTGCCGTTCGGCATCATCGGCGCCCGGATCTACCACGTGATCACCGACTACCAGCTCTACTTCGCCGCCGGCAAGGACCCGATGGGCGCGCTGCGGATCTACGAGGGTGGCCTCGGCATCCCCGGTGCGCTGCTGGCGGGTGCGCTCGGCGCCTGGATCGCCTGCCGCCAGCGCGGCGTCCCGCTGTCGATGCTCGCCGACGCGCTGGCACCGGCGCTGCCGGTGGCGCAGGCGATCGGCAGGCTCGGCAACTGGTTCAACCAGGAGCTGTACGGCAAGCCGACGACCGTGCCGTGGGCGCTCGAGATCGACGCCGACCACCGCCGCACCCTCCCCGAGCAGTACCAGGCGTTCGAGACCTTCCACCCCACCTTCCTGTACGAGGCGCTGTGGAACCTCGGCGGCGCCGGGCTGATCTGGTGGCTGGACAAGAGGTTCGGGTTCGGCCGCGGCCGGGCGTTCGCGCTGTACGTGGTGATGTACTCGGTCGGCCGGTTCTGGGTGGAGTCGCTGCGCATCGACACCGCCCACTCGTTCGCCGGGATGCGGCTGAACATGTGGACCGCGCTGCTCGGCCTGATCGGTGGGCTGGCGTACTTCCTGCTCGTACGCGGCCCGCAGCAGCGCCTGGTGTACGCCGAGGACGGCACGCCCTCGGTGGTTGACGCCGACCGGGCGGTTGACGACGCCGCGGACGGCGCCGTGGACGACAATGCGGACGCGGCGGCGGACGCGGACTCGCCGTCGCTGGAGAAGTCCAAGGAACCAGAGCCCGACGGAGAGACCTCGGCACGCCACAGCGGGTCCCAGTAGCGGGCCGAGCCGATGCGTAGCGCGGTCGTGGTCGGAGCCGGGGTCGGGGGCCTGGCCGTGGCGGGCGCCCTGGCCCGTGCCCGGTGGCAGGTGACCCTGCTGGAACGCCAGCCCAGCCTGTCGCTGGCGCGGGCGGCACTGTTGCTGTGGCCCAACGGCGTCCACGCGCTGCGGGCACTGGGGATCGGCGCCGGGCTGGAGGAGATCTCCGAGCCGGTCGCCGAGACCGTGATCCGGCGGCCCGACGGGCGGGTGCTGGCACGCTCGCGTACCGCCGCGATGGTGGACCGGTACGGTGCGCCCGCGCTCGCGGTACGCCGCCAGGACCTCTACGACGCCCTGGTCGCCGAGCTGGGTGACGTGGCGGTGTGTACCGGTGTCACGGTGCGGCGGCTGCGCGCCGAGGGCACCGGGTCGCCGGCGGTCAGCGACGGGCGTACCTGGTGGGACGCCGACCTGGTGGTCGCCGCCGACGGCATGGACAGCGTCATCCGGCCCGTGGTCGCCCCGGAGTCGACGGTCACGGCGGCGGGCTACACGGCGTGGCAGGCGGTGGTGCCGGCGCACCGGCTCTCACGGGTGCCGGCCGCGGGGGAGTGGATCGGCTCCGGCGAGCGGTTCCTGATCACACCGCTGCGGGGCGGCGGCGTGTACTGGGTGGCGATCACCTCCGGGGCGCCCCGGCCCGAGTCGTCGCAGGTGCAGCGTGAGCTGCTGCGGCGCTGGTTCGCCGGGTGGCACGTGGCGATCCGGGAGCTGATCGACGTCACCCAGCCCGGCGAGCTGTGGCAGCAGCCGATGGCGGACCTGGATCCGCTGCCGCGCCGGTTCGGGATCGGCATCGGCAACGGTGGGGTGGCGCTGCTCGGCGACGCGGCGCATGCGATGACCCCCAACCTCGGCCAGGGAGCCTGTCTCGCCCTGGAGGACGCGCTCACCCTGGCCACGGTGGCCACGGAGCTGGTGCCCGGCGCGCCGCTGGCCACCGTGCTGGGCCGCTACGACCGGCTGCGGCGTCGCCGTACCGCGAAGCTGGTACGCCGGTCCCGGCGCCTGGGCGCGGTGTTCGGTGCCCGGAGCCGGCTCGGGGTGGGGGCGCGCAACACCCTGCTGCACGCGGCCCCCAGCGGGCTGCTGGACCGCGCGACCGCCGCCGGAGCCGACTGGCGCCCACCGACCTAGCGAGGCGGGTATGCTTCCGCGCGATGTCCACTCCAGGTAAGCAATCCGTGACGGCTCCTCCGGAGTTCACCTGCTGCCGGGTACGGATCACCGGCGTCGACCCGCGGGGCGCGGTCGATACGCTGCTGACCTCCCGGTACGGCCAGCCGCGCCGTACCCACCTGTGCAACGCGTACACTCTGTCGCTGGCGCTGCGGGACAAGGCGTACCGCGAGCTGCTCAACGGCGCGGACGCCAACTTCGCCGACGGCCACTACGTCGCGATGGTGGGCCGGCGCCGCGGCCAGCCGCGGATGACCGAGCGGGTGTACGGCCCGGACCTGATGCTCGCCACCATGGACGCCGGGCGGGAGCACGGACTGCGCCACTACCTGTACGGCGCCTCGCCAGAGACGGTGGCGAAGCTGGAGGCGGCGTTGTCCGAGCGGCTGCCCGGCGTGGAGATCGTGGCCGCCGAGTCACCACCGTTCCGCCCGCTCACCGACGCCGAGTCCGACGACCTGGTACGCCGGGCGGCGGAGCTCAAGCCGGACCTGTTCTGGGTCGGCCTCGGCACTCCCACCCAGGACCGCTTCGTCGCCGAGTACGCGGTGCGCCTGGGCTGCACCGTGGTGCCGGTCGGCGCCGCGTTCGACTTCTGGTCCGGCAACAAGCCGATGGCGCCGAAGCTGGTCCAGAAGTACGGCATGGAGTGGGCGTACCGGCTGGCCACCGAGCCGCGCCGGCTCTGGAAGCGCTACCTGGTCGGCAACCCGCTGTTCGTAATCGGCGTCCTCACCGACAAGCGCTGACCGGTCAGGCGCACGCTGGCGGCGTTCTCCGCGCCTTGCGTGACCTCCGGCCACGCGGCGGCTTGTGCGGCCTTGCCAGCGAGCACCTGACCAGTCAGCGGATCACAGCCGCGCTGAGTCGTGGTGGGCGAGGAACCACTCGTACACCGACTTGACGCCGTCGGGCAGTGCGACCTGCGGGGCCCAGCCCAGCGCCCGGATCCGGGACACGTCCAGCAGCTTGCGCGGCGTGCCGTCCGGCTTGGACGTGTCGTGCCCGAACTCGCCGGGGTAGCCGACCACCTCGGCGATCAGCCGTGCCAGCTGGTCGATGGTGACGTCCTCGCCGCAGCCGATGTTGATCGGCGCCGGGTCGTCGTAGCGCTCCAGCAGCAGCAGGCAGGCGGCGGCCAGGTCGTCGGTGTGCAGGAACTCCCGGCGCGGGGTGCCGGTGCCGTACACGGTGAACGCGGTGTCGCCGCGCTGCTTCGCCTCGTGCATCCGCCGGATCAGCATCGGCAGCACGTGGGCGCCGGGGATCGAGAAGTTGTCGCCAGGTCCGTACAGGTTTGTCGGCATCGCCGAGATGTACGGCCGTCCGTGCTGGCGCCGCAGCGCCTGGATCTGCATCACGCCGGCGATCTTCGCGATCGCGTACGCGTCGTTGGTGGGTTCGAGCGGGCCGGTGAGCAGCGACCGTTCCTGGATCGGCTGTGGCGCCAGCTTCGGATAGATGCAGCTGGAGCCGAGGAACAGCATCCGCGTCACGTCGAAGCGGTGCGCCGCGTCGAGCAGGTTGACCTGGATCCGCAGGTTGTCCGACAGGAAGTCCGCCGGGTACGCGTCGTTGGCGAAGATGCCGCCCACCTTCGCCGCCGCGTCGATCACGTACCCGGGGCGCTGTTCGGCGAAGAAGTCGAACACCGCGTCCCGGTCCCGCAGGTCCAGCTCGGCGCTGCGCCGGCCGATCAGGTTGCCGAAGCCGGCCTCGGTGAAGTGCCGCCAGATCGCTGAGCCGACGAGACCGGCGTGTCCGGCGACGTACACCTTGGCGTCTCGTGGGACCTGATGGGAGTACGGCACCTGCGACCTCCGAATGTGTTCCAGCGACCTCGCGCCCCAGCCTAGTCAGCGGGTCGCACCCGCACGGCCGGCCGTCACTTTCGTTCGATACCGTTCCTGCGTGACTGAGTCGACCGGCACGCCGCGCCGCACCGCGTTCATCACCGGCATCACCGGACAGGACGGTTCGTACCTCGCCGAGCTACTGCTCTCCAAGGGGTACGAGGTCCACGGCATCATCCGCCGCGCGTCGATGTTCAACACCGGCCGGCTCGACAACATCTACCAGGACCCGCACACCGACCATCAACGGCTGTTCCTGCACTACGGCGACGTCACCGACTCCAGCTGCATGGTCAACCTGATCCGGGACGTGAAGCCCGCTGAGGTCTACCACCTGGCCGCGCAGAGCCACGTGAAGGTCAGCTTCGAGATCCCCGAGTACACCGGCGACGTCACCGGGATGGGCACCATCCGGCTGCTGGAAGCGATCCGCGCCTCCGGTATCGACACCCGCTTCTACCAGGCGTCGACCTCCGAGCTGTACGGCTCCACGCCGCCGCCGCAGAGCGAGACCAGTCCGTTCCACCCGCGCAGCCCGTACGGGGTGGCGAAGCTGTACAGCTTCTGGTCGGTGGTCAACTACCGCGAGGCGTACGGCATCCACGGCTCCAACGGCATCCTCTTCAACCATGAGAGTGCACGACGCGGTGAGACGTTCGTGACCCGCAAGATCACGCGGGCGGTGGCGCGGATCGCGGCCGGGCTGCAGGACGCGCTATACCTGGGCAACCTCAGCGCGGTACGCGACTGGGGGTACGCCCCGGAGTACGTCGAGGGCATGTGGCGGATGCTGCAGGCCGACGACGCCGACGACTACGTGCTCGCCACCGGCAAGCCGGCGACGGTACGGGACTTCTGCCAGGCGGCCTTCGCACACGCCGGCCTGGACTGGGAGAAGTACGTCGTACACGACTCCCGCTACGAACGCCCCTCCGAGGTCGACGCGCTGATCGGGGATCCGTCGAAGGCGCGCGAGCGGCTGGGGTGGGAGGCGAAGACCGACTGGCGGCGGCTCGCCACGATCATGGTCGACGCCGACCGCCGGCAGCTCGACGACGAACTCTCCGGCCGCAACGTACGCGTCGACCGCTGAGCGCCGGACGCCTCACCTGGCCGCGCTGAGCGCCGGGGCCCCACTCGGCGGCGCGGAGCGCCGGGTTCCTCGCTCGGCGGCGCCGGCGCCTGGGCCCTACTCGGCCGTGTTGACCGCCACCAGTTCGGCGCTGAACATGCTCGACCAGAAGCCGAAGACCCGGACCAGGTCGCTGCCGGAGACGATCTGCGGGCGCCCGTCGTCGTCGCGGCTGAGCACGTACGTCGTCCCGTCCGGGAGCGCGAACACCCACGCCACCACGCCGGTCGCATCGTCCGGTCCCGGCCCGTCCGGGAACCAGTCGTCGTCGCGGTGCAGCGCGAACACCTCGGGCACCGCATCGACCCGCACCGGGTCGGCGTAGAGCCACTGTCGCACCGTCTCCTCGGTGAGGGCGGGCTCGTCGGTGGTTGCGGTGGGTTCGACGTTCTGGTCCGACATGGCAAACCTTTCTCTGGCGTGTACGGCGACCCAGCGTGACTGGGGGGTGACGTGGCCCACAGCATGCCCTAGGATGCAGTGATCTGCAAGTGCATCCGAAAGCTAGTCATCAGATCGCGGGAGGCTTTCACATGACGTCACCCCAGGGGCCGATCGTGCTGCGCCGCAGACTGGCGATGGAGCTGCGCCGGCTGCGCGACGAGCGCGAGCTGTTCGGCGACGAGGTCGCCAAGAAGCTGGGCTGGTCGGAGTCGAAGGTGAGCCGGATCGAGACCGCCAAGACCGGGATCAGCGCGAAGGACCTCGACCGACTGCTCAAGCACTACAGCGTGACCGGCGAGGAGCGCGAACGCCTGGTCGAGCTGGGCCGGGCATCCCGGCAACGCGGCTGGTGGCGCAAGTACGCCGACGTGCTCCCCGCTTGGTACTCCGAGTGGGTCGGCCTGCAGTCCGAGGCCAAGGTGATCCGCACCTACGAGGCTCAGATCGTTCCCGGCCTGTTCCAGACGCCCGACTATGCCGGTGCGGTGCTCAACGCGGCGGTGCTGCCGGAGCTCCCGGAGGAGGTGGACCGGAAGGTCAAGCTGAGGCTGGCCCGGCAGGACGTGCTCACCCGCGACAACCCGCCCCACCTGACGGCGGTGCTGGACGAGGCGGTGTTGCGGCGAGAGGTCGGCGGCCCGGAGACGATGCGGGCGCAGCTCGCGCGCGTGCTGGAGGTGGCTGAGCTGCGCAACGTGGAGATCCACGTGTTGCCGTTCGCGGTCGGCATCCACCCGGCCAACATGGGCTCGTTCATGATCTTGGAGTTCGAGCCCGAGGACCCGAAGTTCATCTACGTCGACACCCTGATGGGCGCCGTGTATCCGGACAAGCCGCGAGAGGTGGGAACGTATAGCATGTGTTTCGAACAGCTTCGCGGCGCGGCACTCAACCTTGAAGACTCGCGACGGATGATCGTCGCCGCTGAGAAGGAGTTCGCCAAGCGATCGCCGACCTGACGAGGAGGTGCGGGATGACCGAGTGGGACCTCTCCCGCGCCGAGTGGAAGAAGAGCAGCCGCAGCGGATCAAACGGTGGGGAGTGCGTCGAGGTCGCGACCGTGTGGCGCAAGAGCAGCCGCAGCACCAACAACGGTGGCGAATGCGTCGAGGTGGCCACCGTGTGGACCACGAGCAGCCGCACCACCGCGAACGGCGGCAACTGCGTCGAGGTGGCGACCACCGCTGACTCCGCGATCGCCGTACGCGACTCCAAGGACCGCTCGGGCCCGGTGCTGGTGTTCTCCCGGGACGCCTGGGCCGACTTCCTCGCCGACATCGACACCGGCCACTACGACCTGTAATAGCCCAACGGCATCACCCAGTGGCACCCCGACGATACGAGAAACCCGAATCCTCGTCGGCATGCTGGCTGGGGCCGACCGGGCCACCGTCGCAGTCCCGCATGATCCCGGCCGTGCGTGTCCGCCTGGTCGAGCAAGCACACCTGGCGTTGGCCGAGCACATCCCGGACGAGGACGGCCGGTGCGCCGGCTTGCACAGCGACTCACAACCCCGCTGGCCGGTGCCGTTCCCCTGCTGGTGCATCACGTACGCCAGACTCGTCACACCGCAACCAGCCGGCGTGACGCCTGCCGAAGATCCCGACACCGACGAGGAGGAGGTCGTTGACCGAACTCGACACCATAAAGGCCGCTGCCGGGGCCGCCGGCAACGCCATCGACGCCGCCAAGGGCCAGGTGCTCGCCGCCCTTGCCGTGGCCCAGGAGAAG
>JBOGDE010000189.1:0-11154 GCA_050701695.1 Micromonosporaceae bacterium
GGCTGGGGCTGCTGCTGCGGCGGCTGCACCTCGCGCGGCGCATCGCCGGTGACCGTGACGCCCTCGGAGCAGGCCGCGCCCTTCTCCGGGCCCTCGCCGCGGAGCGCGCCGCTGAAGTCGTCGATCCGGGAGTCCTCGGCGTCGTCGAGCTGCAGCTGGTAGCCCCAGGCCTGTACCGAGATCTTGGTGGGCTGACCCTTGAACGGGCTCAACATCATGTAGTCCTTGCCGCGTACCCGCTCGGCCAGCTTCTCCACCTGGTCCTTCGGCAGATCCGGCTGGTACGTGATCCAGACCGTGCCGTGCTCCATGCTGTGGACGGCGTGCTCCTTGGCGATCGGAGCGTCGTACACGTTACCCTGGCAGTTCTGCCAGGTGGCGTTGTGGGGGCCACCCACCGGCGGTGTCTGCTCGTAGGTGAGCACGCCTTCCTTGTGGTCGCCGGCCTTACCGACCTTGGCCGTGTAGTCCTTGACGCCGTCGATCCGCATCGCCCGCTCCTTGGGCGTGAGGTCGTTGATCCAGGACTGGTAGAACGTGTAACCCACGATCCCGACGAACAGCACCCCGACCAGGCCGAACAGCGCGATGGTGCCCCACGGGCGCTGGCTGGCGACCCGGACCGGAGTGAAGGTGCCGCGGCCGCCCCGGCCACCGGAGCCGCGGCCACCGGACTTGCCGCCCGACTTGCCACCGGGTCGCTTGCCGCCGCTCACGAACGCCGACTGCGAGGATCGCGACTTCGCGCCACGGCGCGAGGTGGACTTGGTGGCCTTCTTCGCCGCGGTGTCCGACTTCTTGCTCAGCCGGGGCTTCGCGTCGTCGTCGCCGGCGTCATCGAGGTCCGCCTCATCGGGGTCGGCGTCGAGGTCCGCGTCGTCGAGGTCCACGTCATCGAGGTCGAGGTCTACGTCCTCGTCCACCTCGGGCTTGGTCTTCTTGCTCATGAGCTCGTCCACGCTCCGGTCATGGGGTGTTGGGCATTGCGGCCCGACGTACTACCGCATATCTCCTCGGCGATCTCGACAGATGGTCACCACGCTGGGATACCGCCGAGCCACAGACTCTACCCTCGCAACGGCTCGGTGCACGACACGCGCCGGCTGCGGCGGACTCATTCGCCGACCGGCGGCGTTGTCGGCCCGCCCGGATACAACCCCGGTATCCGGGCAAACCTCCGCCTTGCCGGACCGACGAATGAGCCTCGCCTCGCTCCGGCGCCTGTCGTACACCAAGCCGTTAGCATTGCGCGGTGACTCCTGCCAAGCTTGCCGATGTCGTACTCGCCGCCACGAGGGCCGTATTCGCCGCCCGTGAGCTGGATGCCGCCTTACTGCCGGAGACCACGACGGTCGAGCGACCTCGCAATCCCGAGCACGGAGACTACGCCTCCAACCTGGCAATGCAACTGGCCAAACGGGCCGGTGTTGCCCCCCGGGAGCTCGCCGGGTGGATCGCCGAAGAGCTGCAAGCCAGCCCCGGCGTGACCAACGCCGACGTCGCCGGGCCCGGGTTCCTCAACATCCGGGTGTCCCCGGCCGCCGCCGGGGAGCTGGCGCGGACCGTGATCGAGGCCGGCGAGGCGTACGGCCGGGGCGAGGCCCTGAGCGGCCAGAAGATCAACCTGGAGTTCGTCTCGGCGAACCCGACCGGCCCGATCCACCTCGGCCACACCCGGTGGGCGGCGCTCGGTGACGCGCTGCACCGGGTGCTGGAGGCCGCCGGCGCCGAGGTGACCAGCGAGCACTACATCAACGACGCCGGCACCCAGATGGACAAGTTCGCCGAGTCGTTGTACGCCGCCGCGCACGGTGAGCCGGCCCCCGAGGGTGGCTACGCCGGCGGGTACGTCACCGAGATCGCCCAGCAGGTGCTCGCTGAGAAGCCGGAGCTGGCGCAGGAGCCGCAGGACACCGCAGTCGCGCGCTTCCTGGAGAGCGGCTACCCGCTGATGCTCGCCGAAATGCAGGCCAGCCTGCGGCGGTTCGGGGTGGAGTTCGACGTCTGGTTCTCCGAGCGGACGCTGCACGACTCCGGCGCCGTCGAGCATGCGCTCGACGAACTACGCAAACTAGGCCATGTGTACGACTCCGAAGGCGCGGTCTGGCTGCGTACCACCGACTTCGGCGACGACAAGGACCGGGTGCTGATCCGCTCCAACGGCGAGAAGGCGTACATCGCGGCGGACGCGGCGTACTACATCAACAAGCGGGAGCGGGGCTTCGACCGCTGCGTCTACATGCTGGGCGCCGACCACCACGGCTACGTGCAGCGCCTGAAGACCCTCGCGGCGTGCGCCGGGGACGACCCGGACCAGCACATCGAGGTGATGATCGGCCAGCTGGTGAAGCTGGTACGCGGCGGCGCCGAGGTGAAGCTGTCCAAGCGGGGCGGCAACATCGTCACCCTCGACGAACTGGTCGACGCGGTCGGCGTGGACGCCGCGCGCTACACCCTGGCCCGCTACTCGGCCGACTCGCCGATGACCATGGACATCGAGCTGATCACCCGGCAGACCAACGACAACCCGGTGTACTACGTGCAGTACGTCGGCGCGCGGACCGCCGCGGTGGCGCGCAACGCCGCCGACCTCGGGCTGGCCCGGGGCACGGACTTCCGGCCCGAGCTGCTGGAGCACCCGAAGGAGGGCGAGTTGCTGCTGGCGCTCGCGGAGTTCCCCGAGGTGGTGAAGCTGGCCGCCGAGCTGCGGGCGCCGCACCGGATCGCCCGGTACGCCGAGGAGCTGGCGGGCGCGTACCACCGGTTCTACGACAATTGCCGGATCCTGCCGCGCGGCGACGAGGAGGCCACCGACCTGCACCGGGCCCGGCTGTGGCTCAACGACGCCACCCGCGTGGTGATCGCCAACGGGCTGCGGCTGCTGGGTGTCTCGGCACCGGAGCGGATGTAGCGATGCGGGCACATGAGGCCGGGGCACTGCACGCCGACATCGGCCACCACGGACCGGCCTGGCTGCGTACCCCCAAGGATGTCAACGCGCTGTTGCGCCCGCTCTGGCCGGCGACCGCCGCGCGCGACGCCGACGGGGTGCTCACGGTCGGCGGGATCGACGTGAAGACCCTCGCCGCGGAGTACGGCACCCCGGCGTACGTGTTCGACGAGGCCGACTTCCGGGCGCGGTGCGCGGCGTACCAGGACGGGTTCGCGGGGTTCGACGTCTTCTACGCCGGCAAGGCGTTCCTGTGCAAGGCGGTGGCCCGGATCGTCGCCGAGCAGGGGCTGGGGCTCGACGTGTGCACCGGCGGCGAGCTGGCGGTGGCGCTGGCCGCCGACTTCCCCGCCGAACGGATCGGGCTGCACGGCAACAACAAGTCGGTGACGGAGCTGACCGCCGCGTTGCGGGCCGGGGTGGGGCGGATCGTCGTCGACTCCTACGACGAGATCGACCGGCTCGCCGCGCTCGCCACCGACCTCGGGGTACGTCCCCGGGTGATGGTGCGGGTCACGGTCGGCGTGGAGGCGCACACCCACGAGTACATCGCCACCGCGCACGAGGACCAGAAGTTCGGCTTCTCGATCGCCAACGGCGGGGGTTCGGAAGGTGGCGCCGCGGCCGAGGCGGTACGGCGGGTCCTCGCCTTGCCGCAGCTGGAACTGATCGGGCTGCACTCCCACATCGGGTCGCAGATCTTCGACACCAGCGGGTTCGAGGTGGCGGCGCGCCGGGTCCTGGGGCTGCAGGCGGCGATCCGCGACGAGCACGGCGTACAGCTGCCGGAGCTGGATCTCGGCGGCGGCTTCGGGATCTCGTACACCACGCAGGACGATCCGCTGCCGCCCGACGACATCGCGTCCGGGCTGCGCAAGATCGTCGAACACGAATGTGCGGCGTACCAGCTGGAGCTGCCGAGACTGTCGGTGGAGCCGGGCCGGGCGATCTCGGGGCTGAGCACCTTCACGTTGTACGAGGTCGGCACCGTCAAGGACATCGCGCTGGACGCCGGCGCCACCCGGCGCTACGTCTCCGTCGATGGCGGGATGAGCGACAACATCCGTACCGCGCTGTACGACGCGTCGTACTCCACCACGCTGGCGTCGCGTGCCTCACAGGCCGAGCCGATACTGGCCCGCGTGGTGGGAAAGCACTGCGAATCCGGTGACATCGTGGTGAAGGATGAATTCCTGCCGGCGGACGTGGAGCCGGGAGATCTTATCGCCGTACCCGGGACCGGTGCCTACTGTCGGAGCATGGCGAGCAACTACAACCACGTACCGCGGCCGCCGGTGGTGGCGGTACGCGACGGAGCGGCGCGCGTGATCGTACGGCGGGAGTCCGTCGACGACCTGCTGGCGCTGGACGTGGGGTGACCGGGGTGGAGCCGTTGCGGGTGGCGATGCTGGGGTGCGGCACGGTGGGCACCGCCGTCGCCCGGCTGCTGTACGAGCAGTCCGCCGACCTCACCGCGCGGGTCGGCGCGCCGCTCGAGCTGGCGGGGGTGGCGGTACGCCGTCCCGGCCGGGACCGGGGCGACCTGCCGGTGCCGCGGTCGCTGTTCACCGCCGACGCGCTCGGGCTGGTGCAGCGCGACGACATCGACATCGTGGTCGAGGTGGTGGGTGGGATCGAGCCGGCGCGCACCTGGCTGACCGCTGCGCTGAAGACCGGCAAGAGCGTGGTCACCGCCAACAAGGCGCTGCTCGCCGAGGACGGCGCGACGCTGCACGCCGCGGCTGCCGAGACCGGCGCCGACCTCTACTACGAGGCCGCGGTGGCGGGAGCGATTCCGCTGGTACGCCCGCTGCGCGAGTCGCTGCACGGGGACCGCGTCACCCGGGTCACCGGCATCGTCAACGGCACCACCAACTTCATCCTGTCCCGGATGGACACCACCGGCGCCGGCTTCAACGAGGCGCTCGACGAGGCCACCGAGCTGGGGTACGCCGAGCCTGACCCGACCGCCGACATCGAAGGCTTCGACGCCGCCGCCAAGGCCGCGATCCTGGCGAGTCTGGCGTTCCACACCCGGGTCACCGCCGCCGACGTCTACCGGGAAGGCATCACCGAGGTCACCGCCGCCGACGTGGCCAGCGCCCGCGAGATGGGCTGCACGGTGAAGCTGATCTGCATCGCGGAGCGCTCCGGTGAGGCGGTGGCGGTACGCGTACACCCGGCGATGATCCCGCGTACCCACCCGCTCGCCGCGGTCGGCGACGCGTTCAACGCGGTCTTCGTGGAGGCCGACGCCGCCGGCCAGCTGATGTTCTACGGCCCCGGTGCCGGGGGCGCACCGACCGCGAGTGCGGTGCTCGGCGACCTGGTCGCGGTGGCCCGCAACCGGCTCACCGGCGCCCGCGCGCCCGCCGAGTCCTCGTACGCGGCGCTGCGGGTACGCCCGATGGGCGAGACCGTGACCCGCTACCACATCTCGCTCGACGTGGACGACAAGCCGGGGGTGCTGGCGGCGGCGGCGAACGTGTTCAACGCCCACGGCGTGAGCATCCAGACCGTACGCCAGGAGGGGCGCGGCGACGACGCGCTGCTGGTGGTGGTCACCCACCAGGCCACCGACGCGGCGCTGCGCGCGACCGTTGCCGAGCTCACCACGTTGGACGTGGTACGAGAAGTGGCCAGCGTGATGCGCGTAGAAGGTGAGTGAGATGGCTTGGCGTGGACTGATCGAGGAGTTCCGGGACCGGCTGCCGGTCACCGACACCACGCCGGTGATCACGCTGCAGGAGGGCGGCACGCCGCTGCTGCCGGCGCAGGGTTTGTCCGACCGCACCGGCTGCGAGGTGTACCTGAAGGTCGAGGGGGCCAATCCCACCGGCTCCTTCAAGGACCGGGGCATGACGGTGGCGATCTCGAAGGCGGTGGAGGCCGGCAACAAGGCGGTGATCTGCGCGTCCACCGGCAACACGTCGGCGTCGGCCGCCGCGTACGCGGTACGCGCCGGGCTGACCTGTGCGGTGCTGGTGCCACAGGGGAAGATCGCGCTCGGCAAGCTCGCCCAGGCGTTGGTGCACGGCGCGAAGCTGCTGCAGGTCGACGGCAACTTCGACGACTGCCTGTCGTTGGCCTCGAAGCTGTCGATCGACTACCCGGTGGCGCTGGTCAACTCGGTCAACCCGCACCGGATCGAGGGCCAGAAGACCGCCGCGTTCGAGATCGTTGCCGCGCTGGGGGACGCCCCCGATGTGCACTGCATCCCGGTCGGCAACGCGGGCAACATCACCGCGTACTGGAAGGGATATTCGGAGGACGCCGAGGCCGGTAGTGCCACGAAGCGCCCCCGGATGCTCGGCTTCCAGGCCTCCGGCGCCGCCCCGATCGTGAACGGTGAGCCGGTGCGGGAGCCGACCACCATCGCGACCGCGATCCGGATCGGCAATCCGGCGAGCTGGACGAAGGCACTCGATGCCCGCGACCAGTCGGGGGGCTCGATCACGGCGGTCACCGACCGGGAGATCCTGGCGGCGTACAAGCTGCTGGCGCGTACCGAGGGCGTGTTCGTGGAGCTGGCCAGCGCGGCAAGCGTGGCAGGCCTGCTAGCCGCGAGCGAGCGCGGCGAGATCAAACGCGGCGAGACCGTAGTCTGCACCGTCACCGGCCACGGCCTGAAAGACCCCGACTGGGCGATCTCCCTCGCCCCCTCACCCACCACCATCCCCATCGACCCCCAAGCCGCCGCCACCGCCCTAAACCTCGCCTAACCCACCGCCCGCGGGACGGCCCGGCCTACTACCGATCCACTTGGGGTGGCAGGTGGCGGGTACAAACCGCCTATTTCGGTCACGATCACCGCCACCCGCCACCCCAAGTGGGTCAGGACGGTCAGGGAGGGGGGTTAGGGCTGGGGCCAGGGTGGGGGAGTGTGGCCGACGAAGCCCTCGGCGGTGGGGAAGGCGGGCGGGCGCTGGCCGGTTTGGGCCCAGTGGTCCAGGGCCCGTACTGAGGTCAGGAGCTGCTGGGGAGTGAAGTTGCAGTGGCCGGTGCGGTCCACCCAGGCGCTCGCCAGCAGGCTGGACCGGCCGGCGCTGGCCACCGTGGCGGTGTACGCGGAGATCTGCGCCGGCACCACCAGGGCGTCCACGGTGGTGCCCAGGGTGAGCACCGGGCCGTCGACCCGGCCGGTGTAGTCGGCGTAGCGCTGCACGTACCGGCGTGGACCCGGCACCGCCGCGACGCGCGAGGACATCATGTCGGCGAGCCAGCCGTCGAGCTGTGCCTCGGTGAGCCCGAGCCCGAGCAGCGCCCCACGGTCGTCGGGGCCCAGCGTGTACGTGTGGTCGGCGTTCTGGGTCACCGGCCCGCCGGCGCGGCGCTCCAGCTCGGCGCGGCCCTCGGTGGCGAAGAACCCGACCCCGCCCGGCCACTCCGGGCCCTGTGGTGCCCGCAGCACCCGCCGCAGGAACTCCAGCTTCGCGCCGCCGCCCGGCTTGGCCAGCTCGGCGTACACCACCGGCAGCACCTCGGACTCGAAGTCCAGGTCGTCGCGGATGTCCGCGGGGGTGCCCCACGCCGTCGGCCAGCCGAACACCGCGTCGTAGGCCATCGCGAACGCCAGCGTGCTGTCCCAGGTACGCGACGCCCCCGCACCGACCGCGCAGGCGGGCATCGCGCCGTCGTACACCCCGCCGTGTTTTTCGATGCTCTCCATCGCGACCACCGAGCCCATCGAGAAGCCGGCGAGCAGCGTGGTCCGCGGCTTGGCCACCGTCTCGCGGAAGTGGTTGACCAGCGCCTTCGTGTCGTGGATGCCGTCGGCGACCGCCCAGCCGTTGCTGCGGTACGCGGAGCCGGCGACGGCGTACCCGGCGGCGAGCATCATGTCTTCGACCGGGTCGGCGACGAACGCCTGCGCACTGCGGTCGTCGGTCTCGCCGGGATGATCCGCGGCGTCGCGGTAGCCGTGGGCGTACATCACCAGGGTGCCGTTCCAGGCGGCGGGGACCCGGATCTCGTACGGCACGCCGTCCAACTCACCGGACAGGTCGAGCGGGCCGACCGCCGGCACCGGGGCCTGCGCGGGCGCCGGAGCGGGCACCAGGGCGACCGCGGGCAGTGGCGCCAGGGCGAGCGCGAGCGCGGCGGCACCGCCGCCGACCAGCCGGGTGAGGGTGTTCATGCCACGTTGTCTAGCACGTCACGCCGCGGCCCGGCAGCCCCCGAACGGCCGGGCCGGACCGGTAAGGTCCCGCTACGTGGGTCGGGCCTGACGACTTGGTACACGGTAGGCGCCGGGCCGCGCCGGTCCCAGGCGGCTCGCTCCGGCGCCTACCATGCCCCAAGTCGTATCGCTGGTACGCCGCAATCCGGACTTCAGGCGGCTCTTCATCGCACAGCTCGTGGTCTTCGGGGGCGGCTGGTTCCTGATGATCCCGCTACTGGCGCTGCTCGCCGAGATCACCGGCGGCGGCACCCTGGGCGGCGTGGTGCTCGCGGTGGAGACCACCGTGCTGGCGCTGATGCTGCCCTACGCCGGGACGCTCGCCGACCGTACGGACCGCAAGCGGCTGCTGATCACGGCGAACCTGCTCACCCTCGCCGCCGGGCTGGCGCTGCTGCTGGTACGCACCCCGGGCACCACCTTCGTCGCGGTGATCGCCATCGTCGCGATCGCGGTCGGGCAGGCGATCTACCTGCCCGCGTCGCAGGCCGCGCTGCCGAACCTGGTCGACGCCGAGGACCTGCCCACCGCGAACGCGATCGCCGGCAGCGCCTGGGGCACCATGCTGGTGGTCGGCGCGTCGGCCGGCGGGCTGATCGCGGGCTGGCTGGGGCCGTACCCCAGCTTCCTGATCGGTGCCGGCTGCCTGGCGCTGGCGGCGGTGTTCACGGTGCGGGTGCACCGCCCGTTCCAGGCCGAGCGCACCGCCGAGCCGGCCAACGCCACCGCCGCGGTTAGGGAGGCGCTGGGCTACATCGCCGCCCGGCCCCGGGTACGCGCCCTGGTGACGGTGAAGTCGGCGGTCGGAATGGGCAACGGCGTGCTGGCGGCGTTCCCGATCCTGGCCGTGGGGTTCGGTGTCGGCGCCACCGGGATGGGCCTGCTGTACGGTGCCCGTGGCCTGGGCGCACTGCTCGGCCCGCTGCTGCTGCGCGCCGTGCTCACCACGCCGCGCCGGCTGATGACCGGGCTGGCGGTCTCGATGGCCACGTACGGCATCTGCTACCTGCTGGTGGGGATGACCCCCTGGTTCTGGCTGGTGCTGCTGCTGGTGGTGGTGGCGCACGTGGCCGGCGGCGGCAACTGGGTGATGTCCAACTACGCGCTGCAGACCGAGATCCCCGACGCGCTGCGGGGCCGGGTGTTCGCCGCCGACGTGATGATCGCGATGGTGGCGGTCTCGCTAAGCCAGGCGGTCGCGGGCTGGTTCACCGACGTGGTCGGCCCGCAGCTGGTGATCTCCGTCTGCGGCAGCGTCACCCTGGCGTACGCCGTGGTCTGGCGGCTCGCCACACGGCGCCTGCTCAGAGCCGTCGAGCCGGTCGCAGGCTAGCCTGCCGGGATGGAGAACGCCGTCCGCGTCACCGTGCCCGCGACCAGCGCGAACCTCGGCCCCGGCTACGACTGCCTGGGGCTGGCGCTGACCCTCTACGACGAGGTCGAGGCGTCGGTCGCGGCGTCCGGGGTCACGGTCGAGGTGACCGGCGAGGGCGCCGGTGACGTACCAGAGGACGAAACCCATCTGGTGGTACGGGCGATGCACGCCGCGTTCGACGCGATCGGGGAACGGCCGCCGGGGCTGCGGGTGCGCTGCCGCAACCGGATCCCGCACGCCCGTGGGCTGGGGTCCTCGTCGGCGGCGATCGTGGCCGGCGTACTGGCGGCGCGCGGTCTGGTGACCGACGGCGACGCCCGGCTGGACGCGGCGGCGCTGCTGCGGCTGGCGGCCGGGCTGGAGGGGCATCCGGACAACGTGGCGCCCTGCCTGCTGGGCGGCTTCACGATCGCCTGGACCGACGAGACCGGCGCCCGGGCAGTACGGCTGAACCCCGCGCCGGGCGTGCGGCCGGAGGTGTTCGTACCGGACCAGCGGGGGGTCACCGCCGAGGCCCGCGACCTGCTGCCGGAGCGGGTGCCGTACGCCGACGCCGCCGCCAACGTGGCGCGTACCGCGCTGCTGGTGCACGCGCTGACCGCTGACCCGTCGCTGCTGCTGTCGGCCACCGAGGACCGGCTGCACCAGGACTACCGGGCACCGGCGATGCAGCCCACGATCGCACTGGTACGTCACCTGCGCGCGGCCGGCGTACCGGCGGTGGTGAGTGGGGCCGGCCCGACGGTGCTGGCGTTGTCGGGGGAGTCCGACGACCTCGCCGGTTTCGCCACCGACGGCTTCGAGATGCGTACGCTCGCGGTCGCCGACGGCGCGGCTGTGGCGTGACGGTGAGGCCGCGGGTGGCTCCGGCGTGGCGCGCCGGAACACGCCGGACCGGGGGTAGTGTTGCTGCTGCTTGCACGGTTGGCTAGGCTTATCGCAGAGCAGCCGCCAAGTGCGCGCGATCTCCACGGGGCCCTGACCCCGGTCGTCTGTGGCATTCCAGCCCTTCACGGCACCTGCACGTACCCCAAAGATCGCACGTTGACGGTAGGACGCTACCCATCCAGCGCTTAGCCGCACGGATGGAGAAACACACCCGCACCGCGGGAGCACCCAGGTCCGGCGCCCACTGATACAGCGGCCCGGTCCCACCTAAGGAAGGAATCCATTGAGCGACACCACCGACCTGACGTCGGACGCCAATGACGCCGCCGCGCAGTCGGACGACTCGGGCGCAACCCCTCGACGTCGGCGTACCGGCTCTGGGCTGTCCAGCATGCTGCTGGCCGAGCTGCAGAGCCTCGCTTCCTCGCTTGGCATCACCGGCACCGGCCGGATGCGCAAGGGCGAGGTGATCGCGGCGATTCAGCTCAAGCAGGCCGAGTCGGCCGGTTCTGGCCAGGTCGGAGACGTTGCCCGCCCCCAGAAGGGTATGGACGTGGCAGAACGTGACATAACCAGCGCCGAGTCCCCGGCGTCGTCCGACATGGCGCCGACCGGATCCAGCGACGCGGCTGGCTCCGGCGAGCCGACCCGGTTCACCGAGCCGGCTCCGGCGGCGACCTCGCTGGCCCCGGCCGGCCAGGACGGAGCGGTCCAGGACGGAGCGGTCCAGGACGCGCTGCCCGGCACCGGTGAGGCGCCGGC
>JBOGDE010000190.1:0-11073 GCA_050701695.1 Micromonosporaceae bacterium
CCACTACCGCGTCCCCATCAGCTGACGCCCGAGACGGGGAGCATTGGCCGGTCCGCGTCAGTAGGAACCGATTTCCTCGACGCCACATGGACAACACCTGATCGCCACAGCCACAGCCACAGCCACCGCCACTGCCGCGGACGGCGGGCATTGGGCAGTGGGTGGCGTACACCCGGGTCAGGGGTGGCGGGTGAGGCGGATCAGGACGTAGCCGGCGACCAGCAGCGCCGCCAGGCCCAGCACCGGGAGCAGCACCAGGTGGGAGCGGCCCAGCAGGCTCGGCAGCACCAGCACCAGCACGCCGAGCAGCAGCGAGACCCCCAGCACTCCTCCGGTACGCAGCCCCCAGCGGCGCAGCAGCTGCGGTGCCACCACTGCGTCGATCGGCAGCGTCGCCGCCAACGTGCACGCGCTGTGGTGCAGGTAGAGCGCCACCGCCAGCCCGAGCGCCTGGGCCACGCTGGTGTGGTACGGGTAGATGGTGGTGCCGAGGAACCACATGATGACCGCGATGAACTCCAGCCCTGACACCCACGGCGTGGCGACGCCGATCGCGGCACCCAGCGCGAGCAGTGCGCCGAGTACCCAGATCCCGGATCCGCGCAGCGGTGCCGGCACGGCGAGCAACACCGCCGCGAACCCGGAGCCCAACGCCACCGCCCGCACCACCAGCGGTCCCACACCGACCCGCTCCACCGACGCCAGCAGGTCCGCGACCGGGCCACCGCCCCGGGCCGACGCCACCGCCCCTCCGATACCGCCAGCACCGCCGGCACTCACCGGACCATCCGCGCCACCCGGCGAACCGCCAACGCCGTCGCCGGGCAACGTGCTCATCGCGGCACCGCCCGCGCCGCGCCGGCCATCCGGGAGATGTCGCGCAGCACCTCGTCCAGGCTGCCCGCGCCCCGCCAGGTCACGGTCGGTACGCCGTGCTCGGCCAGCTCCCCGATGGTGTTCTGCCGGGACAGCAGCCACAGCCGGGTGGCCGCCGCCAGCCACACCGAGTCGATCTCGGGCCGGGCGTGCGCCGGCAGCGTGTCGACCGCGATCACGAACCGGCCGGATCGGGCGAGCCGTGCCAGCAGCTCGGCGCTGCGCTCGTCCAGCAGCGGGGTGAAGATCACGATCACCGCGTTGGTGGGCAGCTGGTGCGGGCGGGACAGCCAGGTGCCGACGTCGAGCAGGCCGGCGATCACGTGGGTGTCGAGCAGCCACTCCCGTACCGCGCGGTAGTGCCAGCGTCCGCCCGCCGAGCGCAGCTGCCGGTGGCGCGGGCCGAACTCCAGCAGCGAGACCCGGTCGCCCCGGCGCAGGTAGTGCTCGGCGACGCCGGCCGCACCGCGTACGGCGATGTCCAGCACGCTGGAACGGCCGCGGACGCCGCCGGACTCCCCCGCCTCGTGCAGCGTGTCCAGCACCAGTACCACGTCGGCGTCCCGGTCGGAGAGGGTCGCGGCCACGTGCAGCTCGCGGGTACGCAGCGAGACCCGCCAGTCGATGCGGCGCAGCCGGTCTCCGGGCGCGAAGTGACGTACCCCGACCAGTTCGCCACCTTCGCCGGGGCGGCGCGAGCGGTGGGCACCGGAGAGGCCGGCGGCGCGCGGCATCGCGTCGTCGGCGTCGAAGTGTTCGGTGAGTGGATGCACCCGGATCTCCACCGGCGGTACGCCGACGATCTGGCTGTGCAGCAGTCCGTCGCAGGCGGTGGCTTGCACCCGTACCGGGCCGAGCCGGTGGCGTCCCCAGCGGATCGCGGTCATCCCCAGTTCGAGGTCGGCGCCGAGCCCGGCGGGGATCACGGTGGCGACCGGGCGCCCGTCGCCACGCGGCGGTAGCCAGCGTGAGGCCTGGGACGCGATCACCACGGGCTGGAACTCGGCGGGCCCGGGGTTGTCCACACTGACCGCCGCGGAGACGTCCAGGCCTTCCCCGACCTGGGTCTCGTCGACCCGCATGGCGACCTCGGGCAGCCCGTCGGGGCGGCGGCGCAGCGCCCACAACGTACCCACGACGAAGGGTATGGCGAGTACGGCCAGGTCGGGCCGGCCGACCGTGACCGCCGCGATCAGCAGCAGGCACACCAACCCGACGGCGCGGCGCAGCGCCCGGGTGGGCTGCCAGTCATCCATGCTGTGGCTCCGGTGGACTCTCGGCGTACGTGGGGAGCGCACCGCTGGCGGGGGTCGGTGTGGCGGCGAGCACCTCGTGGACGATGTCGGACGGGTCGACCCGGCGCAGCCACATCTCCGGGCGCAGCGCGATCCGGTGCACCAGCGCCGGTACGGCGACCGCCTTCACGTCCTCGGGCACCACGTAGTCGCGGCCACCGATCACCGCGTACGCCCGCGCCAGCAGCAGCAGTGCCAGCGAACCGCGCGGCGAGGCGCCCATCAGCAGCTGCGGGTGTTCCCGGGTGGCGGCGACCAGCTCGACGACGTACCGGCCGATGGAGTCCTCCACCACCACGTCCTCCAGGGAGCGCTGCATCCCGAGCAGGGTCGCGGCGTCGACCACCGGCTCCAGGTACGCCTCCTCCTGCCGGCGCGCCATCCGCCGCCGCAGCACCTCGAACTCCTCGTCCCGGCTCGGGTAGCCGAAGGAGACCCGCAGCAGGAAGCGGTCCAGCTGCGCCTCGGGTAGCGGGTAGGTGCCCTCGTACTCGATCGGGTTCGCGGTGGCGAGTACGTGGAACGGCGCTTCCAGGCGGTACGTCGTCCCCTCCACGCTGACCTGCTTCTCCTGCATCGCCTCCAACAGCGCCGCCTGGGTCTTCGGCGGGGTGCGGTTGATCTCGTCGGCGAGCAGCACGTTGGTGAACACCGGCCCGGGGCGGAACGTGAAGTCGTGGTTGCGCTGGTCGTACAGGAAGGAGCCGGTGACGTCGGCGGGCAGCAGGTCCGGGGTGAACTGCAGCCGGCGGAAGTCGATCCCCAGCGTCTGGGCGAACATCCGTGCGGTCAGCGTCTTGCCCAGCCCGGGCAGGTCCTCCAGCAGTACGTGCCCACCGGCCAGGATGCCGGCCAGCACCAGCCCGAGCGGCTCCCGCTTGCCCACCATGACCGTGCCGACGGCGTCCAGCACCCGGCGGGCCAACTCACCCACCTGACGCGGTGCCAGCATCGTGGCCTCCGGGGTCGCGGCGTGCGTCACGGGTTCTCCCATCGTCCGGTCACAGCTTCTCGATGTGTACGACGAGCGCTTCCAGCTGCTGAGGTTTCAGCGCCCGGGATGGCGGCTCGGTGACGTACCGCCAGAGTGGTTCGCCCAGCACCGCCTCAGCCCGCCGCGGGTCCTGCCGCCGGTCGATACCGTGTCGCAGCCGCAGCCGCTCGTCAACCACCGCGACGATCGCCGGGTGCACCCGGCGCTGGTACGCGTCCCGCCCGACCTCCACGGTGGACAGCCGGCCGACCCAGCGGCGGACCCCCGCGTACGCGTGGTCGTGCGGGGAGTCGTGCGCCCACTCGTGGTCGGCCTCGTCGGGCGGCTCGGCGAGCGGCCGGCCGTGGGAGGCGTGCACGATCCGGTACGCCAGGGTGAGCGCCACCAGCACCGCGACGATCAGCAGGTACGGCACCGCGGTCCCAGTCGCGCGCAGCACGTACCAGGCCGCGAATCCGACGAAGGCACCGCCGGCGAGCGTCTTGAGCAGCACCGGCGCGGTGATCTCGCCCGGGTCGGGCTCCGCCCGGTGGTCGCGGGCGGCGGTCAGCAGCTCGTCGAGGCTCACGGCGCCGGCTCCCCGGCCGGCTCGCCGTCAGGCTCGGGCTCCGACCCGGCCGGCACCGGTACGGGCGTCCGGGGGCGGGACAGCTCCGCGTACACCTGGCGTAGTGCTTGTTGGGCTTCGGCCCGCATCGGCTCGCCCACCTCGGCCGGGGCGTACCGGGCCTGGCGGTAGACGGCGGCGAGCCGGTCCAGCACCGGGGCGCTGACCTGGTGTGCGGCGAGCATCCGGGCCACCAGCTCGGCGGGGGTGTCCGACGCCAGCCGCGGGGTGCCCGCCTCGCCTGCGGCGTGTTCCAGCCGCAGCCAGCAGGCGATCACGGCGGAGCGGGGGTCGGTGCCGGTGACGGACAGCTCCTCGATCCCGGCCTGCACCGCCTCCTTGACCTGCGCGACCCGGCGCCGCTGCTCGTCCGGGTCACGGCGGGCGCGTAGCACCGGGCGCATCGACATCCGGTCCCGCAGCTCGCCCCACACCATGGACAGGATCACGCCGACCAGCACCAGCAACAGCAGCCCGGCCAGGAACATCCCCAGCGTCAGCCCGCTGGAGCTCCAGGCCGACGGCTCCGCCGGCGTGTGTTCCGGCGGCGAGACCAGCTCGCTGGGAGGCCGGCCCACACCGCGCTCCTCGTCCCCGACCGAGGGCACCGGGACCTTGGACACCGACGGATCGGTGATCGCGGCAAGCACCGCGACCACCGCGAACAGCAGCCCGACCGCCAGCAGCAACCCCGCCTGCGACGGCGGTCTCCTGGTCGGCATGGCATCCCCTGTCACAGCCCTGCGGCGGCTCTGGCCCGGCGCAGTATGTCATCCAGCATCTGCGGGGTCAGCTTGCCTGTGAAGGTGTTCTGCTGGCTCACGTGGTAACAACCCAGTAAAGCCGGACCCTGCTCCGGGCGGTACTCCACCCCGTGCCCGAACCTGGGCCGGGGTCGTGGCGGCACGGTGCCGACCGCGCCGGCCACCGGCCAGTACGCGTTCCACGCGAACGCACCCAGCGCCACGATCACCCGCAGGTGTGGCCGCAGCAGCTCCAGCTCCCGGCGCAGCCAGCCGGCGCAGGTGTCCCGCTCGACCGGGGTCGGCTTGTTGGCGGGCGGCGCGCAGCGTACCGCCGCGAAGATCCTGGTGTGGTGCAGCTGGAGGCCGTCGTCGAGCCCGACGCTGTGCGGCTGGTTGGCCAGCCCCGCCCGGTGCAGCGCGGCGTACAGCACGTCACCGGAGCGGTCCCCGGTGAACACCCGGCCGGTACGGTTCCCGCCATGCGCCGCCGGCGCCAGCCCGAGGATCCCGATCGGCGCGTCGGCCGGCCCGAACCCGGACACCGGCCGCCCCCAGTACTCCTGGTCGGCGAACGCGGCCCTGCGGGTGGCCGCCACCTGCTCCCGCCACGCCACCAGCCGCGGACAGGCCCGGCAGACCGTGGACCGCTCGTCCAGCGTGCTCAGCTCACGGCTGGTCTCAGCAAGATCGACAACCTCGCCGGGGGTACGCGCCACCGCGGTCATGCGGCGCCACCTGCCTGTCTCGTGCGGCCCATCGACGTCAGAGGCGGCCGCGGAAGAGTTCGAGGGTACGGGCCCAGGCCAGTGCCGAGGCTTCGCTGTCGAACACCTCGGGGCGGTCGTCGTTGAAGAAGGCATGCGAGGTGCCGGGGTAGTCGTACACCTCGACGGCGCCGGCGGCATGCTCGATCGCGGTACGGGCCTGTACGATCCCCGGCGCCGCCGAGGTGCCGTCCTCCTCGGAGCAGTGGATCACGGCCCGCTTGCCCTGGTAGCCACTCCATTCGGGGGCCATCCGCTCCCACGGCAGCGCCGGGTAGAAGCCGACCGCGGCACCGATCTGGTCCGAGAGCGTGGCCGACCACAACGCCAGGCTGCCACCCATGCAGAAGCCGACCACCCCGACCCGGCCCCGGGTGTCCGCCCGCTGCGACAGGTACGCCGCCGCGCCCGCCATGTCCTTGGCCGCCTGGTCCATGGCGAGCCCCATCAGCAGCCGGCGCGCCTCGTCCGGCTCGGCGGTGCTCAGCCCGTGGTAGAGGTCGGGCGCCAGCGCGACGAAGCCTTCCGCGGCTACCCGGTCGGCCACCGACCTGACGTGCGGCACCAGCCCCCACCACTCCTGGATCACGATCACCGCCGGCCAGGGGCCACTGGAGTCGTTGTGCCCCAGGTGAGTCGCCGGCGACGCCAGGTAGCCCTCGGTGGTGCCACCGTTGCTGTCGAAGCTGACCGTCTCACCCATGCCGACCTCCGTACCCGCCGCCACTCCGTGCCCACCGGCCTTGCGCGTCCACCGGCATCGCGCGATCACCAGCTTGCGTGATCACCGGCCCTCGTGCCCCGTAGCCAACCACATATCGCCGGTCGTGTCGCTACGTCCGGCAAGCGCTGAGCCAGCCGGGAGCCGCCGACCTGGTGTCGCGGCCGGCCTGTGGTGTCGTTGGCCGCCCGGGACGGTCCGATGCCGCCGCGGGAGGGGGTCCACGGCGGCATCTGACCGTTCAGATCACTCGGTGGGCATGGTGCGTAATGCGGGCGGGCGCCAGGCTGCACTGATCGGGGCGGGGACGTTATTATGTCGTTGCGTACTTGTTCGCACTCCTGGCTATGAACGTTCCCCCGTTGTACAGCCGTGCCTGGAATCGAATTGTCACATTTTCTGGAATATATGTCGGGAAACCCTCGCAGATTTGCCAGGCGTAGTTTGGACCTCTGGTCGTCCAGCATACGAAGTGGTCGTCGTACACCCAACCGTGCATTTCGACGTGCAGGCCGTCGAACTCATTGTCCCTGATCCAGAATTTATCGCCGTACGCCCCGAAACAGGCCACCCCATCTCCGCCGTACACCGAAACGCACGGGGTGGCAATCGGCTTGCGGTCGGTGGGCGTCGCGTACTCGTTGAAATAGGTCGCGTGAGCGACGCCTGGATTGGCAGCAACCACCGCGGCAATGGCGGCAAACGTCATCGCCACCGCGGTAATCGATCGCCTAATGATCATTTTCCCTCCTGGAATGGTGGTCTACATCTTGGCAACCCTTTAGACGGCGTGGAGTGGCCACTCGAAATATGGAGTGTTGTAGTACCCGCCCCAACTGCACCACCACCGGCGCAGGTATCTGTCGTATCCGACGACCTTCCACGCGCTCGGATCGTCGTTGACTCCCACTCGGTGCGTGTTGCACCCGCCGCCGTATCCGCCCAGGTCGCTGTAGGTGTAGACGGGGCCGCTGTACCACTCGACCTTGATGTGCATGGGGACACCGTCGGGGGCCATGTCGCAGACCTGGACGTGCGTTCTGCCGTTCCACTTGACGCTGAGGATCGCGCTGCCCACCAGTAACTGACCGTAACCTGGCCCCGTGTGGCAGTAGATGTAGATCCGCTTGTTCTTTCCGGCGCTGTCTGTCCAACTCTCGCGTTGGTAGAAGTTGTACGGGTCGTTGCCGTAGCACTCACCGACGTCGGCCTGCGCCGCGGCGGGGAACGTGACGAGCCCCGCGGCCACCATGCCCAACGAGATCAGAATGCGCGCGAGCAGTCGCCGGGCCTTCGAGGTGCCGCGTTCTGCGGCTAGCTTAGACATTGAGGTCTCCTCGCGATCGGGGGAGGTTTAGACGAGCCACGATTAGTCGTAGAAGACGAAGAGCAGGCCAACTTTCGCCCACGTACCCGACCAGGTACCTCCACTTGCGTACTGGTTGAACTCGTAGCCGTACACCTGGTATGCAATTGAATTGTATTCACTGTCGGACCAGTTGAAGTTGCAGTGCACCCAGGTGCCGGCCCCTTGATTGTTCCTGCAGACCCTCCTGATCCCAGAACGATCACGCCTTACGATTTCGGCGACGGCCGACTTACCGTCTGACTGCTTGTCCTTGACGTAGATGTGGTCGCCAGGCTTGAGGACGCAGACCTCCATATAGTGGGTGGTGCCGCTGTACTCTTCATTGCACTGGTTGTAGTTCGGTTCGGAGTAGATCCGGCTGCCTATTTGGCAGTGGTATTCGACGCCTTCGTAGTACCCGGTCGGGCAGTGAGGCTGGTCGTAGGTGTGGTGCGCGAGTGCGGTGCCCGGCGTGGCAATGGAGAGTGTTGCCACCATCAGTAAGGTGTTCAGGGCGGCGATCGCCATGCGACGCAGATGGGTATTCTTCACGGCGCTCCCTTCGAGAGCTTTGGCCGAAATCAGAACCACTCCTGCGAACCACTCCTGGTGTTCTGGGTAGTTCATTGGTGAGATGGCAAGATGTGATCGGATGTGGCAACCTGCTGGCCTGGCCCTGAGGATGCTTAATGTAATGACGGGAATATGGGCTGGACAGGTCATGCGCCGGCAACTAACCGGCAACTAACCGGCACGTTCCCACTGTCGAAAAGCGGCACCCGGCCGACGGTGTCGGCGGCCTGGACAATCGACGAAGTCGGGTCGACCACCGACCGTTGAGGAGGCCGTGGCCCTCTGCGTGGATGAGAAGTCGCAGGTCCAGGCCCTCTCGACCGCACCGCGCCGGTCCTGCCGCTACGGCCCGGGTGAACCCGGGGGGATTCGCTGGCCCCGCAACCCGAGGATCACGCGCCAGCTTCGGAAGCGTCAAAGATCATCACTTACCCGACACTAGGATGGGGCGACGCTTCGCGGAAGGAAGACCATTGGCTGACGTCGACAAGCCCGGACGTGGCGACGGGGTGGCGGTGATCGGGCTGGGCCGGTTCGGCGGGCAGGTGGCCGCCTCACTGGAACGGCTGGGACACGAGGTGCTCGCCATCGACAGCGACGCCGCGCTGGTGCAGAAGTGGGCCGACCACCTCACCCACGTGGTGGAGGCCGACGCCACCGACGAGGACGCGCTGCGCCAGCTGGGGGTCGCCGATCTGCCGCGCGCCGTGGTCGGCATCGGCACCGACATCGAGGCGAGCGCGCTCACCGTGATCAGCCTGTCGGCGCTGGACGTCCCCGAGATCTGGGCGAAGGCGATCACCGCCAAACACGGGCAGATCCTGGAACGCATCGGCGCCCACCACGTGGTCTACCCCGAGGCGGCGATGGGCGAGCGCGTGGCCCACCTGGTGACCGGCAAGATGATCGACTTCATCGAGTTCGACGACGGGTACGCCATCGTGAAGACCCGCGCCCCAGGGGAGGCGGTCGAACGCACGTTGGCCGATTCGGCACTGCGCACCAAGTACGGGGTCACCGTGGTGGGCGTGAAGTCACCCGGCCAGGACTTCACGTACGCCCGTCCCGAGACCGTGGTCAGCCGTGGCGACCTGCTGATCGTCTCCGGCTCCACCAAGGACGTCGAGCGCTTCGCCGCCGTCACCTGAGCCCGCTACGTACCGGCCCGCCGTCCGCGACGGTGGCAGTGGCAGGTGGCGATCAGGTGTTGTCCATGTGGCGTCGGGGAAATCGGTTCCTACCGACGCGGATTGGCCAATGCTCTTCGTCTCAGGGCTGCGGGCCCGGGAACGCGCCGATCAAGTCAGCGAGTACGCGATGCCGTCCAGAATGTCGTGTTCGCTGGCAACCACGGAATCGGCGCCGACCTGCTCCATCACGATCCGCAGGATCAGCGCGCCGCCGCCGATCACGTCTACTCGGCCGGGGTGCATCAGGCCGATCCTCGCCCGCTCGTCGTGCGTCATCGCCAGCAGCTCACCGGTCACCCGGGCCACCTCGGCGTACGGGATCCGGGCGTGGTGGATCGCGTCCGGGTCGTACGCCGGTAGCCCGAGCGCGATCCCGGCGACCGTGGTGACCGAGCCGGCGAGCCCCACCAGGGTCGCGGCCCGCCGTCCGGGCACTGTGTCCAGTGCCCGCGCCACCGCCGTACCGACGTCAGCCTCGGCGGCGGTGAGCTGCGCCGCGGTCGGGGGGTCGTCGCGCAGGTGCCGTTCGGTCATCCGGACACAGCCGATGTCGACGCTGGCCGCCGCCTCGGCGTCGCCGGTGCCGAGCACGAACTCGGTCGAGCCACCGCCGATGTCGACCACCAGGTACGGCGATTCCAGCCCCGCCGGCAGGCCCCGCACCGCCCCGGTGAACGACAGGTGCGCTTCTTCCTCACCGGTGATCACCTCGGGGTCGACGCCGAGCACGTCGCGCACCATGGTCTGGAAATCTCCCGCGTTGGCCGCGTCGCGGCTGGCGCTGGTGGCGACCATCCGGACCCGCTCCGCGCCGCGGTCCGCGATCACACCGGCATAGTCGACCAGGGCGCTCCGGGTGCGTTCCAGCGCGGCGCCGGAGATCCGGCCGGTACGGTCGACGCCTTCCCCCAGCCGCACGATCCCCATCCGGCGTACCACATCGACACCGTCATCACTGACGAGCAGCCGGACCGAGTTGGTGCCGCAGTCGATCGCCGCGACCCGGGTCACTCGGGCTCCTCCGCCGACACGCAGGGCCCGGGCCGCCACCATTCGCCGAGCAGGTCACGGGTCTCGTCGCCGAACGGGTTGACTCCGGGCCCGGCGGCCAGCGCGTGCGCCAGATGTACGTGCAGGCACTTCACCCGGTCCGGCATCCCGCCAGCGGAGATCCCCGCGATCTCCGATACGTCACCGAGCTCCGCCCGGCGGCGCAGGTAGTCCTCGTGGGCTGCCCGGTAGCGAGCGGCCAGCGACGGGTCCTCGCGCAACCGGTCGGTCATGGCGGCCATCAGCCCCTGCGACTCCAGGGTGCCGACCGCGCTCGCCGCCCGGGGGCAGGTCAGGTAGTACGTGGTGGGGAACGGCGTACCGTCGGCGAGCCGGGGCGCAGTGGCGACCACGTCGGGCAGCCCGCACGGACACCGGTGCGCCACCGCTTCGACCCCACGGGGTGGCCGCCCCAACTGCGCCCGCACCGCGGCCAGGTCATTGTCGTCGGCACTCACGCGTACACCCGCCACGCTGCCCGCTCACGACCCACCGTCGGCGGCGGCGAGGCTGCCCCACATCCGTTCGTGCCAGGCTCCGCCCGCACCGCGCTTACCCGCCGCGGCCTTGTCGGCGGCACCCTTGCCGGAGTCGATCACCACGTACGGCACCTCGTCGGGTCGGATGTAGTGCAGCCGGCTGCGCGCCTGGGCGCGCACGTACTCCGGGTCGTCCCACTTCTTCAGGTCACGTTCCAGCTCGGCGATCCGCTTCTCCTGGGCGTCCTGCGCCCCGGTGAGCCGCTCGATCTCGGCGCGCTGCGTCAGGTACGTCCGGACCGGGTACGCGTAGGCCAGCACCAGCGCGGAGAGCACCAGCGCGAGGATCGCGGCGCGCCCGGTGAACCTGCCCTTCGGGCGGGGCGCCCTGGTGCGCTTGGCGCCGCCGGAGCGGTTCGCCGCGGTACGT
>JBOGDE010000191.1:0-11043 GCA_050701695.1 Micromonosporaceae bacterium
GTGCCGCACCGGCTTCTGGTGCCGCGCCGGCTTCCGGTGCCGCGCCGGCTCCGGCCGGGCCGCCGCCGCTGCCGGCGCAGGACCAGTGGTACGTCGGGGTCGGCGGCGAACGCAGAGGGCCGTACGACCTGGCCGGGCTGAACGCGCAGGCGCAGAGTGGCGCGCTGACCGGCGCCACGCTGGTGTGGAAGAACGGGATGGCGCAGTGGGTGCCGGCACAGCAGGTGCCGGAGCTGGCCCAGGTGCTGGGCAGCGTCCCACCGCCGCTGCCCCCGTCCTGACCCGTACCGGCGGCTGGATCGTGGCCCGTCACCCCTTCGTTCTGGACGAGGAAGTCGATGTCTGAGTCGACCACCCCTACTGCGCACCACAGCTACCCGTGCGGCGGCTGCGGCGCCCGCGTCGAGTACGCCCCCGGCACCACCGCGCTGCACTGCCCGTACTGCGGCTTCCAGCAGCAGATCGCGGCCGCTGACCGGGACGTACGCGAGCACTCCTTCGCGGCTTTCCAGGCACCACCGCAGCAGGCCGTCGCCACCACCCACAAACTGGTGTGTACGAAGTGCGGCGCCCACACCGAGAGCGACGCGATCTCCTCGCGGTGCCAGTTCTGCGGTGCGCCGCTCGTGGCCGACACCTCCGTGGTCCAGCAGGTGGCGCCGGAGGCGGTGCTGCCGTTCGCGTTGGACCGGCCCGCCGCCAGGGGTGCGCTGCGGACGTGGGTGTCGTCGCGCTGGTTCGCGCCGAACAAACTGAAGCGGGTCACCGAGGCGGAGTCGTCGAAGAGCACGTACCTGCCGCACTGGACGTTCGACGCCGACACCAGATCGCAGTACGACGGGCAGCGCGGCGAGCACTACTACGTACGCGACAGCGAGGGCCGCCGCAGCCGGCGTACCCGGTGGTACGGCGCCAGCGGCACCGTACGCCGCTCGTTCGACGACACCCTGGTGGTCGCCACCGGGCACGTCGACCGCGAAGACCTCACCACGCTGGAGCCGTGGCCACTGAAGGACGCGGTGCCGTACCAGCCGGGTTATCTGGCCGGCCACCACGCACTGCGGTACGACGTGCCCCCCGACGCCGGGCTGCGGCAGGCGAAGGCGATGTGGGCGCCGACGATCGAGAAGGACTGCAAGCGCGACATCGGCGGCGACGAGCAGCGGGTGCACTCGGTGCGCACCGACTACGCCAACGTGACGTACAAGCTGATGCTGCTGCCGGTGTGGATCTGCGTCTACCTGTACGGCGGGCGGCCGTACCAGGTGCTGGTCAACGGGCGTACCGGCGAGGTGGCCGGGGAGCGGCCGTACAGCAAGGTGAAGATCTTCTTCGCGGTGCTCGCCGCTGTCCTGGCCGCCGCCGGTGCCGCGACCTGGTACTACCTCAGCCGCAACGGTTAGCCGCCCGCCCCGGGCGGGGCGGGATTCAGCTCTTGTTGTTGCGCTTGCGGGCGGCGTCGGCCAACTCGCGCTCCAGGTCCGCGCGGGCCTTCGCGCGCGCCCAGCGACGCGCCTCGGCGAAGTACGACTTGGGGTCGTCGAGGATGTGCGTCAGCCGCTCGCGTTCGGCCGCGCCGCGCCATGGCCGGTCGGCCCGTGCCGCTGCGGTCATGTTGCCCTCCATCCGTAAAGCCATACCCCGTGCCACGCTCCCGAACCAGGATCGCATGCCATTACCGTCCGCAACAACGGTCGAAGGTCCACGTCACATCTGGTCATCAGGCCCTCACCAATTGAAGCCAAAGACCGTTACTTATTGAAGCCAACACCTCACCGATTGAAGCCGGCCGATAGCAGTTCGCCGAGCAGCTGGACCACCTCGGCGTCCTGTTCGGCGAGCCCGCCCGGCTGCAGCGTGTCGACCGTCAGCAGCCCGAACTCGCGCTGTTCGGTGGAGATCGGCACCACCACCAGCGCCCGGTGCCGGTGCTCGTCGTCGGCCCAGCCGGCCGGAGCGGCGTCGGTCAGGTCGGGGTAGAACGCCGCGACGTCGTTGTCGAGCAGCTCCAGCGCGCCGTCGCCGAGCGGCGTACCGGAGGTGAGCACCCAGGTCGCGGGCTGCGCCCGGCCGTAGTAGCCGGCCAGCTCCAGACGGCGCTGCCGGCCCTCGTTGAGCCGGAAGAAGCAGGCCCGGGCGTCCTCGGCGTCGACCAGCTCGGTCGCCGCGGCCAGCACCACCTGCAGCGCCTGCCCCTGCAGCCGCTCCAGCGAGTTGCTGCGCGGCCGGGCGTCGGTGATCTCTCCCAGCAGGTACGCCAGCGGCGTCAGCACCCGGCCGACCACCAGCCGCATCTGCTGCTTCGCGGACTCCGCGGCCGCCTGCGCGTCGGTCGCCAGGGTCGAGGCGGCGCGCTCGGCGTACATCGGGAAGCCGACGGCTCCGGCGGTGAGGACGGCGGCGACCACCAGCAGCGCCCAGAACAGCACGCCGCTGATCAGCGACAACGCGGTGCCGATGGCGAAAGCGGCAACGGCGCACGTAACGGCTATCGGGCGGTAGTGGCGGACAACCCAGGTCGAAAGCTCCGGCATGGTCTGGCTACCGTACTGGCAGTGATCGTGTTCTGGCGAGCAGTGTCGACTTTGCGCCGCGCGCGTTAGATCTCATACCGGCCTAAGCTTGTGTCGTCGGACACTTTCCTGTACTACCGCCCACTCTGACCGGATTCCGGGTGGCGCGGATTCGACCGGCTCTTCTACTGTGCCTTGGGGGCCGTGGGCCTTGGGGACTGTGGCGTCGACCGGGGGGTGAGCACGCGTGACCGTGTTTGATGGCACTCGCTTCGCTCGTGCGGGTCATGCGGCCTTGAGCCGCCCTGTAGCCGACCCTACGGCTCAGTCGCTACGCTCCCTCACCTCCAGGCCGACTGCGGGCGGCGCCGCGTGACCGAGCTGCGGACGGCGAGCCGCATGCTGGGGTTGGACCGTACCGACCGGATCCGGGTCGGGGTGGTCGCCGCCGCGGTGCTGGGTGCCGTGGTGGTCACGGTGGTGTTCGGGCGCGGCTACCGGTTCTTCGACATGCTGATCTACCACGACGCCGTCGAATGGTGGATCAACGGCGGCGAGCTGTACGAGTACGCCGAGCCGAAATACCAGCTCGGCTTCACGTACCCCCCGTTCGCGGCGCTGTTGCTGGTACCCACCGTGCTGATGCCCGCCACCGCCGCCGGCTGGGTCAACCTGGCCGCCAGCGTGGTGGTGATGGGCGTGATCGCCTGGTGGCTGGTCGGCCCGATCGCCGAACGGTACGGCTGGACCAAGTGGTACGCCGTCGCGCTCGCGCTGCCGATCGCCGCCACCACCGACCCGATCCGGGAATCTCTCGGGTACGGCCAGGTCAACCTGATCCTGATGGGGCTGATCGTCGCCGACCTGGTGGCGCTGCGCGCCGGCCACAAGTGGGCGGGCGTCGGCATCGGCCTGGCCGCCGCGATCAAGCTGACCCCGGCGCTGTTCGTGGTCTACCTGTTCGCCAGCAAGCAGTGGCGGGCGGGGTTCACCGCGATCGGCACCGCCGCCGGGGCCACGCTGCTCGGGTTCGTGATCGCGCCCGGCGCGTCCTGGCTGTACTGGACCCATGTGCTGTGGGACACCCAGCGGGTAGGCCAGACCGACCTGACGCCGAACCAGTCGCTGGCCGGCGTACTGGCCCGGCTGTATGACCAGGGGCAGACCCCGCGGCTGATGTGGGTGGCGTTCGGGCTGCTGATCCTCGCCGTCGGGATCAGCCGTGCCGTCGCCGCGCACCGCGAGGACGACGAGTTGACCGCCTTCACCTTGATCGGGCTCACCACCGTGGCACTCTCCCCGGTGTCCTGGACCCACCACATCGTCTGGATCGTCTGCGCACTGCTGGTGCTCGGCGACAGCGCATTGCGGCTGCGCTCCTGGAAGCACGCCGCCGCGGCTCTCTCCGTGTACGTGGTCTTCGTGACCAGCCCGATGTGGTACTTCGAGCACAAATTCGAGTCGCACTGGGCCGACGGGGTGCACGGGATGGTGCTGGAGAGCGCGTTCGCGCTGGCGGTGATCGCGCTGATCGTGCTGATGCCGTGGCGACCCGGCGCGGATCCCGCGTACCAGCCGATCCCGGGCCGGCGGCTGTCCCATCTGAGCTGGTGAGGCGCATGGACCCGTGGCTGGCGTACTGCCTGGACAAGCCCGGAGCCTGGCAGGACGAGCCGTGGGAAGGCGACGTGGTCGCGAAGGTCGGCGACAAGATCTTCGCCTTCCTCGGCGGCGGTGGCGACGGTGGTGGCGACGGGCCGGCCGCGATCGGACTGAAGTGTGGGCGCGACCGCGACCAGGCCGACGAGCTGCTGCTGCGCTACCCCGACGACGTACGGGTGATGGCGTACATCGGGCGGTACGGGTGGAACACCCTCACCATCGGCGGCGCGATCCCCGACGACGAGCTCCGCGAGCTGATCGACGCCTCGTACCACGCCGTCGTCGCCAAGCTCCCCAAGTCGAAGCGCCCGTGATTCCGGGGTTGTCGGGGTATCCCGGCGAGCTGATACCCCGACAACCCCGGAAAGCTACGCCGCGACCGGCAGCGGTACCCGGATGCGGCCGGTGACGCGCTCGTAGACGTCCTCGTAGGCGTCGAGGGTCGCGGCGAGGTCGTGACTGGCGACGATCCGGCGGCTCGCGACGCCCATCCGGGCGGTCACGCCGGGGTCGGCCAGCACCTCGATCAGCCGATCCGCCAGCGCCGCCACGTCACCGGGCGGGAACAGATAGCCGTTCTCGCCGGGGCGTACCAGGTGTGGCAGCGCCATCGCGTCGGCGGCCACCACCGGCTTGCCGGCCGCCATCGCCTCCAGGGTCACCAGGCTCTGCAGCTCCGCGATCCCCGGCATGCAGAACACGTCGCAGCGGGCGTACGCCTCCAGCAGCGCGGCGTCGTCGACGTACCCGTGGAAAGTCACCCGGTCGGTCAGTCGCAGGTCGGCGGCGAGCCGCTGCCAGGTCTGCCGGTACGCGCCGTCGCCCACGATCTCGGCGCGTACCCACGGCGGGAGCAGCGCCATCGCGCGCAGCAGCTCATCGACCCGCTTCTCCTCGTCGAGCCGCCCCACGAACAGCACCGTGGCGTGCTCCCCGCGGCCGGACGGCTCGGGGCCGCGGCGTCCAGGGCCGGCTGGTTCGGCGCGGCCGGCCAGCTCGGGGCGGCGGTATCCGGTGCGAGCGGCGGCGTACCGGTCCAGGTCGATGCCGCACGAGATCGGGGTGGCGACGGGCGGCAGGCCGTTGTCGTGCAGCAACTGCACCGCGCGGGGCGTCGGTGCGGTGACCGCGTCGGCCTTGCGATAGACGCGCACCAGGTCGCGCCACGCCCAGCGGGCCGCGCCGGTACGCAGCCAGCCGGGCACCTTGGCGTACCCGAAGAGGTTCTCCGGCATGAAGTGGTTGGTCGCGACCAGCGGCACGCCCGCCTGTGACGCGGCCTTCGCCAGGCCCCGCCCGACCGAGAAGTGGGCCTGTACGTGCACCAGGTCCGGCGACAGTTCGCGGAGCAGCCCCCGGGTCGCGGCGGCGGCCAACCACGGCGGGCACACCCGGAACGTGGGGTGTACGCCGGTGCGGTAGGACGCCAGCCGGTGCACCGTGATGCCGTCGGTGTGCTCGACAGCAGCCGGGCCGGTCGGCGAGGCCGCCACCACGTGTACGTCGTGTCCCCGGCCGGCCAGCCCGGTGGCGAGCCGGTGGGCGAAGCGGGCCGCGCCGTTGACGTCCGGCGGGAAGGTGTCGGCGCCGATCACGACGCGGTACGCGTTGCGCTGCATGGGATCTCCTCTGGGATGTGGTTATCGGAAGGGTTGGCAGCCGGATCGGCCGCGTCCGGGTGGTGCCTCGCCTCGGCGGCCGCGTCCGGGTGGTGCCGGGCGAGTGCGGCGGTGCCGGCCACGGCGAGCAGTGCGCAGACCGCACCCACCGGGACGGTCCAGGTCGCGGCGGCGGTCTCGCCGAGTACGCCGATCCCGACCCCGACGGAGACCAGCGGATCGACGATGGTCAGGCACGCCACCACCACCGCGGGCGGGCCGCTGGCGTACCCGAGCTGGACCAGGACACCGCCGACCGCCAGTGCCGCGGCGACGCCGAGCGGCACCGCGAGCGGGATCGAGGTGAGGGCGCCGCCGGCGGTGAGGTGCTGACCCACGGCCCGGACCAGCACCGAGACCACCGCGTACGCCACCCCGGCCGCGGCGGCGTACGCCAGACAGCGGCGCCGGGCCCAGGTCAGCGCGCCGATCACCGCCAGCGTCACCACACCGGCCCCGGCGAGCAGCGAGGCCCGGGTGTACTGCGACATCGACGGCGGCACCGGTGCCGTGGCACTCGCGGCGACCGCCACGAACGCGGCCACCCCGATCCCGGTGGCGACGATCGCGACCCGGGCCGAGCCGCCCAGCCGTACCCGGTACGCCCGCGCATGCAGCGCCGCCACCAGCGGCAACGCCAGTACGCCGATCGGCTGCACCACCACCAGCGGCGCCAGCCCGAGCGCGACCGCGTGCGCCGTGGCGCCCAACCCGATCAGCCCCAGCCCCGCCAGCCAGCGGGGTTGGCGTACCGCCACTGACAGCGCCGCGCCCTGCACCGCCCCGTGCTGCAGATGCGCCGCCACCGCAAAACACACCGCACCCACCACCGCGAGCGCCACCGCAACCCCCGTCACCGCCCTACTCCCGGCGTGGTTTTCGGGGTTGTGGTGGTCAGATCGGCGTCGGAGACCACCACTTCTCCGCACACCCCGCCGCTCGGGACGCGTACCGGCCCGCCGCTCGGGAGGGGTACCGGCCCGCCGCTCGGGACGTGTACCGGGTCGCCGCTCGGGACGCGTAGCAGAGCGGTGGCGAGGACCAGGACCATCGCGATCTGGAGGGCGAGCAGGATCCGCTCGCTGAGGCCGTGCATCGGGGCGATGCCGTACCACTGGTTGACCGGCGGGTGGGTGATCAGGAAGGCGGCGAACGCGACCACGACCGCCACGGCGAGGCGGCGTACCGTCGCCGTGACCTGCGACCAGACGGCGGCCACCGCCTCGGGCAGCCCCCGGCCCGGTGGTCCTGAGGCAGCCGGCGGATGCCAGGTCACGGGCAAGCGCCGGGTCACCGCGGGCAGGCGCCAGGCCACGGCGGGCAGGCAGAGGAAGACGGCGGCGCCGGCGGCGTTGTGGACCAGGCCGCTGACCGTACGGGCACCGTCCGGCAGGTCGGCGGGGAACCACGAGATCACCACCAGGGCGAGCCCCCAGGCCGCCGCGAACCCACCGGTCGCCGGGTCGAGCCGGAGCCCCACCGCGGCCAGTCCCGCCACCACGGCCCCGAACCCGACCGCCAGCGAGGAGGCGGCCAGCGCGAGCGCCGTACCGCCTCCGCTGTGGACGTAGCTGCTGACGGTGTCCGCCACCGGATTCACGACCGGGTACGCCACCAGGTGCAGATAGCCCGCGGCGCCGACCGACACGGTCACCGCCCCGATCGCGACCACCGCCGCCAGCCGCGGCAGACCCCGCCCCCGCACCGCCGCGTCCCGCGGCCATCGCGTACCCATGGCTTCCAGGTTCGTGGCGACCAGCGGCCCGGCACATCCGGGAATCACCCGGCCGGGCACCTTAGAAAGATCTCCGGGTTTCCCCTGGTACGCCACCGGCCGCATGCCGCCGAGAGTGGTGGTGCGGCACGTCCCGGCGCATCAGCCGGTGGGAGTATCCGCCGCTACGCCGAGCGGGTTAGAGATCGCGCGGATGGGGCACCGGGAGCGGCTGGTGCCGGCGCAGCCCCGGTGGCCCTAGGCCCTGTCCTGCCGCGGACGCGGGTACGCCGGCCCAGGTGGCCGCTGCTGGTGGTCGGCTTCGTGCTGACGTTGGCCGGCGTGCCGTCGGGCTTCCTGCCGCTGCCGCTGTCCTGGCTGTGGTTCCTCGCCGCCGGCATCTCCGCGGTACGCCGCGCCGGCACCCCCACCCCGGTACCCCAGCCCGTCCCCGCGACGGCCTGACCCCGCTTCCCACCCCGGCCCGGCGCGCTCAGCGGGGGGTGAGGTGGGCGGGGACGGGGGCGGTGGGGCGGAGCGTGATGAGGGGCTGCATCGGGAGCTCCGGGCGCAGCGCGGTGACCTGGTGTTTCACCAGCACGGTGGCGAGCAGGACGGTCGCCTCCAGCATCGCGAAATGCTCCCCGACGCACCCCCTCGGCCCACCGCCGAACGGGAAGTACGCGTAGTGCGGCCGGCCGTGGTCGCCGACGAACCGGGACGGGTCGAACCGCTCCGGGTCCGGCCAGAACTCCGGATGCCGGTGCGTGGTCCACGGCGCCACCATCACGATCACGCCCGGCGGCAGCAGGTGCCCGCCGAGGTGCAGTTCGGTGGCGGTGACCCGCTCGGTCAGGTACGCCGGCGGGTAGAGCCGCATCGCCTCGCACAGGGCGGCGCGGGTGCGTACCAGCCGGGGAAGGTCTTCCGGCGACGGCGCGGGACGGCCGGCGAGCGCCTCGGCCAGCTCGGCGGCGATCTTGTCCTGTTCGTCCGGGTGGTTGCCGAGCAGGTGCAACGTCGCGGTGAGCGCGACCGCGGTGGTCTCGTGCCCGGCCAGCAGGAACACCAGGACCTGGTCCCGGATCTCCTCCGCCGACAGCGGCTCCCCGGTCTCCGGATCCCGCGCCGCCCGCAACCGCGTGAGCAGATCATCGGTCCCGGCCCCTCTGGCTGCGGCTTCGGCTTCGACTCCGGCCCCTGCTGCGGCGCCGGTCAGGATGCGGCGGACGATGGCGTCCTGCTGGCGGAGCACCCGGCGGGCGGCCAGGTTGCGGGGAGTCGGGACGTTCAGCGGCACCCGGAACGGTTGGAAGGTACGCCGGACCGTGATGTCGGACAGCTCCGGCACCAGCTTGTGCAGCGCCGGCACGGTGTCGTCGATGTCCTCGCTGAACAGCGCCCGCCCGACCACCCGCAGCGTGTAGCGGCGCATCGCCAGGTCGAGGTCGAAGTCCCCGTCAGGGAGGTCGAGGCGGGTGGCTTCGGCGGCCATCAGCTCGGCGTACCGGTTGATGGTGCGCGGCGTGAACAGCGGCTGGACGGTACGGCGTTGCCGTTTCCAGGTCGCGCCCTCGGTGGTGAGCAGCCCGCGCCCGAGCATCTCGGCCAACACCCGGAACCCGAGGGTGTCCTTGGACAGGCCGCGCTCGGTCTGGGTCAGCACGGTGCGTACGTCGTCCGGGTGGTGCGCCACGACCAGGGTCACGCCGAGCCGTGGGATGCCGGGCAGCACCTCGTAGCGCACCAGATCGCCGTACTCCCGGTGACCGTCGGTGAGCGTCCCCAGCAGATCCTTCTGGAACCGCGCCGCACTGCCGAGGAACCCGTTGCCGGGCGGACCCGGGATCTCGGCGAGTGGCTGTACCGGCGGCACCATGTCTCCGAGGCTGACACGGCACGGACCGTCCGTCGACCTACCCGGGTCGGAACCTCATCCGGCCTCCAGGATCTGGAAGTGCCCGGCGGGGTGGCAGGCCCGCAGCGTGAGACCGGCGGCGGCGAACAGGGCGCCGAACTCCGCCTCGGTACGCTCCCGGCCGCCGACCTGCGCCAACATGTTGAGGTCGCTGATCGCCAGTAGCAGGGGCTCGGGACCGGCGACCCCGGGCGGCAGCACCGGCTCGACCACCAGCACCGTGCCACCGGCGTCCGCGACGGTACGCAGCACCCGGACCGCACGCTCGTCGTCCCAGTCGTGGATCACGCTCTTGATCAGGTACGCGCCGCCGCCGACCGGCACGCTGGTGAAGAAGTCACCCGCCACGATCTCGCACCGATCGGCCACACCCGCGCCGTCGAGCACCGCCGGAGCCGCGGTGAGCGCCGCGGGCTGGTCGTACAGGACGCCCCGCAGGGTCGGGGTGGCTGCCAGGATCGCGGCGAGCAGGGTGCCGTCGCCCCCGCCGACATCGACCAGGGTGCCGAGCCCGGACCAGTCGTACCCGGCGACGATCGCGGGCGCGTTGTCGCGGGTGTGCTTGGCCATCGCACGGTGGAACACCTCGGCTTTGCCCGGGTGCCGGGCGAGGTAGTCGAAGCAGGGCATGCCGTACAGCCGGTCGAAGGCCGGCCGGCCGGTGCGGATGCTGTACTCCAGCTCACCCCAGCTACGCCAGGTCTCCTCGCCGGCGAACAGCAGCAGCGCCTGCCGCAGCGACCCCGGTACGCCGTCGCGCAGCAGCTCCCCGCCGGGCGCCAGCGCGAACCGGCCCGGTTCGGTCTCGGTGACGTACCCGAGGGTCGCCATCGCCCGCAGCAGCCGGTGCAGCGACGGCGGGTGTGCCCCGGTGGCGCCGGCGAGTGCGTCGCTGGTCATCGCGGAGTCGGCCAGCAGGTCCGGTACGCCGAGCCGCACCGCGACGTACGCGACCTGCGTCATGACGAAGCCGAAGAGCGTGCCGATCGGGTCGCTCATGGACTCCAGTGTGCGGGACCCGGCGGGCCGGTCAGGGGCAGTTTCCCCTGCCCGGCGAGCCGATCAGAGCAGTTTCTCCTGCCCGGCGAGTCGATCAGGGGCAGTTGACCCATTCGTCGGTGCCGTCGGTGAAGACCTGGTGCTTCCAGATCGGCAGCCGCGCCTTCACCTCGTCGACCAGCCGGCGGCACGCCTCGAACGCCTCGCCCCGGTGGGCGCACGCCACCGCCGCCGCCAGCGCGACGTCACCGATGTCGAGCGCCCCGATCCGGTGGCTCACCGCGACCGCCTGCACCCCCGGTTCGGCGGCGATCTCCTCCGCCACCTCGCGCAGCACGGCGGTCGCCCCCGGATGACCCTCGTAGTCGAGTGAGGCGACGGGCCGCCCGTGGTCGTGGTCGCGTACCACCCCGGCGAAGCTCACCACGGCGCCCGCGGTACGCAGCGACACCAGCTGCTCGTGTGCGGCCACGTCCAGCGGCGCGCCCGTCACCTCGGCCCGCACCACTCCCGGCCCCCCGGCCACGCTCTGCCCCCGACCCTCGTCGCTGGTCACGGCGTCGCCGGTCGCGCCCGGGC
>JBOGDE010000192.1:0-11010 GCA_050701695.1 Micromonosporaceae bacterium
GCGCAGCAGCGCCAGCCCGGCCCGCGCGCCGGCGGCGACCGCCGGCGGCAGCGCGGTGTCGTAGATGAACGTACGCCCGGTGTCGACCAGGTGCGCGATCAGCTCGGCCGGCCCGGCCACCACCCCACCGGCCGCGCCGACCGCCTTGGACAGGGTCGCGGTGACCACCAGGTTGGTGGCGCCCGCCAGCCCCGCCGCCGCCACCCCGCCGGCGCCGCGCGGCCCCAGTACGCCCAGCGCGTGCGCGTCGTCGACCAGCAGCAGCGCATCGTGCTCCAGGCAGGCGGCGTGCAGCTCGGCCAGCGGTGCCAGGTCACCGTCGACGGAGAACACCGACTCGGTGACCACCACGGCGCTGCCGGTCGCGGCACCGAGCGCATCGCGGACGGCCGGCACCGAGGCGTGCGGCAGCACCACGGTCTCGGCCCGGGTCGCCCGGCAGCCGTCGATCAGTGAGGCGTGGGCGTGGGCGTCGCTGAGGATCGTGGTACGCGGCCCGGCCAGCGCCCGCAGCGCGCCCAGGTTGGCCAGGTAGCCCGAGGAGTAGACCAGCGCGGCCGGCCAGCCCGTCAGCGCGGCCAGCTCGGACTCCAGTGCGGCGTGGGCGTCGGTGGTGCCGCGTACCAGCCGGGAGCCGGTGGCGCCGAGGCCGTAGTCGCGCAGCGCCCGGGTGGCGGCGGCGACCACCGCGGGGTGCCGCGACAGGCCGAGGTAGTCGTTGCCGGCGAGGTCGATCACCGGGTCGGCGGGACCGCGTACCCGGAGATTTCGGGCCAGACCGGCGCGCCGCCGCAGCTCTGCCTTGCGCCGTAGCCGGGTCACCCAGTCGGTCACCTTTTCACCTCCGCCACCGTGGTGTCTGCCACCGTGCCGGCTTGGAGACTACCCACTCCCCGTCTTGTAGGGTCGGCACAATCGCACGTCGGCACCATCGCACGTCGCAACAGGAGGCAACCGTGGCTGACATCCTCACCCGCGCCCGGCAGCAGGTGCTCGAGGAGGGACGTGGGCTCGACGCCGCGGGCGTTCTGGAGGTGCTGCAGCTGCCCGACGACCAGCTCGAAGAGCTGCTCGCGCTGGCCCACGAGGTACGGATGCGCTGGTGCGGCCCCGACGTCGAGGTCGAGGGGATCGTCTCGCTGAAGACCGGCGGCTGCCCAGAGGACTGCCACTTCTGCTCCCAGTCCGGGCTGTTCTCCTCGCCCGTACGGTCGGTCTGGCTGAACATCCCCGAGCTGGTCGAGGCGGCGAAGCAGACCGCGGCCACCGGCGCCAGCGAGTTCTGCATCGTGGCGGCGGTACGCGGCCCCGACGAGCGCATGATGACGCAGCTGCGCGAAGGCGTGAAGGCGATCAGGGAAGCCGTCGACATCAACGTCGCCGCCTCGATCGGGATGCTCACCCAGGAGCAGGTCGACGACCTGGTTGCGATGGGCGTACACCGCTACAACCACAACCTGGAGACCGCACGCTCGCACTTTCCACAGGTCGTGACGACGCACTCCTGGGAGGAGCGCTGGGACACCCTGCGGATGGTGCGGGACTCCGGCATGGAGGTCTGCTGCGGCGGCATCCTGGGGCTGGGGGAGAGCCTGGAGCAGCGTGCCGAGTTCGCCGGCCAGCTCGCCGAGCTGCAGCCCCACGAGGTGCCGCTCAACTTCATCAACCCGCGCCCCGGCACCCCGCTCGGTGACCTGCCGCTGGTGGAGCCCCGGGACGCACTGCGCGCCATCGCCGCCTTCCGGCTCGCGCTCCCGAAGACCATCCTCCGCTACGCCGGCGGCCGCGAGATCACGCTCGGCGACCTCGGCACCCGCGACGGGCTGCTCGGCGGCATCAACGCGGTGATCGTCGGCAACTACCTCACCACGCTGGGGCGCCCCGCCAGCGCCGACCTGGAGCTTCTCGACGAGCTGAAGATGCCGGTCAAGGCGCTCAACGCGACGCTGTAGCGTCGTGGAGCCGCTCTGGTGCGACCGCTGCGGCGGTGCGCTCACCGAAGACCATTCCGGGTGTACGCGAGCCCGCGACCTGGAACCGCCGCGCTTCTGCGGGTACTGCCGGCGCCGGATGAAGGTGCAGGTGCTCCCCACAGGCTGGCACGCCACCTGCGTCGCCCACGGCCCCCGCGCGTCCTGACACCGCTCCGTCCACCTGGTGGGGCCGCCGCTACCGGGCTGGTCAGCCGACCAGGCGCGCGCAGAGCACGATCATCAGGATCAACACGACCACCCCGGCGAGCATCCCGACGCCGTACGTGAACCTGGTCGCCTCCTGCTCGGCGGTGTCCAGCGCGGGGTGGTCCTGCTCCGGTGGTCGCCGCGGCTGGGGTGGCTCGGCCACGGCGGGGGTACGCCAACCACGGGGCGGGGGAGTGCTGGGCGGCGGCCCCGGATACGTCGGTTCCGGCGCAGGCGCGGGCGGCTCCGGTGGCGGAGGTGGGGCCTCACCCTCGGCGGGGCGCCGCCAGTACGCGTCCGGGTCCGAGCTGGTCACGCGCCGACGGTACCAACCGCCCGCCGCCCACCCACGGGTGTGGGTGGCCGGCGGTGTTCCGGGGCGGCGGTGTTCGCCGGTGGCGGTCAGCCGCAGCAGCCGCCTCCCCGGGTGGATTCGAGGACGGGGAGTGCGGGCAGGCCGGTGGCCAGACCGCGGCCGGCTGGTGCGGTGTCGTCTGATGCGGTGCTATCTGATGCGGTGCCGGCTGGGGTGCCGCAGCAGTCGTCGGCCTCGGGCTCGCCGTACACCAGGCTGGAGGAGCAGACGCCGGTCTCAGGCAGCGCCAGCTCCACCTGACGGGCGGCCTGCCAGTCTCCGGCCAGGGCGGCGACCACGGAGCGGACCTGTTCGTACCCGGTGGTGAGCAGGAACGTGGGGGCGTGGCCGTACGACTTGACGCCGACGGCGTAGTAGCCGGGATCCGGGTGGGTCAGCTCGTCGACCCCGTGCGGCGGCACTGTGCCGCAGGAGTGCAGGTTCGGGTCGATCAGCGGCGCCAGGGCGCGGGTGGCACCCAGGATCGGGTCGAGGTCGAGCCGCAGCTCCGAGGCGACGGTGTGGTCGGGCCGAAATCCGGTGGCGTTGACCACCACATCGGCGGTGACCCGCCGCTCACCGGTGCCCGGCCGTTCGCCGTTGCCCCGTTGCTCGCCGGTGTCCCGTTGTTCGTCGCTGACCAGGACCGCCCGGCCGTCGGAGTCCAGTTCGATTCGCTTCACCGGGAAGCCGGTGACCACCTCGACGCGGCCGTCGCGTACCAGCTGGCGGAGCCGGGAGCCGAGCGCACCGCGGGCGGGCAGCTCGTCGGCCTCGCCGCCGCCATAGCTGCGCCCGGGATCGGCGCGGCGTACCACCCAGACCGGGGAGGCGCCGGCCAGCTCGGCCAGCTCGAGCAGCGTGGTGGCGGCGGAGTGGCCGGCGCCTACCACGGCGGTACGCCGCCCGGCGAACCGTTCCCGGTCGGCGCCCAGCACGTCCGGCAGCGGACCGACCACCACGCCGGCGCCCACGGCGTGGGCCTCGCCGTGGGCGGGCAGACCGTACCCGCCGAGAACGTTCGGGGTACGCCAGGTGCCGGAGGCGTCGATCACCGCGCGCGCGGTCAGCTCCTCGCCGTTGGCGAGCCGGACCAGGTACGGCGCGTCGTCGCGCCCGGCGGAGCGGACCCGGTCGACGCCGGCCCGGCCGATCGCGGTGACGCGGGCGGCGTACCGGATCCGGTCGGCGAGGGCGGGCAGCTTCGCCAGCGGCTGCAGGTACTCCGCTACCAGGTCACCGCTGGTGGGCAGCTCGTCGGGGTCGGGCGCCACCCAGCCGTCGGCCTCCAGCAGGCGGCGGGCGGCGGCGTCGATGTCGTACCGCCACGGCGAGAAGAGCCGTACGTGTCGCCACTCGGCGAGCGCGCTGCCGGCGCTGGCGCCGGCTTCGAGCACCACGAAGTCGATGTCCCGCTCGGCCAGGTGGGCCGCGGCGGCCAGCCCGACCGGGCCCGCTCCGATCACGATCACCGGAAGCTCTTCCACGGATATCTCCTGTCGCTGGATTGACAGTTGTCTAATCAGGCCCAAGCTTGCACCCTGTTTAGACGTCTGTCAATCTAGACGTATGTCGAATCATGCCGTGGCGGCGGAGCTGCCGGGGGTGGCGGTGGTGCCGGCCGGCGCGGAGTGCTGCACGCCGCTGGTGGACCGGGCGCTCGACGCGGTGCAGGCGGGCGACGCCGCGAAGGCGTTCAAGGCGCTCGGCGACCCGGTACGGCTCCGGCTGCTGTCGATGATCACTTCTGCCGGTGGTGAGGTCTGCGTCTGCGACCTGACCGGTGGGTTCGAGGTTTCCGGGCCGACCATCTCGCACCACCTGAAGATCCTGCGCGAGGCGGGCCTGGTCGACTGCGAGCGCCGCGGCACCTGGGTCTACTACTGGGCGCGCCCAGAGCGGCTGGCGGAGTTGTCCACGCTGCTCGCCACCCCACGGAGGACCCCATGACCCCCGCCGAGCGTGCCCGAGCTACTGCCTGAGTGAGCTGATCAGGCGGTGTCCCATCCGCGGCACGGGGATTCGATTTCCGTGCCGCAGAGTGGACTTCGCCTGATCAACTCTCCGACTGCTCGGAGCTGGGGCCGGTGCCTCCGGCCCGGCGGCGTCGCCGGCGGCGCTTGGGTGCGGCGTCGCCCGCGGTCGCTTCGGTCGGGGCGGTGCCGCCGGTCGCGGCCCCGGCCTCGGCATCGCTGTTGCGGCGGGTACGGCGACGCGGCTGGCGCGCCGGCTTCTCGGCGGTGCCGTCACCGCCCCGCCCCTCACCGCTTCGTCCCTCACCGCCGCGCGAGGAACCGGTACCGCCGCGCTTGGAGCTGTCGCGGCCGCCGCGGGGGCCGCCCCGACCCCGGCCCTTGTCCCGGCGGGGCCGGCTCTTCAGGTCGATGTCCTCGGTCTCCTCGGCCTCCAACCCCGCGCGGGTGCGCTGGGCGCTGGGCAGGATGCCCGTGGACCCCTCCGGGATGAGCAGGTCCGCGTACAGGTGAGCGGAGGTGTGGTAGGTCTCCGCCGGCTCCGCCTCGCCCACCCCGAGCGCCTTGTGGATCAGCTTCCAGCGGGGCAGGTCCTCCCAGTCCACGAACGTCACCGCGACCCCGGTCGCGCCCGCCCGGCCGGTACGGCCGATCCGGTGCACGTAGGTCTCCGCGTCATCCGGACAGTCGTAGTTGATCACGTGGCTGACACCGGTGACGTCCAGTCCCCGAGCCGCCACGTCGGTGGCCACCAGGATGTCCACCTTGCCGGTACGGAACGCCCGCAGCGCCCGCTCCCGGGCCGCCTGGCCCAGGTCGCCGTGCACCGGCGCCGCGGCGAACCCACGGAAGTCCAGGTCGTCGGCGACCTTCTGGGCGGCCCGCTTGGTACGGCAGAACACCATCGTCAACGAGCGGTCCTTGGCCTGCAGGATCCGCGCCACCATCTCCAGCTTGTTCAACGGGTGGGTGCGGTAGACGAACTGCTCGGTGTCCGGCGACGGGCCGGTGTCGGTGGCGTGGTTGGCGTGGATGGTCAGCGGCTGGTGCAGGAACCGGCGCGCGATCCGCACGATCGGATCCGGCATGGTGGCCGAGAACAGCATGGTCTGGCGCCGCTCCGGCAGCATCGAGAGGATCTTCTCGACGTCCTCGGCGAACCCCAGGTCGAGCATCCGGTCGGCCTCGTCCAGCACCAGGATCCGCACCCGGTCCAGCCGCAGGTGCCGGCCCTTGGCCAGGTCGAGCAGCCGGCCCGGGGTACCGACCACCAGGTCGACGCCGGACTTGAGCTTGTTGGTCTGCGGCTCGTACGCCACCCCGCCGTACACGGCGAGAACCCGGATCTTGCGCAGCTTGCCGGCCTGTTCGATGTCGCGGGCCACCTGCAGGCAGAGCTCCCGGGTGGGGACCACGACCAGTGCCTGTGGTACGCCGTCGGCGCCCTCGTCGGGGCCGTCGACGTGCTCCAGCATCGGCACCCCGAAGCCGAGTGTCTTGCCGGTGCCGGTGGGGGCCTGGCCGATCAGGTCGCTGCCGCGCAGCGCGGCCGGGATCGCGTACTCCTGGATCGCGAAGGCCCGGGTGATGCCGACCGACTCCAGTGCGGCGACGGTCTCCTCGCGTGCCCCCAGCTCACGGAAGGTGGGGCTGTCCGGACGGACCGGGGCGCGGGCCGCCAGCTCCTCGATGGTCTCCACCTCGGGAGCGCCCACGGTGGCGTGGTCGAGCGCGGCGGCGTCCTCAGGGGCGTCGCTGGTGCCGGCGGTCTCGCCGGCGGGTGTGGTGTCGTGCTGTGTGATGTCCTTCTCCTTGGCTGTGCGATCGGGCGCAACGCTGGTGTCGGCGCTGCAGGCCGGCGGGGTACGCCGCACGCGCCGGACGTAGCCGCCGCGGGCGTCTCACCGCCTCGGACCGCGGTGAATTGCGGGGGTGGATCCGCCCGCATCGACACCTATGGTACGCGGACGGCGGGGGCACAGCGCGATGGCACCACCGGGCGGTAATCTGCCATCGTGTCCGACGCCGATACGCACAGTGCCGAGTCAGCCTCCGAACCCACCTCTGACGCCGCCGCCACGCCGCCCGCCGAGCCACCGCCGACCGAAGCCGTGGTCGAGCTGCTCGGCGTTCTGGCGTACGGGCATCTGGTCGCCTTCGACACCATCGCCGCCGACGCCCGGCTGGCCCCCGACCTGGCCCGGCGCACCGTGCTCAGCGAGATGGCGGCCGCCGAGATCGGCCACCTCGGCCGGCTCACCGCCCGGCTGCGCGAGCTGGGCGCCGACCCGGACCACGCGATGCGGCCGTACGTGGCCGCGTTCTCCGCGTACCACCAGCAGACCCAGCCGCGGGACTGGCTGGAGGGGCTGGTCAAGGCGTACGTGGGCGAGGGCATCGCCGACGACTTCTACCGGGAAGTGGCCGGGTTCCTGGCCTCCCCGGACCGCGACCTGGTGCTCGAAGTGCTGCACGACACCCGGTACGCCGACTTCGCCGTTGCCGAGATCCGGGCCGCCATCGAGGCGGATCCGAAGGTGGCCAACCGGCTCGCGCTGTGGGCCCGCCGGCTGGTCGGCGAGGCGCTGACCCAGTCGCAGCGGGTGGCCGCCGAACAGGACGCGTTGACCATGCTGGTGGTGGAGGGTTCCGGCGACCTGGCCGGAGTGGGGGCGCTGATCAAGCGGATCACCAGCGCCCACACCACCCGGATGACCGCCGCCGGCCTCAACAACTAGCTGATTCAGCATCGTGGGCACCGTCACGACGTGACGGTGCCCACGATCACGCGGGGTGGCGGCTCAGCCGGCGCTGAAGCCCACCGACCTCGTGGACTGCTCGGCGATCTCCACGTACGCGATCTTGCCGACCGGCACCAGGACCCGGCGGCCCTTGTCGTCGACCAGGCTCAGGACGCCGTCTTCGCTGCCGAGCGCCTCGGTCACCGCTGCCTCCACCTCGGCGGGGCTCAGGTTGCTGTCCAGCGTCAACTCGCGAGGCGCGAACTGCACCCCGATCTTGACCTCCACAATGTCTCCTTAACGAGGCTGTGCCGTATCCGTCGGGCGGGAAAAGTCTGGGTGAGCCGGCGGCTCTGGTCGCAGGTTAGTCGTTCGGCTCACTCTGCAGCGGGAAGCTGGAGATTCCCCGCCAAGCCAGAGTGGTGAGCAGCTCCACCGCCTCGTCGACCGGCACCGTGCTGCCGGCGGTGAGCCAGTACCGGGCAGTGATCTCCGCCATGCCGGTGAGCCCGACGGCGAGCAGCGCGGCGCGTTCCCGGCTCACTCCGGTGTCCTTCATGATGGTCTCGGTGACCGCGTCGATGGAGGCCTGTTCCACCCGCTCGATCCGCTCGCGTACCGCCGCGTCGTTGCGCAGGTCGGACTCGAACACCAGCCGGAACGCCCCACCGCCGTCGCCCACGAACTCGTAGTACGCCCGCATGGTGGCGTGCACCCGCACCTTGTTGTCAGTGGTGGAGTCCATGGCGTCGCGGATCCGCGCGATCAGCGCGTCCACGTGGGTGTCCAGCAGCGCCAGGTAGAGCTCCAGCTTGCCGGGAAAGTGCTGGTAGAGGACCGGTTTGCTGACGCCGGCCTGCTCGGCGATCTCGTCCATCGCGGTCGCGTGGTAGCCGCGGGCGACGAACACCTGCTGCGCCGCGGCGAGCAGCTGTTTGCGCCGGGCGGATCTCGGCAGCCTGACCGGTCGACCGTCCGTCTGCGTACTGCCGGTCATGACCACCTCCTGAAGTCGTGCACCTGTGGCGTACTACCGTCGAGTACCGGTTCGCAGGCGAGCCTATCCGGTCCCGCCGGTGTCGCCGTCTCCTCGGCCCCGGCGTCACGCCATCGGCGGCCGGTGCCGGCCTGCTGACACCGCTCCGCCACGCAGTCACTCGCGCACGAAGCGCACACCACGGTAGCCTCCCGGTGTCGGATGAGCGTTCAGCCACGCTCAGTGCGAGCAGCGCCCCCCGTACGTGCCGCGGACTGCTCAGGTCCAAAGGAGCGCAACGTGTACGAGCCGCCAGCACCAGAGGCGAGGTCGCCGTGGTCCCCTCCCGAACCGGACGGCTCGCCAGCGTCGGTGTGGCCACCTGAGCAGGTCTGGCCCGATTCGCGCCGGCCGCGTGCCACCTCCCCTGAGGACGAGCCGCCGGCGCGCGGACATCTCGCCGACCAGTTCTGGCGCCGTGCCGACTCCGGACAGCCCGGCGCCCGTGGCCCCGTGCCCGACCAGGTGGCCGAGGACGACGACCCGCCACCGACCAACGTGGTACGCCTGATCGGCGGCCGTTCCCATGGCCGCGGCGACCGCACCCCGGAGCGGCAGCCCTACGCCCCGGCGGCACCTGAGGCTCCCGCGGACCCGCGTGACGTATCGGTCGAAGCCGGGCCGGCGGGGGTGTTCGGTGGCCGGTCGCGGTATGACGGTCCGGCCCCGGCGACATCGGAGGCGTACGGCCTCGGCGACGCTCCCACCGGAGAGTTCCCAAGGTGGGGGACGGGACTGCTGCCGGCGCTGGCACCGCGAGAGGATCAGACCGCGCCCCCGGCTCACCCGCTGCCACAGGATCGGGCCGCGCCCCCGGCTCACGCGCCGCGACAGGATCGGGCCGCGCCGCCGGCTCACGCGCCGCGACAGGATCAGGCCGCGCCTGCGAACCGGCCGCCGGACGAACCGGCCGCCGGTGGTGCGCCGGTGACCGGTAACGGGCGTCCGGGACCGGCGCCGACGGGTACGGACCACTACGCGGCGCCGTACCCCAGGACCGACCCGCCGCCGTTCCCGGTCGCGAGGCCGGCCGTCGATGTGGCGCCCTCCCGGTCGAATGATGCGGTGCGGCCGGCCGGACCGGGGTCCGAGCCCGGTGGGCCGCGGGGCGGCGAGCAGGAACGTAGTGAGCAGGGACGTAGCAAGCAGGCACCTGGCGAACTCGGACGTGGCGAACTCGGACGTGGCGGGTTCGGGCCTGGCGAGCTTGGGCGTGACGGGCTTGGGCATGACGAGCTTGGGCGTGACGGGCTTGGGCGTGACGGGCTTGGGCGTGGCGAGCTTGGGCGTGGCGAGCTGCCGTCGGCGCCGGCACCGAGCTGGTTGGAGCTGCTGCGCCGCGACGCGCAACGGGAGGTGGACTCCCCGCCGGGGCCGGCCGCCGAGGTGGCGTCGGCACGGCGTTCCGACCATGCGGCAACGGCCACCGCGCCACCGCAGCCCAGCCAGCCGGCGACCGGCATGGTCGCACCGCAGCCGCAGCCGCAGCTCGTGACGCCGGAGGCGGCGCGGCAGTCTGACCAGCCGGCGACAGCGGAAGCAGTGTCACGGCAGCCTGAGCCAGTCACATCGGAGGCGGCGTCACGGCAGCCGGGCCAGCCGGCGACAGTGGGAGCGGCGGCGCGGCAGCATGCTCAGCGGGTGACGGCGGAGGAAGCGTCACGGCAGCCGGACCAGCCGGCGACGGTGGAGGCGGTGTCAAGGCAGCCGGTCTCCGGCGCGCCCTCGCCGGGGTCAGGTCAGGCGGTGAGGGGCGCCACTCCGGTGCAGGTGCGCCAGATGATGGGCGCGGCGCCGGCGTTCGTGGACCAGGCGGTGCTCGCGCCGCCGCCGGCGCGGGCGGGGGAAGCCGGCCAATACGGTGCCGTTCTCCACGGCACCCACCCCCAGGAAGCCAGCCCATCCAGCACCGCGCGGTATGGCGTCGGGTCGCACGGCCTCACGGCAGCCGAGGCCGCTCCGCAAGGGGCCGCTCCGCAAGGGGTCGCGCCCGAGGCCGCGCCGCAGGAGGCCGCTCCGCAAGTGGCCGCGGCACCCGAGGTTGCTCCGTATGTGCCCGCGGCAGCCGAGGCCGCTCCGCACAACGCCGCTCCGCACGACGCCGCTCCGCACGACGCCGCTCCGCACGACGCCGCTCCGCACGACGCCGCTCCGCACGAGGCCGCGCCGCACGACGCCGCGCCACCCGAGGCCGCGCCGCGGGAAGCCGCCCCGGACGACGCGGGTTCTCCCGGCACCGGTCCGGACCCGGGGACGTCGCAGCAGTCCGTGCCGCAGCAGGTGGCGCGCCAGCAGGACGTTGCGGAACATCAGCCGGTGAGCCCGCGGCCGGATGTGCCGACGGCACGGGGCTCGGCGCCCGTACCGACGATGACCAGCAGGAACGACGAGCAACAGCCCGCGGCGCGGCGCTCCCGTCAGGAGGACGGCAGCGACGCCGACACGGTGCTGACCGCGGTACGGGAGCTGCCCGGGGTACGCGGGGCGGAACTGGTGGGCGAGCCGGGCCAGCAGCAGGTGCTGCGGCTGGACCTGGTGGCCACGGTCGACCCCCACACCGTGGGACTGCAGGCCGCGGACCTGCTGCGGGACCGGCTCGGCGTACACGCCGCGGTCCGGGCCCGGACCCAACCCGACCGGGACTCTGGCGCGGGTGGCCGGCGGCGCGCCGACCGGACGCCGGCCGACGACCGGCCCCGGCCCGCCGTCAAGGTCGAACAGGTAC